>JAYTQG010000216.1:0-3280 GCA_043746815.1 Thermoleophilia bacterium | reverse complement strand
TTTCCTCCTTCCGAATTGGCGACCTTGACGCCGTTTGGTTCGGCGGACTCACCGGCGTCCAAGCGCGAATTCAGACTCCGGGCTCGCACCTTCTCGCCCAGCGGGATATCGACGCGAAGTTCCAGTCGGTGTTCATCGCCAACGTCGACTCCGGTATCGCACCGATCGCTGACGTCGCTGGCCTCGTCGCACTCAAGGGTCACTCACTGACGTTCGGCAGCGAGTCATCGACCTCCGGGCGCCTCATGCCGCAGTACTTCCTGAACACGGCCGGAGTCGCGCTTACCGACCTCCGCGGGAGCGCGGGGTTCTCCGGTTCGCACGACGCCACGATCAAGCTGGTCGAGGCCGGTACCTTTGAGGCTGGTGCCTTGAACCGTCAGGTTTGGTTGGGCGCGGTCGCGAATGGCACTGTCGATCAGTCCAAGGTAAAGGTGATCTTCGAGTCCCCGACATATTCCGACTATCACTGGCTCGCACGGCCGGACCTGGACAAGCGTTTCGGAAAGGGGTTCAACCGGGCCCTGCGTCAGGCGATCATCGCCCTGGACAACAAGAGGCCAGCGCAGGCCGCGGTGCTTGAGCTCTTCGGGGCGAAGAAGTTCGTGCCGACCCAAGGATCGAACTACGACAAGATCGAGGCGATCGGACGGCAGCTTGGGCTCATCAGGTAGGCAGGAGGCCACCCTCCCGTCTGGCTTGTCCGCTGGATCCGCCGCGCTGGAGTTCAGCGCGGCGGGGTTTGACTACGGCCCCGAACGGGTGCTCCAGGACGTGACGTTCAGTCTTCGGCCCGGAGAGATGGTTGCCCTGGTTGGTCCCTCGGGTGCAGGAAAATCAACGTTGCTGACGCTCGCGGATGGCTCGCTCACTGCGTCTCGTGGCACCGTCCGGACCCTCGGCCACAGTCTTTCGCACCTCAACGAACGCTCCCGGCGCGCCGTGCGGGCCAACATCGGCATCGTCCCACAGGCCATTTCACTTCCCGGCTCGCTGCGGGTGATTCACAATGTCAACGCCGGACGGCTGGGTCGTTGGACGGTGGGGCGCTCCCTGAGAAGTCTCGTGCGACCCGTTGGGCGCGCGGAGGTTCAATCGGCGCTGAGGGAGTTCGGTATCGAGGAACTCGCGGACGCCCGCACGGACACCCTCTCCGGCGGACAACAGCAACGTGTCGCGCTCGCACGGCTCCTCGTTCAAGGACCCCGACTGGTTCTCGCCGACGAGCCGGTCTCATCCGTCGACCCCGCGTGGAGCGGGGAGGTCCTCCGGCGACTCCGCGACCTCGCAGGCGGGGGATGCGCGGTGCTTGTCAGCGTGCACGATCCACAGCTTGCCCGCGAGCACTGCGACCGCATGATCGGCCTCCGAGCTGGTGTTGTCGCGTTCGACCTGCCCGTCGAGCGCGTTAGCGACGAACAGTTGGAGCTTCTCTACCGGATTGATCGCAGCGAGTGAGCCCGACGGGACCATCGGCATGAGCACCGAACGAGTTCCAGCGTCACTGGTTATTGATCCCGACGACCTTCGGCTCCGTCCCGCGCGCGCCGAAGGAACCTCTCGTCGCGGTGCGCGTCGCGGTTGGGTTTTCGCTCCCATCCTGATCGCGATTGCCGGATCGTTTTGGTTTGCGACGCGAGGGCAGACCCAAATCTTCAATTCCCGAGGTTGGCCGCAGTTTCGCGAGTTCTTCGCCGCCGCCCTTCACCCAGCCCTTGGACGGGAATTCCTCGGCGTCGTCTGGGAGTCCACCCTCGTAACGCTCGGATATGCGCTCATTGGCACGGCGCTCGCCATTGTGATTGGTCTCGCCCTGGCGCTGGCCGGTTCGCACGCATGGTCGCGGGGAACGCCGCTAAGTCGCCTTGCCACGGCGACCCGGGCTCTCATCCGCGTGGCCCTCATTCCCATGCGTGCCGTGCACGAAGCCGTTTGGGCGGTCCTCCTTGTCCAGGTGCTCGGTGTCAATCCGCTCGTTGCGATCATTGCGATCGGTGTCCCGTTCGGCGCGGTGACGGCGCGCGTCTACGGTCAGATGCTCGACGACGCCGCCCCGGGAGCCTTTTTGGCGCTCCGGGCCGCGGGGGCCGGACGGACGCAGGCACTGGTCTATGGCCTCCTTCCCGAGGTGGGCGGAAACCTTGTCGCCTATGGCTGCTACCGCTTCGAGTGCGCAATTCGCGCGGCGGCCGTACTGGGCGTCATCGGAGCTGGCGGGCTTGGATTCCAAATCAAGGTGTCATTTCAGAGCCTGAACTACGGCGAGATGTGGACGCTTCTTTACGTCGTGATCGCGCTCTGCGCGCTCGCCGACGCGCTGAGCGGCCGCATGCGTGGTCGCTGGCGCAGGGCGGCCCGCGACGATCGCGCTGGGAAAAACGTTGTCGTGTCTCGGAGCCTGCGAGCAGCTGCCGTCCTGGCGGTTCCGCTTGCCTGGTGGCACCTCCATGCGGACCTCGGCACGCTGTGGTCTTCGCGGACCGTGACGAACGCCCAGAGATTGGTGGGCGAGCTATTTCCGTCGCGCCTTGTCGGCAGCTGGGGCGCGCTCATCAGTCAATGCGCCGAAACGTTGGCGATGTCAATCCTGTCAATCGCGATTGCGCTTGCGGGTGGAGCTGCCCTTGCGCTTGTCGCTGCACGTCGAGCGCACGCGGTGAGTCTGGCTGGGAGTGCGTGCGGACTGGCCGCACGCACGCTCCTTCTGATTTTGCGGGCGATCCCGCCCCCGGTTTGGGCATTTGTCTTCCTGTTTATCTACTTCCCCGGAGTGGTCCCCGGAGCCCTCGCGCTGGGGGTCTACAACCTGGGCGTCCTTGGACGGTTGATGGCCGAGCTTGTCGAGAATGAAGACCCACGATCGGCCGCGACCCTGCGGGCATCCGGTGCGGGCCTCGTCCAGGTCTTCCTCTATGACCGCATTCCCCGCCTTGCCCGGGGCTTTGCGGCGCTTGGCGTCTACCGCTGGGAGGTGGCGATCCGCGAGACGGTGGTCGTTGGTCTCGTCGCCGCGGGTGGGCTTGGCGCCGTACTCGGCCAGGACATCGCTGCGTTTGACTACCCTGCGATCACAACAACGCTGCTCGCACTTGTGGCCGTCACCGCCATCGCGGACCTCACGGGCTCGGCGCTTCGCCGGGTGCTGCGTTGAGGTGAGGCTCATGTTCATCCACCAAACGCTTGAGGAGATAGCGGCACGATGACGGATCACCACGCTGAGATCGGTGTCTTCGGCGGCTCCGGCTTTTATTCCCTGATCGAGGGTGGGGAAGAGATCGCC
>JAYTQG010000215.1:0-7342 GCA_043746815.1 Thermoleophilia bacterium | reverse complement strand
ACTCGGACGATCCCGCCACCGCTCGTGCTGGGGATCCAACGCTGACGCCGCTGACCGCTGCCCCGCGCGTCAGTGCATCCAAGACGGCCACGCTGTTGATCGATGCCGATGCCGATCACGTCGCGAGCCCCGGGGACACGCTGCTCTACGAGATGACCATCCGCAACACCGGGAATCGCAGCGCCAGTGCCACGCTCCTTGGCGATCCCCTCGATGCCAACCTCACCGTGGTTGCAGGCTCGGAGCGCACCAGCCAGGGCACCGCCACGACCACCACAACTGGCGGCGTCCAACGTGTCGCGGCCGACCTCGGCTCGATTCCTGGAAACGGCGGTTCTGCGACGGTGACCTACGAGGTGACCATCACGACCCCGCTGCCCGCCGGGGTGACGCAGGTCCAGAATCAAGCCACGATTACTGGTGGCAACTTCCCGAGTGTGGTCACCGACGACCCGACGACCGCAGCGAGCGGCGACCCGACCGTCACACCACTGGCTGCTGCACCTCGGATCACGTCGACCAAGCAGGTGTCACTCGCCGTCGACGCTGACCACGACGGCGTCCCGAGCCCCGGTGACACGCTCGGCTATCTGATCACCGTCAGCAATGTCGGCAACCAGAACGCGACCGCGCTCGTGCTCAGCGATGTTCCTGACCCGCTGCTATCCGTGGTCGCTGGCTCGGTGGTGACAAACCGGGGAACGATCACGTCGGGAAACGCCGGTGGGCACGTCAGCGTCGGCGTTGACATCGGCACGCTTCCCGGTGGCACCCAGGCGAGCATCAGTTTCCGAGTGACCCTTCCGGCGACCGTTGCCGCGGGTGTTACGAGCGTGGACAACCAGGCCACCATCACCGGTTCCAACACGACGGCAGTCAGCACAGACGATCCGTCGACAGCGGCGCCTGGTGACCCAACCTCAACGGCCATCACAGCGGCCCCCCGCCTCATCGTTACGAAGTCCGTCGCACTCACCGTCGACGCGGATTCGAACGGCGTCCCAAGCCCCGGCGACACCCTCGGCTACTTCGTCCACATTTCAAACACCGGGAACCGGACGGCGGCGGGCATACGCCTCAGCGATCCGATCGGTGCGAACCTCGTCATTGTCGCGGGGTCGCTGAACACCAGTCAGGGGACGATTCAAGCGGGTTCGGCCGCCGGTAGCCGCAACGTGGCCGTCGATCTTGGCGCGATTTCGGGGGGTGGTTCCGCTGACGTCACGTTCGAGGTCACGGTCGCCGATCCCCTTCCGGCAGGCGCGCGCAACGTCGCCAACCAGGCCAGCGTCACGGGCACGAACTTCCCTGCCGCGTCCTCTGATGATCCCAGCACCACGACCGCTGGCGACCCGACGGTAACCGCCCTGACGGCCGCGCCGAGCTTGGCCGCGACGAAACGGGCCACGCTGCTGGTTGACGCGGATCACGATGGCGTCCCGAGCCCCGGGGACACACTGCTCTATGAGATCACGCTCCAGAACTCCGGCAACTCCGCCGCAACAGGCGTGCGGATCGACGACACCCCCGATGCCAATGCGCCCTTGCACGCTGGCACCGTTCACGTCAGTGCTGGCACGATTGACGCTGGAAATGGCGGTGGCGACACCACCGTTGGGGTCGATGTTGGGACCCTTGCCGGACACGCGAGCGTTACCGCAACCTTCCAGGTGGACGTCACGAAGCCGCTTCCCGCTGGCGTGACCGACGTATCCAACCAGGCCGCCGTCCGCTCGAACCAGCTTCCGACCGTCCTGACCAACGACCCCGACACCGCCCAACCCGGCGATCCCACAACAACCGCGTTGACCGCGACCCCGGTCGTCAGTTCCACGAAGGGTGTCAGCCTCCTCAACGACGCCGACAACAACGGCGTGCCGAGTCCTGGCGACACCATTCTGTACCAGGTCACCATCGTCAACAGCGGAAATCAAGACGCATCCGGGCTTGTCTTTGCGGACACTCCCGACACGAACGCGGCCCTTCAGAGTGGCTCGGTCCGCACTGGGTCCGGGACCGTCACCACCGGCAACGGCACTGGTGATAGCGGCGTCGCAGTCGCCCTCGGAACGCTGCGCGGTGGGGCGCAGGTTGTTGTCTCCTACAGCGCTCGCATCGTCAGTCCGCTGCCTGCGGGCGTGCAGAGCGTGCGGAATCAGGGCGTTGTCAGCGGATCGAACGTTCCCGCAACGCCGACGGACGACCCGGCGACACCCGCTGGCGGCGACCCGACCGTCCTATCGGTAAGCGCGCGCCCAGACGTTCACGTCACGAAGGCCGTCGACCTTCTGGTTGACGCAGATGGCAACGGCGTCCCAAGCCCCGGTGACACGCTGCTCTACCGCATCACCGTCGCCAACACCGGCAATCAGGCTGCAGCGAACGTGGCCCTGAATGATGTCTTCGACCCGTACCTGACCGTCAACGCTGCGTCCGCGCGGACAAGTCAGGGCACGATCACGAACGCTGGCGGACCCCTCTCGATCAACTTCGGAACCATCCCGGGCGGACAGCAGGCAAACGCCAGCATCGAGGTCACGGTCAAGCCGCTTGATCCCGGCGTGAATCGCGTTTCGAACCAGTCCACGGTCACCGGATCCAACTTCCCCTCGACGCTGAGCGACGATCCCTCGACGCTCTCCGGCGGGGACCCGACAGTAACCGTCCTCACCGCCCAACCGAAGGTCTCGGTCACCAAGTCGGCCGCGTTGTTGAATGACGCCGACCACGACGGCGTCGCGAGCCCCGGCGACACCGTCGCGTACACACTCACGGTTACGAACTCCGGCAATCAGGGTGCCGCGGGCCTGACGCTCAGCGACATCGTGGACGCCAATGTTGACCTGGTTTCGGGCTCTGTTCAGACGAGCCGGGGAACGGTCACGGCAGGGGCAGGCGGCGGCACCAGCGTCGGGGTCAACCTCGGCACGCTGCCAGCGAGTGCAACGGCGACGGTTTCGTTCTCCGTTGCGATTCGCTCACCGCTCGCCGCAGGTGTTACTGAGCTCTCCAACCAGGCATCCATCTCCGGGTCGAATGTTCCGCTCGTCAATTCCGATGATCCCGGAACCCTTGCCGGTGGAGATCCGACGCTGACTCCGCTGACGGCCTCGCCACGGATGACAGCCACCAAGACCGCGACGCTTCTGGTCGACGCCGACGGCGACCACGTTCCAAGCCCCGGCGACAGGCTGCTCTACCAGGTCACGATTCAAAACTCGGGCAATCGGAGCGCCACGGCCGCGGTCGTG
Source organism: Thermoleophilia bacterium (assembly GCA_043746815.1). GTDB lineage: Bacteria > Actinomycetota > Thermoleophilia > Miltoncostaeales > Miltoncostaeaceae > JAYTQG01. Next base: position 4,091 of record JAYTQG010000215.1, on the reverse strand, counting down.
ACCGACCCCTTGGATCCCAACCTCACCATCATCGGTGGCTCCGCTCGGACCAGCCAGGGGAGCGTCGCGATTGTGTCTATCGGCGGTCACGACCGTGTTTCGGCAAACCTTGGGACGATTTCGGGCGACGGTGGCGTCGCCACGATTTCCTACGAAGTCACGATTGCAAACCCCCTGCCCGCCGGAGTGACTCGGGTCCAAAACCAGGCGACATTGAGCGGTGGCAACTTTCCAACGCTCGTCACCGACGACCCCTCCACCGGGCCGGGAGGCGACCCGACCATCACGTCGATCGTTGCTGCGCCTCGCCTCACATCAACCAAACAGGTCTCACTCGTTGTCGACGCGGACCACGATGGGATTCCGAGTCCGGGCGACACCCTGGCCTACGTAATTGCGACGTCAAACGTCGGCAACCAGAACGCGACGCTGGTCGAACTCTCGGATGTTCCGGACCCGCTCCTCTCCGTGGTCGCTGGATCGGTGGTCACGAGCACCGGGACGATTACCTCGGGTAACGCTGGGGGTCATGTGACCGTCTCCGCCGACATCGGCACGCTGCCCGGCGGCGCCCAGGCCACGCTGAGCTTCCGCGCAACGATCGCAGCGGGGGTGCCAGCTGGGGTCACTACGATCGACAACCAGGCGACCATCAGCGCGTCGAACACGACCGGCGTCAATACGGACGATCCGTCAACCGGACCGCTTGGTGATCCGACCGCCATCGCGATCACCGCCACCCCGCGCCTCGCCTCGACGAAGGCGGACGCGCTCCTGATCGACGCCGACAACAGCGGAGCCCCGAGCCCCGGCGACACGCTCTCGTACCAGGTCACCATCACGAACTCCGGAAACCGCGCGGCTGCCGGTGTGGTGTTCAGCGACACGCCCGACGTCCACGCCCCACTTGTCGCGAGCAGCGTTCAGACCAGCCAGGGCACGATCACGAGTGACACCGGTTCGGTGGGCGTCAACGTTGGCACGATCGCCGCGGGCGGACGGGTGGACATCACCTTCAACGTGAAGATTGCGGGCACTGTCCCTGCTGGCATCTCGCGAGTTCGCAATCAGGGTGGGATCACGGCAACGAATGCCCCGGCGCTCCCAACCGACGACCCTGCGACCGGTGCCACCGGTGATCCGACGGCCACATTCATCCGGGCCACCCCGGCGGTGAGTGTCACGAAGATCGCCAGCCTGCGTGTCGATGCTGACCATGATGGGGTCCCGAGCCCTGGGGACACGCTGCGCTACACGCTCAACGTCTCGAACTCCGGAAACCAGGATGCGGCGAACGTCGTCGTGGACGACCGCCTCGACGCGAACGTCACGATCGTCGGCGGCAGTATCCACACCAGCCAAGGCACCGTGACGCAGGCAACGGATCCGATCGCCGTCGACCTCACGACACTTCCCGCGGGCCAAACCGCCGACGTGAGCTTCGACGTAACGGTCAACTCACCGCTTCCCGCCGGTGTCACTGCCGTCAACAACCAGGCGACCGCCAGCGGCAGCAATTTTCCCGTCGCATCCAGTGACGACCCAGCCACGGCCGCCCCGGGTGACGCCACGCGGACCGAGCTGACCGCCGCGCCGAAGGTCTCCGCGAGTAAGTCCGCCATCCTCGTCCTGGACGCTGACCACAACGGGTCGCCGAGTCCAGGTGACACGCTGGCCTACACCGTCACCGCGACCAACGCTGGAAACCAGGACGCACTTGCGGCAATCGCAAATGACGTAGCTGATCCCAATGAAACCCTCGTTGCTGGCTCCGTCCGAACCAGCCAGGGCACCGTCAATCGCGGCAACGCTCCGGGTGACACGACCGTCCGCGTTGACTTCGGCACGATTCGCGGCGGCGCCAGCGCAACCCTCAGCTTTGAGGTTCGGATTGCGTCACCGCTCCCCGCCGGTGTCACCGGGGTCTCGAATCAGGCAACGATTCAGGGTGGCAACTTCCCAAGCGTCGTCACTGACGACCCCTCCACCGGATCCGTCGATGACCCAACCCGCACCAGCGTTATCGCTGCACCGAACGTGACCGCCGAGAAACGGGCAAGCGTTGTGGTGGACACGGCGCCCGCCGGTCCAAGTCCTGGTGACACCCTCCTGTATACGGTGACGCTCCGCAACGCTGGCAATCAGGACGCCGCGGGGACAGCATTCGCCGACACGCCCGGTGCGCATTCGTCGCTGGTGGCGGGCTCAGTCCAGACAAGCTCAGGGACGGTGACCAGCAACGCCGGTTCCGTCGGCGTCAACGTCGGCACCCTCGCTGGCGGCGACAGCGCCACGATCACCTTCAAGGTTCTCATCGACGCGGTTGTGCCTGCCGGAGTCGACCGGATCGCCAACCAAGGCACGGTCAGCGGAACGAACTTCCCGGATGCAAAGACTGATAACCCGTCGACACTCGCGGCGGGAGACCCGACGGTCACCGGGATCACCGCCGATCCGATCGTCGTGCTCTCAAAGCGCGTCTCCCTGGTCGACGACGCCGACCACGATGGGTTCGCCAGTCCCGGCGACACACTTGCCTATGCGATCGACGTGCAGAATATTGGCAACAGTGGTGCCACCGGCGTTGTCGTCACCGACACGCCGGATGTCAACGCCCCCCTGATCGTCGGCACCGTGCAGGTCGGTCCGGGGTCGACGATCAACCTTGGGAACACCCCCGGTGACACGACCGTCAAGGTCACCGTCGGGACGATCCCCGGTGGCGGTGAGCGCACGGCAGTGACCTTCCGGGTGAAGATGCCGCTGTCCATCGAACAGGACGTCAACACGATCAGCAACCAGGCGAAGGTCGGGGGAAGCAACTTCGCAGACATCAGCTCTGACGATCCGTCAACCAGCGCCGCTGGCGACCCAACGGTGACCACCCTGCGCGCCGCTGCCAAGCTTGCGGTCACGAAGGCGGCGACACTCCTGATCGACGCCGACAGCGACGGTGCGGTCAGCCCGGGCGACACGCTGCGCTACCTCATCACGGTCTCGAACACGGGCAACCGGACGGCGACCGGCGTCCTGATTTCGGACGTACTGGATCCGAATATCGCACTGGTGGACGGCTCGGCGATGGCGAGCCAAGGTTCGATCACACGCGCGGATCGTCAGGTTGATGCCAACCTCGGTTCCATCGGAGGAGGCCGGAGCGCGACGGTCGATCTCCAGGTCCGGGTGGCCTCGTCGATCGCCGAGAACGTTACCCAGATCACAAACCAGGCAGCTGCATCAAGTACCAACGCGGCTGACACGAAGAGCGACGATCCAACGACCGCAGCGCCGGGCGACGCGACGGTGACTGCCCTTCACGCCGCACCGAAGGTGACGGTGACGAAGACCGACGCGATCCAGACCGATGCCGACCGCTCCGGTGGCGCAACCTCGGGTGACACGATCGCCTACACGCTCGTCATCACGAACTCCGGGAACCAGACGGCCACGGGCGTCCTTCTGAACGACGACCTGGACCCGAGCGTCGATCTGGTCTCCGGTTCGGTTCACACCTCGGCGGGAACCGTCACGTCGGGGACCGTCCCGGGGGAGCGCAAGGTGGCAGTGGACATTGGGACGATGCCAACGGGTGCCTCGGTCACCCTCACGTTCTCGGTCCGCATCAAGGGGAACCTCCCGTCCAGCGTGACCACGATTGCCAACCAGGCCAGCGTTGCGGGCACGAATGTGCCAACGACCCTCAGCAACGACCCACGGGTGGCTGGTCAGGGAAACCCCACGAAGATGACGCTCGGCAAACCCGCCCGCGTCCCGACGGGAATCGCCCCGAAGCCGAAGCCCGCGAAGCTTGGGATCGCCTTCACGGGGGCGTCGATCGCAAAGCCCGGTCAGTCGGTGACGCTGAATGTCAGTGTGAAAAACCTGTCCCGCAATGTGGCGAAGGGCGTAATCGTACGGATCATCATTCCCGCCCAGACAAGCCTCACCAGTCTGCCCAAGGGGGCCCGCCTGGTGGGCGGAGCGCTGATCCTGAAGTTCTCGGGCCTACGTGCTGGCAAGCCCATCCAGATCCCATTGCACCTGCGCGTGAGCCGGACCAGCCGCGGCGCGGTCCGGGGTGTTGCCTCGGC
>JAYTQG010000214.1:0-3311 GCA_043746815.1 Thermoleophilia bacterium | reverse complement strand
TACACTTCGCGCAATGACGACGGGCTATTCGGGCACCCCACTGGCGAAGAAGCTGGGAATTAAGACGCAGGCGACGGTCGCGCTGCTGAATGAGCCCGTCGGCTTCCGCGCGCTACTTGATCCGCTCCCGGACGGGGTCAGTTTCCGAACCTCAATGGGGCGCTCTCCGGACCTCGTCGTCGCGTTTTTCACCGAGCGCGCCCGCCTGGAACGGCGGATCGCGGCCCTCGCGAAGGCGATCTTTCCCGCTGCTGGCCTCTGGATCGCGTGGCCCAAGAAGGCCGCAAAGATGGCGACCGACGTCGATGACAGCGTTGTTCGGGAGGTTGGCCTTGCCGCCGGGATCGTGGACATCAAGGTCTGCGCGATCGATGCCACCTGGTCGGGTCTGCGGTTTGCGCATCGACGCGAAAACCGCCCGTCGTGACGCGCGTTCACGTCGCGGTCGTCGGACTTGGGGTGCTCGCCGCCACCCTGACCGCGGCAGTGGGGGAGATCGTTCGGGTCAGCATTCCTCGCGACGGGACACCCGTCGCGGCGGGTCCGCCGTCAATCTCCGGTGACGGGCGACTGGTCGCCTTCACCAGCCGCGCCAACCTCACCGCACGCGACGTGGGAGGGGTGCGCCAGCTCTACGTGCGAGACCTCGAACGTGGGGTGACTCACCTGGCCTCTTCGACAACCAGTGGTCAGCCCGCGAACGCAGACGTCGACGAGGACCCAACTCGTGCCCTTCATGGGCTCTCGGTGGACGGCCGCTACGCGGTCTTCAGCGCGGTTGCCACCAACCTTGTTGTGTCTGATCGGAACGTCGCCGGGCGCGACGTCTTCCGAAAGGATCTGACCACAGGTGAGATCCTCCTTGTTGACCGGTCTGGAAGCGGCGAGCAAGCGACGGTGGGTGTCCTTGGCCAGGCATCGATCAGTGGCGACGGTAACCGCATTGCGTTTGCCAGTGGGGCCGCGACAAACCTCATCCCCGAAGACACAAACGCCGGCAACTCGGACATCCTCGTGCGTGACGTACGTCTCGCCACGACCGCGCTCGCCAGCCGATCTGAGGCAGGCGCGCAGAGTTCCGGTGACGCGACCAATCCAAGGATCAGCGGTGACGGCCGGGTTGTGGCCTTCGACGCCGATTCACGATCCGACTCCCTGACCCCAACTGACACGAATGGGTCGGCCGACGTGATCGTCCGGGACCTTCCCGCCGGGCTGACGCGGCTGGCGAGCGTCGCCACGGACGGATCGCAGCCGGGTGGTGCGACTGTTGGGGCACTCTCAGCCGACGGCCAGCAGATCGTGTTCACGAGCGACCGATCCTACGATCGTGACCGCGATACCAATGGGCTCACCGATGTCTACATGGCACGCCCGTTCGCGTCGAGCGGGGCTGGCGTACTGATTTCGCGGGCGTCCTCCGGCATGAGCGCAGGGAACGGGCGAAGCGATGCGCCGTCTCTTACCGCGGACGGCTCTCGGATCGCGTTCGCGTCCGGCGCAACCGACATCGTCCCTGCGGACACGAACGCCGCAGCATCCGACGTCATCGTCGCAACCGCCGGTATCGCGGTCCGCGAAAGCACTCGGCTGGACGGGTCGCAACTCGCTCGCGGTGCGAGCCAACCGGTGCTCGCCGCGAATGGATCACGCCTCGTATTCCGCTACGCAGATGGCTCCCCCTCAGTTCCCTTCGTACCTGGTGATGACGATGACCAGCCCGACATCTTCGCCCGCGCCCGCGCCGCAACCGATCAGGTCCCCCCGACGCTCGACCTCGCGCCACTTGGTGTGACGAGCGCGGCCGTTCGGGTCACCGGTCGCGCGAACGATCCATCCGGAGTGATCGCGCTTACCGTCAACGGACGACCAGCCGTCCTCGATACGGGCGGGAGTTTCTCGGTGCGTGTTTCGCGTCCGGTGGCATCGATCCGAGTCGTGGCGCGCGATGGATCAGGCAACGGTGTCGAACGATTCATCGATGCGCCCGAGTCCGTCTACGACGCTCCTGTCGGTGGAGCCGCCGTCACGGTCAGCCAGTTGACCGCCGTGCGGTACGGACGCCTGCTCCGCATTCGCTACCTGTTGGACCGACCTGCGCGTGTGACGGTGCAGCTCCTGCGCCGAACCGCGGCAACGAAGGGGACGAAGGCCGCATGGGTGCCTGTCCTCAGCAGGCCAACGGCAGCGGTACCGGCAGGAATCAACCGCGTGCGGCTCGGTATCGGGAGGCTCCCGGCTGGCGTCTACCAGGTGCGTGTCAGGGCCGCCTCAACGGCGATCCGGCAGGCAACGAAAGTTCTCCTCATACCGGCGAAAACTTCCCGCTGATACAATTTCCGGGCACCATCCACCGACCCCATAGGGGGCTGTCTTGAGCCTGATGAAGCGGTTGTCGTCGATCTTCAAAGCGAAGGCGAGCAAGGCGCTCGACAAGGCTGAGGATCCACGCGAGACACTCGACTACTCGTATGAGAAGCAGCTTGAACTCCTCCAGAAGGTCCGCCGCGGAGTCGCGGATGTTGCCACTAGCAAGAAGCGTCTGGAGCTTCAGGGGAACAAGCTGGAGCTTGAGGTCACGAAGCTGGATGGGAAGGCACGTGAATGTCTGGTTGCTGGCCGCGAGGACCTCGCCCGGGTCGCACTTGAGCGTAAAAAAGGCCTCCAGGTACAGCTGCAATCACTCGACGCACAGCGCGAACAGCTGCAAGGCGAGCAGGACAAGCTGACCGCTGCCGAGAGCAAGCTCTCCGCCAAGGTTGAGTCCTTCCGCACCCAGAAGGAGACCATCAAAGCGCAGTACACCGCTGCCGAAGCCCAGGTCAAAATCGGCGAGGCTGTCTCCGGCATTAGCGAGGAGATGAGCGACGTCGGGATGGCGATGGACCGCGCCCAGACAAAGGTCGAGACCCTCCAGGCGCGTGCTGGGGCGATTGACGAACTGATCGACTCCGGTGCCCTCCAGGACTTCACCGGCTCCGGCAGCGACATTGATCGTCAGCTCGCCGAGGTCAGCTCCGGAGCGCAGGTGGATACGGAGCTTGAGGCCATGAAGCGTGAACTCGGCGCTGGCGGTTCGAGTACCCAGATCGGTGACGGAAAGGCGGGCGCATGATCATCCGCATCCTTGGCCAGGGTCAGTACCGCGTCGACGACGCAGCCCTTGCGGCGATCAACGAGCTGGACGCCACGTTGCTCACCGCAGTGCAGGCGATGGAAGCCAGCTACCAGGCGCACGCCAAGGCACTCGCCGATGCGGTCGCCGCGCATGGAAGCCCACTTGCCGTGGACGAGTTCGTTCCCTCAGACGC
>JAYTQG010000213.1:0-3334 GCA_043746815.1 Thermoleophilia bacterium | reverse complement strand
TCGCCGTGACGGGGTTCTGATAGGTCCCGTTCGCAGCCGGCGGAATCGTCGCAACAAACGTGATCGTGACCGAGCCACCGCCAGGAATCGTGAACGTTCCCCATGTGGGAGTCGGTGAGGCAGCCACGGGGTTGACGGTCGCGGGGCGGGTCGCGCCGCCAGCTGTCGCAACGGTCGTCGTTGAGGCGTACGTGAATCCAGCTGGCAACGTGTCGGCGATCGAAACGTTCGTCGCGGCAGCAAGGCCAGCGCCATTGGCAACCGTGATGGCATACGTCGCCGTTCCGCCTGCGCCCGAGTTGATGACCAGCGGGGTCGACGTGCTCTTGCCGACCGTCAATACCGGGACACACTCGGTGCCGCTGCTTGTGGTGGGCAGCGCGCCGAGTGTGGTTGAGGTCGTGCCGATGTTGTTCGATCCGCCGGTGGCGCCATAGGGAATGAGGGCGGTCGTCGTTGTGCCACCCGCGCCGCCCGTCAGCGTCGTTGTCGCGGTTCCCGAAAGGAGCGCCACGCCGGCACTTCCGCCGCCACCGGGCCCGTGGGACGCACCAGTGGGATCGGCGTTGCCGCCAGCACCGCCGCGCGCGTTCACGGTCAGGGTTCCGACCGCTCCCGTGCCATTGGTCGCAACGATGACGCTGCCGCCAGCGCCACCACCACCGCCTCCATCGTTGACGGGTGTCGAGCCCACGGTGCCGTCGGCAATGATCGTGCCGGTTCCGGTCGCTGAACCCGCCCGGACGAGGACGATACCGCCGCCAGCGCCGCCACTGGATGCTCCGTTCGTTGAGTTGTTTCGCGCGCCAGCGCCACCACCGCCGCCGAGGATGACGCGATTCGCCGCCGGGGTCACCGCGGATCCGCCCCGGCCGCCGACGGCGAGGTTGGAGCTCCATGTGTTTCCCCCAAGGCCACCGGCAGCGCCGTTTGCACCGCCACCGCCGCCCGAGTTTTCAGCATTTCCGCCAGGGGTTGCCACCGCGGGAGTGCCATCCGTGCCGCCACCGCCACCGTTACCGGGGGCGCCACGTGCCGAGCTCCCGTTCCGGTACCCCTCCACGCCCGTATCCGTCACGGTAAACGCCAAATCGGAGACATAGCGAGGCGTGCCCGCAATGCCCTCTCCTTTTTGCCCGTTGGCATTCAGCGTCGCGAGGCTTCGATAGTCCGTGTTCAGCAGTCCGCTGCCGCCCGCACCGGTAAGGCCCCGTCCACCCCCGCCGCGAAAGCCTTGCCCGCTGACGTTGATGGTCTGGTTATTCCAGTTCAAGGAACCGGTCGAGTCGATCGCCAAGACGCCGCCGACGCTGCCATTCCATGGTAGAGACGTCAACGCAGCACCAACCGTCACACTCGAGTACTGGGGCACCCGAATGACCTGGAACGTGCGCTGACCCGCAGTTGCCGAGCCAGCGAACGTCGACGAGGTGTAGGCGTTCACAAGCGGCGTCGCGAGGGGAACGGACCCAGCCACGACCGGCCCCGAAGCGCGCACGTATTCGTACTTTCCCGAGCTGTTCAGCGCACTGACGCCGGATCCGGTTGACCCATCACCATAGGCAATGCCGTTCGTTGTCGTGATGTTGGCATCCTGCATCTGCATGATCAGCAGCAAGTCGCCAGCCGCGATCGGGGCGGCACCGCTGGACGCGCCGACCGGGATGGCGACTGCCCCGATAGCGGTTGTCGTCGCGCCGATGTAGTAGGTGTTCACAACCCCCGTAATGCCAGTACCCACTCCATCCGTGCCCGGCGTCGCACACGGGGCAGCGAGAGCAGCCGGGGGCTCCCAAGCGGCGAAGAAGCCGAGGGTTCCGACGACCGCGAGGGCCGTGAGGAGTTTGAGGAGAGTGCGTCGCAAGGGTGGTTCGGTTTCCGCGGAATCCACCAGCGGCCGATGCTCTTCCCCTCGGCGGTCTTCGATGGCCCTCGAAGAAAACGACCGTGAATCAAGGGCGAACATCCGTGCGTGCCGATGTGCCTACTTAATCGGCGGCACCCTCCCCGACTTGAGGGACCTGGGCATTCGGACCCGGCACGGTGGCGAATTCTCGGCTCGGCGCTACGATCGCCGTGATTCCAACCCGACTGGAGAACTGATGTCCCGAAGGTCCCCTCTCGTGGCGATGGCGTGTGCCGCCACCGCTGCGCTCGCCGCAACAGCAGTCGGCGCGACGGCCGGTCAAACGAAGACGATCAGCGCCGACAAGGCAAAGCTGGCGTTCTCCACCAAGATGATCGTCGCTCGGGCCGGCAAGTTCACCCTGCGCCTGACCAACCCAAGCACCGCGAAGCACAACATTGCCGTCCGGGGTGGCAAGCTCGTCTTCGCCAGCGTCGGAAAGACGGTCGGTAAGGGCGGGACCTCCGAGGTGACGTTCACCGTCCAGGCCGGTAAGACCTACACCTACTTCTGCCAAGTCCCCGGCCATGAAACCGCGGGCATGCGCGGACGCATCACCGTCAAGTAGACAAGCGTGCCCTCGGCCCTCAAGGTCACGGGCACTCCTGCCGATATATCCCGTACGCGCCGAAGTTTGCGATCCCCGACCTTGGCTTCTGCAGGCCTCGTCGGAGGATGGAGACTCCCCGAAGCGGAAATCGTTCAACCGGGCTCACCTGCGCGCCCCGACGCCGTCCCGCACGACAGCACACCAAAATCCAGCCGCATCTAGACGAAGCCCTCAGGCGCGACTTCTCACGAGGTCGGCCCATCCAGTGTTGCCGCAAAACGGGTACCGTGCCGCAATGAGTGATCTCGAAGTACTCACCTGGGATGCGTTTGGCGTGGCCTCAACGGAGCTTGCCCGAGCAATTCGGGCCTCCGGCTTCAACCCCGATGCGCTGCTTGGCATCGCTCGCGGAGGCTTGCCGCTGCTCGGCTCGCTCGCCTACGAGTTGGAGTCGAAACGGTGCTTCCTTGTCAACGTAGAGTTCTACTCCGGCGTCGATGAGCGCCTTGAGCGGCCGATCGTCCTGCCCCCTGCCCTTCAGCTCGGCGATCTGGCAGATATGAACGTCCTGGTGCTCGACGATGTGGCAGACACCGGAGCGACCCTGGAAGCAGTGCGCGATCTGTGCGTGCCGCATGTCGCCGAAGTTCGGACAGCGGTCGTCTACCAAAAGCCACACAGCACGATCCAGGCCGATTACTCCTGGCGCACGACCAGCCGTTGGATCACCTTTCCGTGGTCGTCCCCGGCCGAGCCAGCTGATGCCGCGGGTCAAGAAACGCAAGCCGCGCCCTCCCCCGTTTAATTCCATGTGCGAGCGTGCCGTCCGGCAAGCTCAGCGTGATTCGCCAGCCGAGCCCCCGAACCCCCTCTTGGAC
>JAYTQG010000212.1:0-3340 GCA_043746815.1 Thermoleophilia bacterium | reverse complement strand
TGTCCGACATGCAACCAAACATTCAACGAGGAGACCTTCGAAGGCATCTTCAAACGTGCGGCCGCCCACGCGCACGAGCATCACGGAGGCCCGGAATCGCTGACTCCCGAGCTTGAGGCAGCAATTCGAAGCGGGACCCGCCAGTCGTAGCAGGTCGTCCGCATGCTCCCCTCTACCGGGAGGGGAGCTGCGCTGTACATCAGAAGCACCAGGTCCGATGCGGTTCGGGTGCACACAACCTCTGCATCGAGCGCGGAGGTGCCGCTCGTCCGGGCGCTCTGCTCCGGTGACGAAGCAGGGTTTGCCGTACTCGTCGACCGCCATCACCTGGAGATGCTGCGACTCGCTGGGGTCTATGTGAGAGACCGCGCCGTAGCCGAAGAGGTCGCCCAGGGAACGTGGCTGGCAGCGTTGAATTCGATCGCGCGGTTTGAGGGTCGATCGTCGGTCAAGACGTGGCTCTTCCGAATCCTGGTGAACGTCGCCATGAAGCGGGCGTTTGGGAGCGACGATCCATTCCGTTCTCGGCGGCGTGGACCGAAACCGGGGCCGACCCGCCGTCCGTTGCTGCAAGGCGATTCCAAGACTCATCTGGCTCGGACCCCCATCATTGGGGGCGGCGCCCGCGAGTTGGCGCGACAATCCAGAGGAATGATTGCTCGCGACCGAGTCGCGAGCTCGTGGAACTGGTGATCGCGTACCTCGACGATTCACTGCCAACTGCGGAGCGTGCCCGTTTCAACGCGCACCTGCTGGAGTGCCCACACTGCGTTCGCTACCTCGAACAGATGCGGATCACTATTGCTCATGTCGGATTTCTGGCTGACGACGCGATCACCCCAGCCGCCTGGCAGGAACTCCTTGACTGCTTCAGAGACTGGAAACGGGACCGCGGACAACTCGCCCTACTAGGTGTCCTGCGGGTCAACGTCGAGGACCAGGCGCATCTCCAGTCGCCGAAGTTCCGGAGCCAGATCGGCGACGATGTTCCGCAAGGGGTCGACCGCCTGGACGGCGCGGTCAGCGCGAATGAGGATCGCCCGGCGTTCGCGCGCCCGTAGCCGGTGGAGGCGCGCCGGGCCGAGCACCATCAGGTCGGGCGCCGCCTCCTTCAACCGCTCGGCGACCGTACTGGCGGCGGCGGCAACATCGGCAGCAACGTCACCGTCCACGACCACCCGGACCAAGTGACCGAAGGGCGGAAAGCCGCGACGGGTCCGCCGCTCGATCTCACCCTCCAGGAATCCTTGGACGTCATGGTTGGCGGCCAACTGAACGGCGCGAGCAGCTGGCTCCCAGGCTTGGACGATGACCGTTGAGTGCTCTCCTGCCCGGCGCCCGGCGCGTCCTGCCAGCTGCACGATCAAGGAGAAGGCGCGTTCCTCGGCGCGGAAGTCCGGGTATTGCAGTGGTCCGTCCGCGTCGATAACCGCCGCGACCGCGACACCGGGGAGATCGTGTCCCTTCGCCACCATCTGTGTGCCGAGCAAGATTGCTGCCCCAGGCCGCGCAAACTCCGCCAGGATTCGCGCGATTGATCCGCGTCCGGCGGCCCGGTCGGCGTCGAGGCGCACCAGCGGAACACCGGGGACGACCGCTGCGAGGGCCTCCTCCAACCCTTGGGTGCCGGTGCCTTGCCGCATGACACCCGCCGCGCCGCAGCCTGGGCAAAGATCTGGAAAGCCCCGTTCAAATCCGCAGTGGTGACAGACCAACCCGTCGTCAGGGCGGTGAAGGACGAGTGCCACGTCGCAATCTGGGCAGCGTGCGATCCAGCCGCACCCAGCGCAGAGTGCCATCCGTGAGAACCCCCGCCGGTTCAAGAGGACAATGGCCTTCTCTCCGCGGGCGGCCGCATCCTGAAGGGCCCACTCCAACGGACGCGAGATGGGCCCGGCCCGTTGGACGCGCATGTCGACGACCTCCACCTTCGGGAGCGGGGCGCCGTCGGGTCGCGAACGAAGGGTGAGGTGCGTGAGTGCCTTCCACGACTCCGGCCGGGGGGTCGCCGTCCCGTACAACAGACGAGCCCCGGCCGCGGCCGCACGTCGGTAAGCCACTTGGCGGGCGTCGTATCGCGGGCTCTGGTCCTGTTTGTACGAGGCGTCGTGCTCCTCATCAACGATCACCAGGCCGAGGTTGAGGACTGGCGCAAAGACGGCACTTCGCGCACCAACGACGACGTCTGCGCGCCCGTCGCGAATCCGGCGGTCCTCCGCCACACGCTCTCCAGCCGACAGCCCGGAGTGCCAAATCGCGACGCGCTCACCGAGGCGCGCCCGGAGGCGTCCGGCCGTCTGCGGCGTCAGCGCAATTTCGGGAACCAGAAGGAGTGATCCGCGGCCCTCCGCCCTGGCCAGTTCGATCGCTCGCAAATACACCTCTGTCTTGCCGGACCCCGTGACGCCATGCAGCAAGAACCGCCCGGCGGGTTCGGCCGCAATCGTCGCGAGCGCCGTGGCCTGGTCGGGACTGAGCGTCGGAGGGACACTCCGCGTCGGGGGGCCCTCGCCGAGCCAGTCATTTGCATCGGCACCGCTCTCCTCCGTGGTCAGCGAGATGGTGCCCTCGTCAGCCATGCGGCGGAGCGTCGCCATGGTGGTCTTCGCAGCCCGGATGAGCTCGGCCGCGGGAAGCGTTCCCCCGCCATCGGCAAGGACCCGGACGATCCCAGCTCGCCGGCCGGACGCGACACTCATCTCGGGCAGACGCCGCGCGACCAGCCTCCGACGGCCTGCCCCCGGCGGCTCGGCCAGGCGGAAGCTTCCGTCGGCGCCGCGCCGAAGGGTTCCGTCGGCTCCCGGCCTCAACACCAGCCGGAGGCACGCCGCCAACGGAGCCGCGTAGTAACGCGCAATCCACACAGCCAGATCCATCAGCTCAGGGCTAATGGGCGGCGCGGCGACGACGCCAGCCAGTGCGGCCAGCTTGCCCTCGTGGGTGGCCCCGTCACGGCCGACCACGATGCCAAGGATCGCTCGCCGCCCGAGGGGGCAGGCGACGAGCGATCCGATCGCTACCGGGCCGAGGTCCTCGGGAACGAGGTAGTCAAACGCGCGGTCGAGCGCCCGGGCACGGACGAGCGGAACGACCTGCGCGGTTTGCGCTAGCTCCTGGCTCCCTCGCCAATCGCCGTCGACTCCCACGTGAACTCTGGCTCCGGGCGGCCGAAGTGGCCGTACGCCGCCGTCTTTTGGTAGATCGGGCGACGCAAGTTCAGCTTGTCGATAATCGCTGCCGGGCGAAGGTCGAATGTCTCGTTCACCCATTTCTCGATCTCGTCAGTCGGGCGTGTCTCGGTACCAAAGCATTCCACCATGACGGACATGGGTCGCGCTAC
>JAYTQG010000211.1:0-36882 GCA_043746815.1 Thermoleophilia bacterium | reverse complement strand
GCAGTGTTCCGCGTTGGACGAGCACCGTGCAGACGGGACCACGGCCTGGGTCCAAGCGCGACTCGATCACGGTGCCCGATGCTGGAACGCTGGGGTTCGCCTTCGGGTCGACGTCGACGTCAGCAACGAGGAGGATCGTCTCAAGGAGCGTGTCGAGGCCTGCCTGACTCCGCGCCGAGACCTCCACGAACTCGTAGGTGCCACCCCATTCACGCGGGATGACCTCCAGCTGTGTCAGTTCTTGCCGTACCCGGTCAGGGTTTGCATCTTCCTTGTCCATCTTGTTGATGGCGATTACGAACGGCACGCCTGCGGCCTTTGCGTGGTCGATTGCTTCCACTGTTTGGGGCATCACGCCATCGTCGGCCGCCACAACGATCACGGCGACGTCGGTGATCTTCGCGCCACGGGCACGCATGGCCGTAAAGGCCTCGTGGCCCGGCGTGTCAAGGAATGTGAGCTCCCGGTTGGCACGGTGTACCTGATACGCGCCAATGTGCTGGGTGATACCGCCAGCCTCGCCCGCGGCCACTTCAGTCATTCGGATGGCGTCGAGCAGCGAGGTCTTACCGTGGTCGACGTGACCCATGACAGTAACGACGGGCGCGCGGGTAACGAGGTCCGCAGGATCATCCTCGATTTCCGCCTCGACCTCATCCTGTTCCTCCGCCCGGACGATCCGAACCTTGCGGCCCATCTCAGCGGCGACGATCTCGATCGCCTCATCCGAGAGCGACTGCGTAATCGTCGCCATCTCACCGAGGGTCATCAGAAGTTTGATGATGTCGACGCTCGGAACCGTCAGCGCGTCGGCCATCTCCTTGACGGTCGACCCGGACTGAACATCAACAATTGCCTCGGGATCGATGACGGGAGCTGCGGCTTCGCGGTGGTCGCGCCCGCCGCGTCCGCCTCGGCCGCCGCGTGCGGCTGGACCATTCGGGCGACGACTTGCCTGCGCGTCAATGACGACTCGACGGCGCTTGCCCCGTGCCCCAGCTGCGCCGCCCGCCCCGGCGGCTCCCCCACCTGCGCCTCCTGGGCGCCCACCGGGCGTACTCCGGTTTCCGGCATCGGCACCAGCACCCGGGGTGCCTCCAGCGGGAGCAGGCGATGCGGGACGCCCGTTACCACTCGGGGTCGCGGGAGTCGCAGCAGGGCGCGGTGATGAGCCATCCGGCCGTTGCGACGGCGCTGGCCGACTGTTAGCTGGCTTCGGAGGGTTTGGGTCGCGCCAAATGGGTGGACGAACCGGAACGGGTTCCTGCACGCGCGGACGACGCGGTGAGCCGGCTCCGGAGGGCGCGACGGCCTCGACGGCTGCCGCGTCTGCGACGGTCTCTGAACCCTCCGCGGGAGGGGCTTCGACGACCACGTCCTGTACCGGTTCGGCAACCGGGGCGGTCTCAACAGCTAGCGCTTCCACGACGACCGGTTCCACACGAGGTGCAACTGGTTCTGGCGGCGGCTCGACAACAGCAACGACCGGCTCCAGAACGACAACGGGTTCCGCGGCAGGCTCCGGGACAGCATCCATCTCGGGTTCAACAGCTGTGACGGGCTCCGGCTCGACCACTGAGACCGCAACGGGTTCGGCAACAGGCTCCTCGACGGGTGCGATCACCGCGACTGACTCTGGGACGGCTGCTTCGGGCTCAGGCTCCGGTACCGGGGCGAGTTCGGCGGCGACCTCGACCGGGGCGGGTGCGGGTGCTCCCGGCAGATCGGCGACGTCGATTCCAAGGGCTTTGGCGCGGGCAACACGAGCGGCCTGGGCACGCGCCTTCCGGCGCTCAGATGGCGTGGCACCAGAGAGATCGGCAATCGGCTCCGAGTCGATCTCCACTGGAGCGGCAACGGCCGGTTTGGCGGACTTCGCCGGTGCGCGCGTTGCGGCCTTCGCCGGGGCGACGGGTGCGGTACCCAGCGGGTACTTGTTTGGGTTCAGAATGTGCAGTGCGGCCGCGACGTCAACCGTGGACGAGGCGGTCTTCGCATCGATTCCGCCAGCTCGCAAGCGCTGCAATACGAAGGCACTTGGAAGGCCTTCGTCCTTTGCAACTTCATAAATTCGCTTTTTATCCACGGCGCTCTCCTAGCAATTGCGGCCGAACGCCCAGGTCGTCTGTGAGCGTGTCAGCAAGCTGGTCGTCCACGACCAGGCGTCCAGCAGCGACACGCGCCCCCCGGGCAAACCCGCGTCGAGCGAGTGCCTGGTTGAAGCATGCACGATTCCGACAGGTGTAAACGCCTCGTCCCGCATTTCGGGCGACATCATCCCGCGTAAGGCGGTAGCCAGCGCCGTCCACCACCGCAACAAACCGGGCAAGCGTCGCTTTCGGTGCCCGCTGGCCACAGCCGACACAGCGGCGCTCGGGCACATGCCGGGCTTCGGGCACCTCACTCGCCTCGCGCTCCCGGCTCGGCTGCCGACGCGGCGGCCTCTGCAGCGGCCTCTGCAGCCTCCGCAGGGGTCGGCTCGTCGGCCAACTTCGCGTGGGCGGGAAGGGCGCAGAAGGCGGTACCGGGGACAGCACCGTTCACGCAGCGTTTGCCGTTTCGAAGCAGCGCGGTACAGCGCGAGTAGTCGCCGTCGCCGTCGCCAAAGTCCCCAGAGGCTTCCTCGGCGTTGAACGAAGACTCACTCTTGATCTCGATCCGCCAACCGGTCAGGCGTGCGGCAAGCTTCGCGTTCATCCCCTCCTTGCCGATGGCAAGCGACAGTTGATCGTCGGGGACGATGACCGTCGCCTGACGAGCCTCGTCGTCCACCAACACCTCGCGCACACGTGCTGGCGAGAGGGCCTTGGCCACGTAGCGAGCTGGCTCATCGTTGTGGGGAATAATGTCGATTTTCTCGCCACGAAGCTCGCTGACGACCATCCGAACGCGAGACCCACGCGGACCGACGCACGCACCGACCGGATCGACTCCAGGCGTGTTCGAAACGACGGCAATCTTCGAGCGCCAGCCTGCCTCACGGGCCACATTGCGAACCTCAACGAGTCCGTCGGCAACCTCGGGAACTTCCAGCTCGAACAGTCGACGAATGATTTCGTCGGAGCGGCGGCTGACGATGATCTGCGGACCCTTTGTCGACGCGCGGACCTCAACAATCACTGCCTTAATGCGTGCACCGTGGTCGTAGCGCTCCCCATGAACCTGCTCGCTCTCGGGCAGGAGGGCCTCAACCCGGCCAAGGTCGACCAGGGTGTAGCGAGAGTCGGACTGCTGAATGATCCCGGTAACAAGATCACCGACGCGGTCGACGTACTCCTCGTACATCATCTCCCGCTCGGCCTCGCGGATCCGCTGAAGGATGACCTGCTTGGCGGTCTGCGCGGCGATACGCCCGAAGTGGTCCGCCGACACGTCAACAAGCTCCAACTCGTCCTCGTCGTAGGCCGACCAATCGACAAGCGGCGCCAATGGCTCGACATCGGCCGGGTCAACCCCTTCCGGAATCTCCTGCTCGGGCTGGGGAAGCGTGCGGAGTTCCTCGTTCTCTTCGAGATCCAAGCGAAGGACGCGCATCTCTCCGGAGTCGCGGTCCAACGCAACCCGGGCGAACTCGGCGCAGTTCGGCGTCTTGCGATAGGCGGCCAGGAGCGCTTCTTCCAGGGCAACGATCAGGGTCTCGGAATCGATTCCCTTCTCACGCTCGATCTGCTTGATGGACTCGATGACCTCGCGGTTCACGCGCTCTCCTCAGGAAGAAGCCTGGCTTTTCGGATGTGAGCGAGGGGGACCTCAACGGGGCCCTCGCGATGAAGAACGATGACGTGGGCGGTGGTTGCCGATCCGACCGTGCCGGTCAGGCTGTGGGCCTTGCCACCGTCGGTCTCTGAGATGCGCAGGCGAACGCGCCGACCGGCGAACCGGGTGAAGTGCTCAGGTGTGCGCAAAGGACGCTCCGGCCCGGGCGACCAGACCTCAACCCCGAAGTCTTCGCGGAGGCCCGTTGGGTCAAGGGCGCTCGTTACCTCGGCGCACAGGTCGTGACTGACCCCAGCCGGATGATCGATGATCAACCGCAGCGTGCCGTTCCCGACCAGTGAAACCTCCAGAAGGTCCACCTCGGGAAGGGCTTCGCCCAGCCGTCCTTCGACGACTCGCTCGATATTCGCCACGCTCGCCATCGTTCCCGAACACGCTCCTCACGACACAAAAAAGGTGGGCGTGCGCCCACCTCCAAGAAAACCCGCACACACCCCGAACCGCCGGAGGATACCACCGAGGGGCGGACGCCGACGGGGCTGCCCTTTCGCAACTGATGCGCTCCGTTCGGGCTATCGTCCGGCCATGTCCGACTTCGATGCGGTTCTTGGCGCGCTCCCGGTGCCCGTTCAGGCGGTCGGCGATCTGACATGGGTGGTCCGAGTTCCAACGGAGCGCCGCGGAGACCTTCCCGTGCAGATCGTTGCTGGCGGGCGACACGTGCGACTCTCCACATTTGTCCTCCGCGGCCCCGATCAGGCACACTCGGAGATCTACCTGCGGCTCCTGCGGCGAAACCTCGATCTGGATGTCTGGCGTTTCGCGGTGGATGACGACGGTGACATCTACCTGCTCGCCCAAGTCGAACGCCCCACGACCGCGGACTGCCTCGACAGCGCACTCGGCCTCCTTGCAATGACCGTCGACCAATGCGTCCAGGGTCTCATTGACGTGGGGTTTGACACCGCGCGTCCCCGCCTCGCCTGACAAACGGCTATGTGACCAGGGATGACCCAAAACATCGCGCCAGACGAAAGTGCCGGGCAGCATCCTCGGCTCTGCCCAAGCGATCGAGCGCCCGCCCGAGGCAATAGTGGGCGTAGTGATCGGTGGGAGACAGCTCAAGCACCTTCGTGAACTCCTCGGCTGCGTCGGCGTACGCACCGGTCTGTAGCCGTGCCCGACCCAGCGCCTCTCGGATCGAGGCCTTCTCTGGTTCCAAGCGCTTCGCTTGCTCGAGGGCAACGGCTGCCTGGTGGGCGTCGCGAGACGCAAGCAACTCCATCCCACGCTGATAGGCGTCGTAGGCGGGGTGCTCCGAACACATTCGTCTAGGGTAGCGAAGGTGGTCGCAGCGAGCGGGGGGTCATGAGACCCGCAGCCCACCGTGGCCACGATGAGCCAGAGCGAAGCGCGTCGCGTAGTTCGTCATGGGCGACCCAAGCGGCATCTGCGTCCGTTTCGCTCACGTCGCTGCCGCCAAAACGCGCACGGCCAAGGCACCGGTAGAACGCTTCGGCCGAGATGCCGGTGCGGCGGTGAAGCGCCGCGGCGCATGCGGTACCCGTCCCCCCCGCGGGCTCTGGGAGCGCGAGGTCGCGAAGCAGGTCCGAGACCTCATGCCCGGCAGCCAATGCTCGCGCGGTGGCGGATCCGGACCGGCGGCGACGGCGGCGACGCAGGTACTTCACACCCCCGGGGAGCAGTGGCATGGACAGCCCAACCAGTCCGAGGAGCCAGGGCCACCACGCAGTCCCGTTCTTGGGAGGTGCCCCCGGTGGGGACGTCGGAGGGATCGGCGTCGTTGCCGCTGGGGGAGCCGGGCGCTCTGGACGCACCGGGCGCGCCGGCAGCGAAGCACCAAAGCTCGGAAGCGTCAATCCCTTGAGTGAATACCCCAACGAAGACACCGATGCCCGGTTCGGGGCTGAGCGCCCTGGGGTGGGATCAAACGGCAGCCAGCCGTATCCCGGAAAGAACACCTCAACCCACGAGTGTGCGTCGCGATCGACGATGACGTAGTCCTTCCCGCTGGAATCGGGAACACCGGCCGTGAAGCCAACAGCGACGCGCGCGGGAATGCCATCCATCCGCAGCATCAGGGCCATGGCGCCCGCGAACTGCTGGCAGAACCCCTGGTGGGTTGTCGCGACAAAGTCGACAAGCCATGGGGTGTCGCCCACCGGCGTCGGCGGCTGTTCCCGGTAGTCAAAGCGCTCCCTGAGCAGCGCCTCCGTGCGGACGACAACCTCATACTCGTTTGCGGCCCCTGCCGCCGCTCGTCCCGCGAGCTCAGCGACCGGTGAGTAGACACCAAACCGGCCTGCGGGGAGCCTCCGGGTGTTCGGCCGCCATGCGGGCACCGATACGCGGGTCCGCCCGTCCAGCTGAAGGTCGGCCGAGCCCGCTGGCAGTGGCGCGGCCGAGGCAAGCGCGGCGATACCCGGATCGGGTGAGGTCGTCGTGACGACGTACTGACTGCCTGACGACAGCGTCGGAGAGATCCGGATGGCACCGTCTTTCGTGCTCGCGGTGGCGTTCTTGAAGGGGCCCGATAGCGATGTCGGCCGCCCCCCAGCGAGCACAACCGCACTCTCGGCACCCGTGTAGGTGACGCGCTGCTGGATCCCCCCGGATGCCCCGGCGTCCAAGATGATCCGGTCGCCCTGAACGGTCAGCGGGTCGTCCGGACTATTGGGATCGAACGTGAAGCGACCATCAGCAAAGTTTGGGAGCACCGCGGCCCGCATCGGAAGGGCCAGCGGTGCGCTGACCCTGAGCACGACGGTCGGCGTTGCTGGCCAATCCAACTGCCCGTACCGCTGGTCGAAGCTGATCACGCTCGACGCGGGGGCTGGGCCTCCGGTGAAGCTCCACGTGCGCCAGTTAACAAGCGAGGCGGTGGACACCAGTGGAACAGACGCGGCGAGGGCAACACCGGCGAGTGACAAGCCCGCTGCGATCCGGACGCGAGCTGGGCCCGGACCCCCAACCGCAGCAAGCAGTGCGGCCGCAAGAATCGCCCCATTGAGGAGTGGGTGCGTGGGGGGCGCAAGCGTCCAGGCATAGGCGACGACACCGAGCGTCGCACCGACCGCGGTGAGTGTCCGACGACATGCCAAGGCGGCGACGACCGCCGTCACGATCAGCACCCCGAGTTCAACCCCCAGAATTCCCGCCGAAATGCGCGTCGGAAAGGCTCCGTGACCGAATACCCGGCCAGCCGCACGGAGCGCGACACCACGAGCGCTCCAACCGGATCCGACCACTCCGCCCCCGGCACTACCAGCCGTCAGGACAACGAGCCCGGCAAGCGCCAGAACCATTGCCCCGCCGCGTGCCCGCCATCCGCGCACCCCGCCGAACTGCAGGCCAATGAGCAACCCGACGACCGCCGCGAGCACGAGGCGGAGCAGCGAGCCATCCCGAATCAGACTGCTCCAGCCAACTCCGGTTGCCGCGACCAAGAGCGCCGCTCGGATGGCCAGCTGTGGTTGCCTAGCCACGGTAGCCCCACGCCCCGATGAGGGCGTCCGCGAGCTCGCGTCGACTCCTTCCGACGATCAGCCGCGCACCCTCGCTTCGAACGACGCGCTCGCGTTGACTGGCCTCGGCCCCGACCAAGACGATCACCAGCGGGTGATGTGCACGGACAACCGCCGCAGCGGCCGCCGCCAGGCCCGGGTCTGGCCGCGATGTCACGACGATGAGACCTCGACCCGCCCCGAGGGTCGACGCTTCGCGCAAGACCATCGCACTGACGAGTTCGCCTCCTCCGCCGTCGAGCCGCGTGAGGCACTCGATGACCCGGCCCTGCAGGTGGTACCCCGATGACACCCGTTCCTTGGGTGCACCGGAGTGCTCAAATGCAATCAGTCTCCCCGCGTGGGCGAGGTGATCGGCAATGGTCGCTGCCGCGGCTACCGCGAGTTCAAAATCTGGCTCCCCGGTACGGGTTGCCGGGCCAGCGTCCAGGAGAACAACCTGGTTCGCACGTCCAGGATCGTCCCCCATCAACTCCAGCGTATGGAGCTCGCCGCGCTTCGCCGTCTGTCGCCAATTGATCCGGTTCAGACGATCGCCAGGACGGTAGGCGCGCGTCCCCACGACGTCCAGACTCCCGACGAGGGCACCCGCGCTCGCGCGCCCGGGTCGCCCGTGCGCTGGTCCGGTCTCTGCTGGCTTCGCATTGAGGAGCGCCGGACGGGCGTCCACGACGGCACCGTCGTCCATCTGAATGCTTCGCTGCGAAAGTCCAAACGGGTCCCGGACGACAGCAACCACGGGAGCAAGGACGTGGCGGCCCCGGCGCACCCCAGAAGCGTGCACGACCCCGTCCGGCGCCTGAGGAGTCTGGAAGGTCGAAAGGCCGCCCATACCGGGATCGACCTCCCACACCACGGCACTCCCGAGACGCAGCCGAGTCGGCCAGCCCGTGCGCGTGAGCTCAACCATCACTCCCTCACCCGCAACGACGCTGACGGGATCGATCCGTCGGGTAATGCGCGTCGCGCGGGTGATGAGGACCGTCAGCGCGAACGCCAGCATCGGCGCGAGAACGAATGCCACACCGACCGGCATGAGCGCGGCCGCTCCAAAGAGCCGGGACGCCACGATGGTGGCCGCTCCTGCACCGAGGAAGCCTCCCGCCCGTCGGGTCATCGCAAGGGCGGTGCCGGAACCCGCTCGACGATCTCGGCAATGATGTCCGACGCCGAACGTGAGCGCGTTCTGGCCGCCGGGCTCACGACCACACGATGCGACAGCACGACCGGTGCAAGGTCGACAACATCATCAGCGAGGATGTAGTCACGCCCATCGGTCAGCGCCCATGCCCGCGCCGCGCGAACAAGGGCCAATCCCGCGCGCGGGCTCGCACCCAACAGCAGCCGTTCGTCACGACGCGTGGCCGTCGCGACCGAGACGACATAGTCCGCGATGGCCACGTCCACGTGGACACGCTCCGCCGCCGCGATGGAACGCCGAACGGCTGCCTCGCTGGCGACCGGCTGAAGGGCATGCAAGCTTGCCGCCCCCGCCGTGCCCGTGACCAACGCGGCTTCGTCGGCGGGTTCTGGATAGCCGAGGTGCAGGCGCATCATGAATCGGTCCAGCTGCGCCTCCGGCAGCGGGAAGGTCCCCTCGTATTCCACCGGGTTCTGCGTCGCCACCACCATGAAGGGGTCCGGGAGCGGGCGTGTCGCACCGTCCACGGTGACCTGCCCCTCCTCCATCGCTTCAAGGAGCGCTGACTGCGTTCGCGGCGAGGAGCGGTTGATCTCGTCGACCAACACCAGGTTGGCGAAGATTGGACCGTGGCGAAAGTCGAAATTGCCGGTGGGTTGATGGTAGATCGAAACGCCCGTGACGTCAGCGGGCATCAAATCCGCCGTGCATTGGAGCCGCGCGTAGGACATTCCGGCCGCAGCCGCGAGCGCCCTCGCGAGCATCGTCTTGCCCACCCCAGGGACGTCTTCGATCATCAAGTGCCCGCCAGCCACAAGGCAGGCGACGCTGGCACGGAGCACGGGCTTCGGCGCCAAGACAACACTCCCAATGGCATCCACCATGGCCCCGGCGAGCGCAATCGTGTCGGCAATCTCGTCGTCGCGTTCGGCCCGAGCGGTCGTCAAGTGGCTCACAAGCCTGACGGTAGCAGGGGCGCCCTTCGGTCCGATTTGATTCGGGTTCCGGAGAGCGTCAAGGCGTTGCACATTGCAAGCCATGAGCTAGCATACGTGGATGCGAACGCTCTACCTGCGAAATGTTCCAGACGAGGTAGTCGAGCGGTTGGAGCGAATGGCCGCAGATGACGGTGCCTCCGTGAGCGCTGTGGCAATCAGAGAACTGGCCGCCGTCTCAAAGCGCGTCGACAACCGCGCGTTGTTCGGAGCGCTCCCTGATCTTGGGGTCTCCAACGCGGACATCCTCCGGGCGCTAGACGCTGACCGCTTAGAACCGTGATCGTCGTCGACGCGTCGGCCGTCGTGGCTGCGCTTGTCGGCGACGGCCACTCGCGCGCGACCATCGATCACCAGCACCTGCACACCCCGCACATCGTGGACGCCGAACTCGCAAACGCCCTCCGGCGGCTGGCCCATACGGGCGCAATTTCGGCCAAACAGGGGTGGCGTGCCCTGGAGACCTGGTCTGCGGTTGCGGCGACGAGGTATCCACTCCTCGGACTCCTCGCCCGGGTCTGGGAGCTTCGAGACAACCTATCGGCCTACGACGGCGCATACGTTGCGCTCGCGGAGGCCTTGGATTGTCCGCTCGTCACTGCAGACGCCCGCATCAGTCGCGCGCCTGGCCTGCGCTGCTGCGTGATCGTGGTCCCGCGGTAGTTTCCCTCGGGTACCCGTCGAGGTTCGACCCCCGAGGTGCAATGCTCGCCGTATGACGATCACCGCGAATCACGAGCATCTCGACGCCGCGGGGCTGCCCCGGCCAGGGCGGGTTGTCGGCCTTACGGGCGCAACGGGGTATGTGGGTGGGCGCCTCCTTCGTGTGCTCGAGGCAACTGGCTACTCTGTCCGTTGCCTCGCCCGACGGCCGGAAGCGCTCGACGGCAGGGTCGCCGCGACGACCGAGGTGCGCGCTGTCGATCTGCGGCGACCCGACGCCGTCGCCCAGGCGCTTGACGGCGTCGACGTCGCGTTCTACCTCGTCCACTCAATGGGCTCGGCTGGCGACTTCGAACGTGAGGAACGCGAGGTAGCACAAACGTTCGCCGCCGCCGCTCGGGCAAGCGCCGTTCGCCGGATCGTCTACCTCGGGGCCCTTGGTTCCGGGAGCGATCTCTCCAGCCACCTGGCCAGCCGACAGGAGGTCGGGCGCATCCTGCGCGAGAGTGGCGTTCCTACGATCGAGTTCCGCGCCTCAATCGTGATCGGTTCAGGCAGCCTGTCGTTCGAGATGATCCGCTCCTTGGTGGAACGCCTCCCGGTGATGCTGACCCCAAGCTGGGTCCGTACCCTCACCCAACCAATCGCGGTCACCGATGTCGTGGGCTACCTGGCCGAGGCCATCGATCTCGACTGCGAGGAGAGCCGGATCTATGAGATCGGCGGGCCGGAACAGGTGTCGTACGGAGACCTCATGCGCGAGTACGCGCGTCAGCGTGGCCTCCGAAGGCATGTCATCCCGGTCCCCGTCCTCTCCCCGCGTATTTCGAGCCTGTGGCTCGGCCTGATCACCCCGGTGTACGCCCGTGTCGGACGGAAGCTCGTGGATGGTGTCCGAAACGAAACAGTCGTCCACGACGATCGGGCTTCGCGCGACTTCACGATCCGCCCCCGCTCCGTCGCCGATGCCATTGCACTCGCGATCTCTCGCAGTGGCATAGAGCCGACACGATGGACGGACGCGGCCTCATCGTCGGGCCGTTTCCTTCGCCGCACGCCCATTCCCCTGCGCCGCCAGATCGTTGACTCCCGCTGGGTGGCGGTGAGCGTACCCGCCGAGCAGGCATTCGCTCCCATCCAACGCATTGGGGGCAGGCAAGGGTGGTACTACGGCGACGCACTCTGGCGCCTGCGCGGAGTGCTTGACATGGTGCTCGGGGGCCCTGGGATGCGGCGTGGGCGACGCCACCCGGTCGAGCTAACGGTTGGCGAGACGTTGGACTTCTGGCGCGTGGAAGCCTTCGAACCCGACCGTCTCTTGCGTCTCGCGGCAGAGATGAGGCTCCCCGGGCGCGCATGGCTCCAGTTTCGCGTGGAGCCGACGCGGGATGGCTCAATCATCCGGCAAACCGCGTTCTACGACCCGCACGGCTTCCTCGGCTGGTGCTACTGGTACGCGGTTAAGCCCTTCCACAAGTTCGTGTTCCCCGAGATGCTGCGCCGGATCGCGGCCGCCGCACAGCACGAGTCGAGCGGGGCCAGTTAGTGTCCTGCGTCGGAAGTTCGTTGCGGAATTCGGCGAGCGAGACCGAGCAAGTCAGGACGCAGTGTCTCCTGCATATCTGGCCATATTCGGGAGACCGAGGACGATGGATTGCGACGGTCGCAGCCGTCGCAAACGTAAAGAAACTTCCGGCGCGGGACACTAGGCCACGCACGGGCGAGCTTAGGCTTCCGGCGGGTTGGCGGCGAGCTACGACCCAACCTCGGCGGCTGAGACGACGTCCAGGACGGCGCGACGGACTTCCACGCCGTTCACTTCGCCGCGGATGGCGTACCGGCCGGGGGCAGGGAACTCCACGCTGACGGGGATCGCGAGCGGAAGCGCGAAGGAAGTGCCGGGACGTGCGCCTGCGGGTCGGCCGGTCTCCAGCGTGGCTTCAGCGCGATAGCCAAGTGATTGGCCATCAGCGTCGACGAGTTCGATGGCGACATCGTAGGGCCGGTTGGTGTTGTCCCACGGTACGTCCACGATCAGGGCGACGTCGAAGGTGTGGGCCGCCGGAAACTCTGGCACGGCGAGGTGGTTGAAGCCACCTCCCAGGATGTACAGCTTGCCACCCACAGCCTGGGCGCAGTCGGCTGGAATCATCATCGAAATCTGGACCGTCTGGATATCTGCGAGCATCGATATTCGCTTTCTCCGCAATTGCCGCGGTATTATCGTCATTATGAGAATCGCAAACTCGATTGTCGACCTCGTCGGTCATACGCCGCTTATTCGCCTTCGTATGGGCGAGGCGACGGGGGCGACGGTCCTCGGAAAACTCGAATCGTTTAACCCCGGCGGCAGCGTCAAGGACCGCATCGGCGTTGCAATGATCGCAGCGGCTGAGGCCGCTG
This sequence comes from Thermoleophilia bacterium, assembly GCA_043746815.1. Lineage (GTDB taxonomy): Bacteria > Actinomycetota > Thermoleophilia > Miltoncostaeales > Miltoncostaeaceae > JAYTQG01. Next base: position 24,418 of record JAYTQG010000211.1, on the reverse strand, counting down.
GGAAGATCATTCCGGGTACGACAACCATTGTTGAGCCGACCTCGGGAAATACGGGCATCGCCTTGGCACTGGTCTGCGCCGCGAAGGGGTACCGGCTTGTGCTGACCATGCCAGAGACGATGAGCATCGAGCGGCGCGGGCTTCTTCGTGCCTACGGAGCAGAGGTTGTCCTCACTCCGGGACCTGATGGCATGCGGGGCGCGCTTGCCAAGGCCGACGAGATCGCCAATGCAGACCCGAACGCCATCGTGCTGCAGCAGTTTGCGAATCCAGCGAACCCAGAGACCCACCGGCAGACCACGGCAGAGGAAATTTGGGCGGACACGGACGGTCACGTGGACGTGCTTGTCGCGGGTGTTGGCACGGGCGGCAGCATCACGGGAACGGGCGAGGTGCTTCGCGCCCGCAACCCCGAGCTACTGGTCGTCGCGGTCGAGCCGACTGACTCGCCGGTGCTCTCTGGTGGAGCACCCGGACCGCACAAGATTCAAGGCATCGGAGCGGGGTTCGTCCCCGAGATTCTGAACACCTCGATCTACGACGAGGTCCTGACGGTGGCGAACGAGGATGCCCTGACGGTTGCGCGGCGCCTGGCGACCGAGGAGGGCATTCTGGTCGGGATCTCGGCTGGCGCAAACGTTTGGGCCAGCCTTCAGGTTGCGAAGCGCCCGGAGAACCATGGGAAGACAATTGTGACCTTCCTTTGCGACACGGGCGAGCGTTACCTCTCGACCGCCCTCTTCGCGGAGCTCAGCTAGCGCTGACGGAGGACTTCGCGCACCAGTGAGAGCTGTGGATCGCGAACAATTGCCCAGGCAGTTACGCGGGCACGTGATTTCGACCGAGCATCGAAGCGGACCAAGATGCGGGTTCCGGCGCGACGGAACTGGTAGACCGGGAGCGTCTTGCCGTGCGAAACCAATTGACGGCCGACACCGAACGAGATCCGCGTTTGGCGCATCGTGTCGCCGATGCCAAATCCCAGCGGCGTCCGGTACGCGGGACTGCGGAGGATGAAGGCGACAACTGGTCGAGGGTTTGAGGTCCGAGCCACCACAGAAATCGCGCCGAAATTGCGAACGATCCAGCGCATTCCTTTGGCGAATTTGGGGATACGTCGTTCGCTCCGGATGCTGCCAAACGACGAAACTCGGATTCGGCCGAGCGGCTGCTGAAAGCGCACCGAGCCGACACCCGTGTGGATACGGACGATCGTGGAGGGATCGCGGTCGCTGTTGTAGGACCCCGGACCGGGTGTGTAGACGCCACCAGCCGCAACCGCGCCCGTGGCCAGCACAATGAGCGTGGCCCGGGTCGCGTGCACTACTTGCGCCCCCCACGGCGGATGAGCGTGACCTGGCGAGAAACGTTTTTGAATCCGAGGGCGCGCCAGAAGGCGAGCGCTTCCGGTCGCTCTTCGGAAACTGCTCCGATGTGCGTCCCGCGGGCCGCGGTTACGGCGGTCGCCACGCGTTGGATGAGTACACGGCCGATGCCACGGCGACGCTCGTCCGGGACAACGCCAAACCAGTTGACCCATCCTTCAGGAAGTTGCGCCTGGGCAAACCCAACAATCCGCTGATCGCGGATTGCAACGAAAAAGGCGTCGAATCCCTCCGCAGTCTCGTAGCCGGTGGGTTGGCCAAGCTCCGTGAACGCAGCGAGGTCGACCAGGGCCTCGCGCTCCGCCGTTCGAAATGCGTCGGCGAACGCGTTGCGGTACGCCTCGATGGCGACTCCTGGGACATGCGCCGGATGTACGAATCCGTCAAGGGAACGGACCATCGTGGAGGTTTCCCCGCATGGCTCAAAGCCCTCCTGGAGGAGCCAGCCCACGATCGGTTCGCCCACCGTCAGAGCGGCGTCCAATGGCTCATCTGGCAACTGGGTGATCAGGCCGCGCAGTGCCGCTGGACCGGTGGCCCGAAGGCCCTCCAGTCGGAGCGCGCGCGAACTCGGACTGGGCCCGACCTGGCACGAAGCACCGTCGCTCGTGACGTTACTCGACGACGTAGTTCTCCAGGTCATCGACACGGACGCCCATCTCGTCGAGATAGCGAAGCGCCTCCGTGAAGTTTTGCGCGGTTGCCGTGGCCTCCAGAATGACCCAACCGGAGCCCTCACGGACGTCGGCCCGGCGGATGTTGGTGACAACGTCGAAACGTTTTGCCAGGGTGTAGATGATCGGCTCTCGGACCCGATCTCCAACGAATGTCAACTTCAGCTTGTGGCTTCGCATGTGACGCCTCGGATCGACCGCGAACTGGGCGCGACTATACTCGCCGCTATGGCATTTTCCCCGTTCGATGTTTTGCGCCGAGCAGGCGCAACGGTTCGCGAAGACCTCAGGGTCGCGCGCGAGCGTGACCCTGCAGCGGGAAGTACCACTGAACTTGTTCTCTGCTATCCGGGATTGCATGCCGTCTGGCTGCATCGAGCGGCGCACGGGATGTACGCACATGGACTGCGGACACCCGCGAGGGTTGTCAGCCAAGCGGCGCGCCTGCTGACAGGGATCGAGATTCATCCGGGCGCCACCATCGGTCGCCGCCTGTTTATCGATCACGGCATGGGCGTCGTGATTGGGGAGACGGCGGAGCTTGGCGACGACGTCACGCTGTACCAGGGAGTGACGCTTGGAGGAACTGGAAAGGACGCCGGGAAGCGGCATCCGACGATCGGGAACCGTGTGATCGTTGGAACCGGAGCCGCCGTCCTCGGGCCACTTGACGTTGGCGATGGTGCGAAGATTGGCGCGGGAGCGATTGTCGTCAAGGACGTCCCTGCCAACGCCACAGTGGTTGGAAACCCTGGGCGCCCAGTGGCGGTGAACGGTCAGCGCATCGCGACCGCGGGTTCGAATGTTCCCGACCTGGAGCACACGCGGTTGCCGGATCCAATTGCCGAGGCCCTGGCATGCCTCGTGAACCGGGTGAACGAATTGGAGACGGATATCCGTGATCTCCGTGACGGCCGGATACCCACTGAGCGGCCGACGGAGTCCCGCGACTGTCTGCCTCCGCAGCTTCGCGCCGTCCTCGGAATGAACGGCAGCGGCGACTCCCGCGAGGCGGCTTAAAGCAGCGAAAGCTGCCGAGGCGCCGGACGCCCAATCAGCGTTCGATAGTCCGGAGTTGATCGCAGTGGACGGAGTCCCTGTTTAGAACGTTCACGACGGACGATGTCGTTGACGCTTGCGACCAGGGCGTTGCTCGCCGATTTGGGCAAATACGCCCCACCCGAATACCGCTCGCGGTAGACGTTGACGAGATCCGGCCGGTTCACGCGGAGCCAATCGAAGTAGTACTCCCGCACGCCAGGTCGCAGGTGAAGCGGCAGGGTGTTGATCTCCGTTGCCCCGGCCTCGACACAGGCGCGGACAACCTGGGTCAACTGCGCCATCCCGTCGGAGATATCGGGCAGGACCGGTGCGATGAGCACGCCGCACGAGATACCCGCGTCGTTCAGCCGGGCGACTGCCTCAACCCGCCGCAACGGGTTCGGCGCGCCGGGTTCCGTGGCTCGCCAGACATCACGGTCGAGACAGCCAATTGACAGGTTGACCTGCACATGGGTCCGCTTCGCGGCCTCGGCAAGAAGGTCGATGTCGCGCAAGACCAGGGTGGACTTCGTCAGGATCGAGAAGGGGTTTCCGGCCTGGGCCAGCGCCGCCACGATTCCCTGGGTCAGTCGGTAGCGACCCTCACACCGCTGGTAGGGGTCGGTGTTCGTGCCCATCGCGATCAGGTGACCCTCCCACCGCGGCGCCGCAAGCTCGGCCTTCAACCGCTCGACCGCGTTCACCTTCACGACAATCTTGGACTCGAAGTCGCTGCCGGAGTTCAGATTCAAATACTCGTGCGTGGGCCGCGCGAAGCAGTACGAGCAGGCATGGCTGCATCCGCGGTAGGCATTCAGCGTGAACCGGAAGGGCATCCGCGAGTTCGGCGGGACCGCGTTGATGATCCGCTTTGCCCGGACGTGCAGAAATTCGAGCCCGGCCAGTTCATCCGTTCCTGGCACGACGTCGGCCGGATCGAAGAGATGGGGCTGCCCGCCATCATCGTCGGTCAGTCGCCAACGGAGTCCATCGGAGGTGGTCGCCATGACTGGATAATAGCGAACACATGTTCGTATTGCGAGAGTGTCGGTTCACGCGGTTGGACATCGGGACTGGCCGCTACCCTTACTGGGTGTCGGCGCTCCTCGAGGAACTGAACCCCCCACAACGCCAGGCGGTGGTCCACGAAGGTGGGCCACTCCTCGTGCTTGCAGGTGCAGGTAGCGGCAAGACGCGCGTGCTGGTGCACCGGATCGCTCATCTCATCGAGCAGGGTGCACGTCCGGAGGAGATCATCGCGATCACCTTCACCAATAAGGCCGCCGCCGAGATGCGCGAGCGCCTCGAGGACCTGATCGGTTCCGACGCAAAGCGCCTGTGGGCGAGCACGTTTCACTCCGCTTGTGCACGCATCCTGCGCCGCGATGCGCACCGCATCGGGTACACGCGTGACTTCACGATCTTCGATGACTCCGATCAACAGCGGGTGATGCGCCGGGTGCTCGACGAGGAGGGCATCGACCAGAAACGCTTTTCGCCCCGCTCGGTCCTTAGCCAGATCTCGGACGCGAAAAATCGGATGGAGGGGCCAGAAGCATTTGCGGAGACCGCTGGCTCCTTTACCGACGAGATCGTTGCCCGGTGCTATCTGCGCTACTCGCGCGCGCTGCGCACGATGAACGGCATGGACTTCGATGACCTGCTTGGCCTCGTCGTCACCCTGCTTGAGAGCGACGCCGAGGTTCGCCAGCGCTACCAGGGACGCTTTCGGCATGTGCTGGTGGACGAGTACCAGGACACGAACCGCGCGCAGTACCTACTCGTTCGCATCCTCGGTGAACCCGAGCGCAACATCACCGTCGTTGGCGACGACGACCAGGGCATCTACTCGTGGCGTGGGGCGGATGTCAGAAACATTCTGGACTTCGGGCGCGACTATTCGGACGCGCACGTCATCGCCTTGGAGCAGAACTACCGCTCCACCGGGCACATCCTTGCGGCGGCCAACGCCGTTGTGGAGAAGGTCACGGGACGCCACGAGAAGCGCCTTTGGACCGACCTTGGCGACGGCGCCCCGGTCGTCGTGCGGGCATGTCGGGACGAGTACGAAGAGGGGCGTGTCGTCGTCCAAGAACTCCGTCGTGCCGTGGACGAGGGCATGAAACCGAGTGATGTCGCAGTGCTCTACCGCACGAACGCGCAGAGCCGAGTTGTCGAGGATGCGCTGCTCCGCGAGGGGATTCTCTACCAAGTGATCGGCGGGCCGAAGTTCTACGACCGGGCCGAGGTGAAGGACCTCATCGCCTACCTTCGCGTCGCCGTCAACCCGGCTGATCTGGTCAGCCTCGAGCGCATGAGTAGCTCGCCAAAGCGTGGGATTGGCCCCGGTTGCATCACCAAGATCTTGGAGTTCTCCCAGGCCGTCGCCATTGATCCGGCCGCTGCGCTGCTGCGCGCGGATGAAGTGCATGGCCTTCAGGTCGGGCAGCGAACCGGCCTTCGCCAACTTGGCGCCTTGCGCGAGGAGCTTCGCCACCTGGCGGCCGCGGGTATGCCGATCGGCCGGATTGTGACGGCGGCGATCGATGGTTCTGGGCTGCGCGAAGCGCTCTCGGGCGACGACGACGCGAGCGGTGGGCGCCTCCAGAACCTGGAGGAACTGGTCAGGATGGCCAGCCAGTACGAGATGCGCGAGACGGACGCGTCACTGGGCGGTTTTCTCGAAGAGATTGCGCTGTTCGCGGATGCCGACGCGGTCGGTACTGCGGCCGATCGCGTAACGCTGATGACCATGCACAACGCCAAGGGACTGGAGTACCACACGGTCCTCATCATCGGCGCGGAGGAAGGGTTTCTCCCGCACTCACGCTCCTTCGAGGATCCGGACAGCCTGGAGGAGGAACGCCGACTGGCCTACGTTGGCCTGACCCGCGCCCGGCGTCGTCTCGTCTTGACACACGCGGTGTCACGGACGATCTACGGTGGCTTTGAACCCCGCATCCCATCGCGGTTCCTCGGAGAGTTTCCGATCCAACACATCGAGCGCATCGGCGGGACCGCGCGGCGCCAGGAGCAACGCGCGTCGGGACGGGTGATCGGATCGACGCGCTGGGACCCGCCGGTCGAGGCGCCGCGACCCCGCGTTGCCGACGTCGACCGAGGCGAGGCGAAATCAATCGGCCTTGCCGTCGGCGACTCCGTCCTGCACGCGAGCTTTGGGGAGGGCGTCATCACGCGCGTCGAGCGTGGCGGTGAGCTTGTCGCGGTGCAATTCAGTGACAAGGAACGTAGCCTGATGCCGTCGGCTGCCCCGATGCGCAAGATCGTCGCCGTCTAATCCCGAACCCGAGGACTCCGCGTGGCCGCACAGATCATGGATGGGAAGGTTGGATCGGCCAAGGTGCGCGATGAGGTCGCGGCTGGCGTCGCCGAGTTCGTGGCCCGCCACGGTCGGAAGCCCGGTCTCGTTGGCATCCAAGTCGGCGCCGACCCGGCGTCGGAGATCTACCAGGCACGCAAGGCCGAAATGGCCGAGGCCGTTGGGATGACCTCACGGCGTGTCGTGCTCCCCGAGACGACCACCCAGGCCGAGGTTGACGCCGTCATCGACGAAATGAATGCCGACGCGACGGTTGATGGGATGCTCGTACAGTTGCCCGTGCCGGATCATCTCTCCGAACCGCGCATCGCCGCCCGGATTGATCCGAGTAAGGACGTCGACGGCTTTGGGCCCGGCAATCTCGGGTACCTGGTGCGGGGCGAGCCCGGCTGCGTTCCCTGCACGCCAAGCGGCGTCATGTGGATGCTCCGCGAAGCCGGCGTCACGATCGAGGGAGCAAACGCCGTAGTGCTCGGCCGGAGCCTGATCGTCGGCAAGCCTCAGGCGCTGCTCCTGACCAACGCGCACGCCACCGTGACCGTCGCGCACTCACGTACCAAGGACCTCCAGGCGCTGTGTCGGAGCGCCGACATCCTGGTGGTCGCGATCGGCCGGCCCGAGATGGTGAAGGGCGACTGGATCAAACCGGGCGCCGCCGTCGTCGACGTTGGCATCAACCGCACCGATGCGGGTCTGGTGGGGGATGTCGCGCAGGCAGAGGCGATGGAGGTCGCTGGGTGGCTGACCCCCGTACCGGGTGGCGTCGGGCCGATGACGATCGCGTTTCTCCTCGCCAACACGTTGGAGGCCGCAAAACGACGGGAGGGCGAGTGACCGACACCGCGAATCTCTACGCGCTTGAGGAGACCTGCGACGGCGATTCCCCGGAGGGCTACCGGGCATCCTGTGCCTCGCTGCACAAACGCATCGGCGGCGAGAAGCTGCACGCCAACGTGTTTGGACTTCCACCCGGTCAGGCGGTGTGCCCGTACCACTACGAGTATCCCGACGAGGAGTGGCTGATCGTCCTGGACGGGACGCCGACACTCCGCCAGCCGAGCGGTGAGCGGGTCCTCAGGGCGGGCGACGTCGTGTGTTTTCCAGCGGGACCGGAGGGGGCGCATAAGGTCAGCAATGTCAGCGACGCCCCCGCTCGCGTGTTGATCCTCTCCAGTCATCAGAATCCGTCGGTCGCTGTCTATCCCGATAGCGACAAGATCGGCGTGTGGAGCGGCAATGACGCCGACAAAATCCTCGTCCACCGCAAAAGTGCGGTTGAGTACTACGACGGGGAATAGGTCGGGGGGGCGGTAGGATCTCGCCACGCGCACCTGCGCAACAGACCATCACCATCTTGGGAGACACCACGCGATGAAAATTGCCATCTTCGGCGGCACCGGCGACCTGGGCCGTGGACTTGCACTGACCTTTGCAGCCGCCGGTCACGAGATCGTAGTCGGATCACGCAGCCAGGAGCGCGCCGACCAGGCCGCGGCTGAGCTTGAGGGCCACCTCCCCGAGGGGAACTACATCCCCATGGAGAACCTGGAAGCTGCGAAGGCAGGTGACATTGTCGTCGTGTCAATTCCTCACGAGGGCGTCGAGAGCACCATCCCGCCGCTCGCTGAGGCGCTTGCTGGCAAGGTGGTCATCTCGGTCGTGAACGCACTTGAGTTCGGCAAGAATGGAGCGACTGCCATTCAAGGACTTCCCGCCGGTTCGATGGCGCAGCGAATCCAAGAGCTTGCACCGGAAAGCAACGTCGTCGTTGCTTACAACAACCTGCCAGCGAAGGCGCTTCAGGAGCGCCACCGCATCGACGCTGACGTGCTTGTCTGCGGGAAGGGCAAGGCCGCACGCGACACGGTCATCGAGCTGACCGAGTCGTCAATTCCTGGCGTTCGCGCATTGGACTGTGGGACGCTCGCAAACGCCCTCATCGTGGAGGGAATGACTGCGGTCATCATCAACATGAACAAGCGCTACGGCGGCGAGGCCAGCATTCGTATCGAAGGTCTCGACAACGCGCCCGAGCGCAAGTAGCGATGTGAACGCGGAGGGGCCCGGTGGCGCCGGGCCCCTCCACTGACTGCCTCAAGGCGTGCGGACACGTCGCCGATATTGAAGATGTGGACTCGTTTCGCAACCGTCGCGCTCCGACGATCGCCCTGTGCGTGCTTGGCCTGCTGGTTCTCGGCCAGATGCTCCGGACACAGGTCACGCTTCAGAGTGGTCCGTTCACGAGAATCGTTGATGATTACCTCTACAACGCCACTCAGTTCGCATTCTCCCTCGCCGTAGTCTGGCGCGCTTGGAGCGTCTCCCGGGAACGCACGGCGTGGGGCGTGATCGGCATCAGCCTGCTGACGTGGAGTAGCGGTAACGTCGTCTGGAACCTGCTCGTGTCGGATGGCCACACGGGCGCATCGGTCGCCGATGCGTTCTGGCTCGTGGCCTATCCCGGACTTTACGCTGGCCTCTGGCTCTTGTTCCGCGGTCGCGTTGCTGGTGTCACGCGGGCAAGCGTTCTTGACGGCCTGGTCGTTGGGCTCGCCGTCGCGGCAATCGCCTCGGCGACGCTTTTCGACGCGCTCTGGACGGCGGTGGGAACGGCGGGAACCTCATCTGTTTCCCTTGCCGTGAACGTCGCGTATCCCGTGGGGGATCTCGTCTTACTATCGCTCGTCGGTGCGGGAATGGTGACATGTGGCCGCCGCCCAAGCGCGTCTTGGACGTTGCTTGCAGCTGGACTCGCCACCTTCGCGCTTGCCGACATCACTTTTCTCTGGAAGAGCGCCAATGCACTTAACGTTGAGACGTCAATCACGTCGACGTTCTGGTTGATCGGCCTTGGACTCGTTGCCTTCGGTGCCTGGCGGCCACCGGTTCGAACAGCGTCGGCGAAGGGCGGAATGACTGGGCTATTCGCGCTGCTTGGAGGCGCCATGCTCGCGCTCGGACTCCTCGGATACGGTGCTCGGTATCACGTCGGGGTACCGGCGACCATGCTGGCGACCGCCACGCTTGGCGTTGTTCTCGTGCGGCTCGTGTTCACCCAACGGGAAAACCTTGCCTTGCTCGACGCGGCGCGACGCGACTCGACGACGGATCACTTGACCGGCCTTGCCAATCGACGTCAGCTTCTGCGTGATCTGGATCGGGCTGTTGCCGACGGGGACTTCCATCGAACGGCGCTGGTGATCTTCGACCTGAATGGTTTCAAGGGCTACAACGACGCGCTCGGGCATCTCGCCGGCGACGCGCTCCTCGCACGCCTGGGCGACCGCCTCGGGCTTGCAGTGGAGGCAGGAGGAACCGCATACCGGATGGGCGGCGACGAGTTCTGCGTCCTTGTTTCCGTCACCCTTGACGAGACCGCCGACGCAGTGGCGGCGAGGTACGCCCATGCACTCCAGGAAACGCATGCCGACTACGCCATCGGATGCTCGGCGGGGGCTGCCCTCATCCCCGATGACGCGAATGACGCCGAAACAGCACTCCTCGTTGCGGACACCCGCATGTACGCCGAAAAGTCACTCCGCCGCGCGGTGCTCATACCCGAGGTGATGGCCAGCGTGCAGTAGGTCGCGCCTGCCGATGACCGTTTCGCCGCGAAGTGTTTCCGTCCGTAGCACAAGGGTTAACTGGACCGTTGCAGGGGGAATTGCCGGAGGAGGCGAGATACGCTCATGCCGACGCTGACATCGACGAGCAGTCGCGAGTCAACGTGATGGCCTTCACGATCTGCGGACGAATGGGGAACGCATTGGGCATGGGACGGACTGGCGGCGTGGCACTGGCGGTCGTTTGTGCATTTGGTGCAACCGTCGCACTGCCCTCGGGCGTGGGACGCAAGGCGACGACTTGTGGCCCGAAGAAGGTAACGCTGCTGACGAACGGCAAGCGCTCATGTGTGGCGGCGCAGCGTCTCCGTCCAGCCGCGCCAACCGTGTCATTCGCGACCCAGAACCTCCAGCGTGAGCTGCAACCGCCCCTTCCCCTACGGCTGAAGAATGGGAAGCTGGCTCCCAATCCCGTCTCCCCGGGGTTGGCGCGGGCCGTCCTTTTCGCGTCCGAGAAGGGCGAACGTGACGCGACCGCAGCTGTCAGGGCTGCGCTCGGACAGACGCAAAAAGCCCGTGTCTACCGGAGCACAGCTGAGGGTGGGACCACGGTGTCGGTCACCGACCCTGCTGGCAACAAGTTTACGTATACGTCGACCCCAGCTACCCGCAACGCCGACGGGACCGCCACGGCGGGAGATAAGTTCAGGGGGACCGCCCCAGGCGGTGACTTTGCTCAGGAGAACACCGTGACCGGTCGCCCAAACGCCGACGGAAGCGCTGGCTTGGACTTCGGTCGGACAACCGACGCGGGTACTTCGGATTCTGACGGCGGCGGGCGAATCAAGATCGCGCAGTCCATCACGGGTCTGGGACAGGGAACACACGACACATGTCCGAGCGCGACTGGCCTCATTCGTGAGGCCTATTCGATCACCACGGCTGGAACGACGACTCGCACCTTCGGTTCCAAGGCCGTCAACCTCGGGACAGTGCGGGGGACGACACGGGGTACGACTGCCGCAACGGCGACTGCCCAGATGGACGCCACCGCTCGCCTGATGCCGTTCGCCTTCACTGCTCGCCTCTCAAGTGAGCAGGCCAGCTCATCACAGGTCCTTGCCTTCTTCTCAAACCGCAGTCGGCTTGCCTACGACGGGACGCTGTCGGGTGTCTTTGATCCTGCAAGTGGGACGATCACCGGCGAACGGTTGACCGAGCAGGTCAGTGTTCAAGGGTATGGCCCGGACGCTGACGCGACGCTTCGCGCGACACTTCGCCCGGTTTTACGGAAGACAGCTGGGTCCTTGTTTGACGGCATCCGCAAGGTCGAGGCCGACGCACGGGCTGGCAAATGCACGTTTCTCGGACTCCGCCCGGCATCTCCCTCACCGCTGGCACCGAACGCAACTGACACGTTTTCCGCCAGCCTTTCGATGAACAACCGGGAGCAGACAACCGTCTCATCCCGAATGACGGCAACGGCGGCCAAGGGTACGGTGACACCCGCTGCGGACACCGGGAGGGACAACACGTTCACGGTCAAGGGAGCAGCGAAGGGGCCGGAGACGGCGAACATCAGGGTTCGGGCAGTCTCACCCGCCGGAATTTCAGAAGCGACGTGGATCGGGAAGGCCGCGGAGTACCCGGCCGGATATGACGGGACCTTCACGACTACTCAGGTCTACGACGACGGCAGGCGGGAGGAGACGACCGGCAGCCTCCACTGGACCAAGAAGGCCCTCAATCCGGCAATCGGCCAGACCTATGAGATCACCAGTGGACAGGCCACTGAGGTGGTGAGTGGGACAATTGCCAGCAACGGCTGCGTCCATTCAGGGACGACCGCGCTCTCGTTCCCGGGGGTGACATCGTTGCTCACGCTTGCCGACTATTCGGCAGCCGAACCACCGCCTGGGTTGAGGGTCGACCCAGCGAAGCCCATCTACTTCTCCATGACGTTCGTCTCACAGCCAGCCTCAAGGCGGGTCACCGTGACCTGCCCGGGTTCGGCGCGACCGTCAACCGACGGCAACACCGCCGAGGCTTCAGCAGTCGTCGGTACGCCGGTGCCGAGCCTGGAGCCGGACAAGGCATTGACCTACGGCGACCTTGGGGCCGTCGCCGGGACCGTGAACGTGCGGTCCGGTCCGTCGACGATCACCACGACATGGTCGTTCGTGGCCGTGCCATAGGAACCGGTCCCACCGCGGCTACCCCTGAACCCCGATCGGGCAAGTCACGCCAGTTCCGCCGAGGCCGCAGTAGCCGCGCGGGTTCTTTGCGAGGTACTGCTGGTGGTAGTCCTCGGCGTAGTAGAAGGCAGGAGCGGGGAAGACAATCTCGGTGGAGACTTCGCCGTAACCCGCCGCGGTCAGTCGCTCCTGGAACATGACTTTTGCCGCTTCTGCTGCACCGCGTTGTTGGTCGGTGGTGCAGTAGATCCCGGAGCGGTACTGCGTTCCGACGTCGTTTCCCTGGCGCATCCCCTGGGTGGGGTCGTGTCCTTCAAAAAAGACCCGAAGGAGCGTGTCGAAGCTCGTCAGCGTGGGGTCGAACGTGACGAGGACGACCTCGTTGTGGCCGGTCCGCCCGCTGCACACCTCGTCGTAGGTGGGGTTCGGCGTGAAGCCGCCGGCGTAGCCAACCGCGGTGGAGAGAATTCCGGGAATCTCCCAAAAGAGGCGCTCGGCACCCCAAAAACATCCGAGGCCGAAGATGCCCCGTTCGGCTCCCGCGTCATCACGGAGCAGCGGACCGCCGAGGGCGAAATGCATCGCAGGAAGCGGCATGGACTGGTCGCGTCCGGGCGGCGCGGCATCGGGCGCGGGCATCTCGGGCGATTTTCTCCACAGGCGCATGCGGTTGGTCTCCTTCTCGTGCGGTCGGGCTCAGCGTAGCGCCGATGTGCGCGAGTGGTCTGACACGGAAATACCGATGCAGTTCCGACGGCTGCGACGCATCGCGATACGGGCGTCCTGGGTTCCCCGAAGATTCCCGATCTGTAGGGCAACACTGCGTCCTGACTTCCGTGTTGGACGGTGGTCCAACACTCCAGACGCTGGGGACGCCTGACGGCGGCCCCAGCTGACCCGGTCTCGCTCGCCGGAACCACCACCTCATTTCCGTGTCAGACCACTAACGACGGTAGAGCGTCACCCGCAGATCATCCGCAGGGTCGAAGGCCATCGGCTGGAGCGCGGCGGCCGCACACAGGCGCTCGATCTCATCGGGAGTGAAGGGCCGCGGCCTGCGAGGGTCGCGTCCCCGATCCTGCTCCGCCCGCCGCTTGAAGGTCGTGAAGTGTCGTCCGCTGAGGAGATTGGGAACAACCACGAGGGCCATTCCGCCGGTGCGGAGCATTCGCCGAATGTCGCGAAGCAGCAGGTACGCATCTTCCCGCTCGACCCGGTCCAAAACATGGACACAGATGATGAGGTCCACGCTGGCCGGGGCAATCGCGGGAACCTGCGCGCCGTGGCACCGGGCGAAGCGGACATTTGGGCGGTCACCGAGGGCGGCCCGCGTGATCTCCAACATGCGCTCAGATGCATCCACCAGCCAGAGTTCCCCACACTGGTTTGCGATGCGCTCGGCGATCCGACCGGTGCCGCAGCCGAGGTCAACCACAACGTCTCCGGGCGCGATCATTCCGTCGACGATGTCGGCGAGTTCCGCGCCGGTGGGGTCGTCGCCTTCGGGGAGGGCGAGTTTCCGTGCCTCGGCGTCAGTCTCAACGTCCCAAGCGAGACCGTACCCGGGCGTCGGACCGAGCGTTGGACGCGTTCGCGGTGGCGGCAGGTAACGCCGAAACCGCTGGCGGGCCTCGTCAATGATCGGACTTGCCAGGGCGCGCAACCGCGCTAGGGACTGGTCGGCCACCGCCACTCCACCGCCTCAGACAGGTCATCGCCGGTGATGATGCGCGGGTTCGCGGGTACCAGGGGGTGGCCCAGGTAGACGAACCCGACGATCCGGTCGCCGTCGCCAAGGCCGAGGGTGCTGGCCACCGCCGGATCGTCGACCATCTCGCCGGTCCGCCAGATCGAGGCGAGGCCAAGGGCGTGCGCTGCGAGCAACATGTTTTGGATCGCGGCCGCGACGGCGTCACGGTCCTCGCGTGCCTGCACGGGCCCGCCGTCACTTCCACGGACGACGCACGCGATCACGACTGGAGCGCGCTCCAGCCGGTGGCTTAGCGCACCTCGGGCCGAACCGGCGAGGACGATGAATCGCCAGGGTCGAGTACTGTTGTGGTTTGGTGCTGCGAGCCCCGCACGCACGATCAACTCGACGTCTCCCCGCGCAATCGGTTGGGCGTTGACACCGCCAACACTGCGCCGCGATCCGATGAGATCCAGGAGCGCTGTCACCCGAAACTGAGTCGGTCCAGGTGAGCGTCGTCCATACCGAGATGGTGTCCGATTTCGTGAACGACCGTGCGTTGAATCTCCTGACGAAGTTCGTCGTCGTCGGCGCAATCCTCGACCAGTGGGCGCATGAAAATCACGATTTGGGCATCGGAACGGCCGTGCGCTTCATAGCGGGCGTACATATCGGGATCGGCCGCAGGAGGGGCATTTTCCACGACGATCGCCAAATTTTTGAGGGCTGGGGCGATCACCGCCGGCACCGTCGTCATGGCCTCGGCGACGAGGCGTTCAAAGTGGGATCGCGTTACGGCCGTCACTTGACTAAGCGTGCCAACTCGCTCGGGGGAACACCCCAATCGCTCCGCATTTCTCGACTTTTGCCCAGGGGCACAACGCGCGTCGCTCGCTAGCCTGAACTTCGACCAGCAGCGGATAAGGACACGTCGGCATGGACGCTCGATTGAACCGTGGACATGGCAAGTGGGCAGTGGCACTTCTCGCCCTCATGCTCTGCGCCCCGATCGCCCAAGCGGCCAGCCCGCCGAAATCGATTGCGATCAGCAAGGCCCTCGAGAAGCTCGAGTCGCATTCGGTGACGAAGGCCAAGATCGATGGGGACCCCGGGAAGCGAAACCTCACGCTGACGATGCCCGATGGCTCCGTCCAGGTGACGCCGGTTGTGAACGACGACGTCGCAAAGTTGGCGCTTGCAGCGGCTCGTCGGGGGCATGTCCCGCTCACCATTGCCCGCTATCCGATCGTCAAATTCGAACAGCCGTCAACATGGGATGGGGTCTCGGCAAGTATCCAGGCCTGGGGCCCGTTCGTGATGATGGGGCTCCTGGTGATTGTCGGATTGTTGGCAATTCGCCAGGTCGGCGGTTCGCGATTCAAGACCCGGATTCGCCCAGTCAACTCGACGGTTCGATTTGCCGACGTGGCTGGAATCGACGAGATCCGGGACGAGGTCTCTGAGATCGCCGACGTTCTTCGCTATCCCCAACGGTACAAAGCGGTTGGTGCATCACTACCGAAGGGGATCATCCTTCACGGACCCCCCGGGACCGGAAAAACCTTGCTGGCCAAGGCGGTCGCAGGCGAGGCAGGCGTGCCCTTCTTTTCTGCCTCCGGTTCTGAGTTTGTGGAGATGTACGCGGGTCTCGGCGCAAAGCGCATCCGCTCGTTGTTCGAGGCCGCCCGAAAGGCCGCGCCCGCCGTCGTCTACATCGACGAGATCGACGCAGTTGGCGGCGCGAGAACCGGCGCCGCGTCGTCGGGTGAGCGCGAACAGTCGCTCGATCAGCTGCTGGCCGAGATGGACGGCTTTCACACCGACCCCGAGCGTCCCGTTGTTGTGTTGTCGTCGACAAACCGTCTGGACGATCTCGATGTGGCGCTCGTCCGCTCCGGCCGCTTTGACCGAAAAATTGCCGTGGGCCTGCCTGATCGCTCCGCGCGTGTAGAGATCCTTGAGGTCCACATGCGCTCGCGCCCTGGCGCGGCAACCCTCGATCTGGACGATGTCGCTGCCTTCACTGCTGGCCTTGCTGGTGCGGACCTGGCGGCGCTCTGCAACGAGGCAGCCTTTGAGACCGCCCGCGCTGCCCGTCCCCACATCGAGCTCAAAGACTTTCGCCGCGCGCTGATGCGCCTCGCGGCCGGTCCCGAGCGTCGCGGCCGTCCGATGCTGGAGGAGGAGCGGCGCCTCGTGGCCTACCACGAGATGGGCCACGCAATCGTCGGCCACATGCTGCCCCGATGCGACTCCGTCGACCGAGTTACCGTCATCCCGCAGGGTCAGGCCCTCGGCGTCACGATCGCCCTACCCAGTGAGGACCGCTTCCTGTCAACGCGGGCGGATTGTCTGGAACGCCTCGCAATGCTGATGGGCGGCCGGGCCGCCGAGGAACTCGTCTTCGACGAGGTGACCTCCGGCGCAGCGGACGATTTGCGCCGGGCGCTGATGTTGGCCCGGGAGATGGTCGGCCCGATGGCCATGTCGGAGCCACGAACGGTCGACTCGCTGCGTGTTGGGATTGGCGAGGACGACACGGAGCGTGCCGCACGGCAGATGGTTGCCGATGCGGTGGAGCGTGCGCGCGACATCCTGCGCCGTCAGCGTCCCCTGCTCGACCGTGCCGCGGCGCGACTGCTGGAGGTTGAAGCCTTGGAGGGTGAGGAGCTAGACCGGCTCCTCGGCCGACGCCCGCGTGAGCTTCGACTCAGCATCCAAGACGTTGACGGGGTCCGCTGGGAGCGCCGGTTTCGCCCCAATCGCACGGATGTCTGGGGACGCGAGCACGAACAACTGAGTCACGACGACACCGATTCCCATGATCGTGAGCGTCGCCTTGCTTCCGATCTGCTGAACGACGGGCCCCGTCGCCGCAAGGGCGATCGGCATTCCGGCGAATGAGACCAGGTAGTCCCATGCGCTGACACGCGAAATCTTGTCGGCAGCGATGCCGCGCTGGAGGCCCGTCGTCCAGGTGGTCGCGGAGATCCCAATGCCGACGCCTCCGATGAGAAACCCGACGAGCACCACCGGAAGCGGCGCTCCGAGGGCCGCGAGAAATGGACCGAGCGCGCCAGCCAGCACGAGCGCCCCCCCGATTGGAGATGGGCGGCGAAGGCGGTCGCGCATTGCGATCAGCCCGCCCAGGATCATCCCGCCAAAATAGGTCCCGCTAATCAGGCCCCAGGCCAGTGCACCACCGAAGAGTTCCTTGGACACGATCGGGCCGACGACGTCGAGTGGTCCCACGAAGAGCAGCAGGTAGAGGAAACCAACGATCAGCATTTGCCAAACCCACCGATGTGAACGCACTTCGCGCCAGCCCTCGCGGAGTTCGTCGGTGAACGATGAGCGTTCGGCTGGCTGGGCTGGCGCCGGACGCAGCAGGGCGAGGCACATGGCACTGACCGCGAAGGTGCTCGCATCGAGGGCGATGGCAGTTCCCGCGCCGGTCCAGTCGACAAGAAACCCGCCAATCGCGCTCCCAGCGACGAGCGCCGTGCTCCGTGTTGAGCCCCAGAGGCCGTTTGCCTGGGTCAGCTGCTCGGAGGGCATGATCTGTTGAACGAGGCCTGGATATGCGGGCTGGAAAAACGCGAGCGCGGATCCGTACACCGCGTTCAGTGCGGCGAGGTGCCAAACCTCGGCAACTCCTGTGATGAGGATGGCGGCGATCGCAAGTTGTGTGGCGAAGCGCACCACATCGGTCGCCAACATGATCGTTTTCCGCGGGAACCGGTCTGCGATCACACCGCCGATCAGCAAGAACACCAGCAGGGGAACCGACCCCGCCGCGAGCACGATTCCAATCGCGGCCTTCGAGCCAGTGATCTCGAGCACCGCAAAGGCCATCGCGATCCAAAAGATTCCGTCGCCAACGACCGAAACGGTTTGGCCGGTGTAGAGCAGGCGGAAATCCCGGTGTCTCAGCACCGATGCTCGCGCCGAGGTCATCTAGCGAAATCTACCCGATCGTCGAACTCCATTTCTGTTGGGGTTCTTGGCAAGATGCCGCGTGATGACGACACGCATTGATATGACCGTCGGTGTGCGATTTCGCCAACGGGTTGCACACGCCCCGTTTGTGGTGCAACTGCGCACCCAGCTCGGGCTTGGCGCAGTGACGCTCAGTCGCCTTGCCGACGCGCATTGCACAACGTTTGTCGTCGTTGCGATCGAGGAGCGATCGGAGGTCGGGATGTGCTGCCAAGTCGTTGTAGTTGAGGACGAACGCGACGGCCAGCGGTACGTGATTGACACGGCACTCATGGGCCCCGGCCTTCCGGCGGATACCTTTGAACTGATCGGCAACCCTGAGGCAAAGGGGTAGATTGACCGGCATGCAGATGCGCTACCTCGGCAGGACGGGTCTTCGTGTCTCGGCCCTGTCATTTGGTGCGATGACGTTCGGTGGATCGCGGAGTGATTTCTTCCGTTCCGTCGGCGACACCGAAGTTGAGGAAGCCCGCCGACAAGTTGATACCTGCCTCGACGCGGGCGTCAACCTGTTTGACACCGCTGATGTGTATTCCAATGGCGCATCGGAGGAGATCCTCGGGCAGGCACTTGGTGCGCGGCGCCCTGAGGTCATCCTGGCAACGAAGTTGCACGGACTGATGGGCGGAGTGAACGACATCGGCCAGTCCCGTCATCACATCATTCGCGCGGTCGAGGCAAGTCTCGGGCGCCTCGGCACCGACTACATCGATCTCCTGCAAGTGCACGGCTTCGATCAGCGGACCGACCTTCAGGAGACCCTCCGCGCGCTGGATGACCTGGTCCACTCCGGGAAAGTCCGCTACATCGGCTGCTCCAACTACTCAGCCTGGCATCTCATGAAGGCCATCGGAATCTCCGAGCGGGAGCACCTCGAGCGCTTCGCCGCGGTGCAGGTGTACTACTCCCTCGTCGCGCGCGAGTTGGAGTTCGACATCATCCCGTGCTGCATCGACCAGAACGTCGGGATTCTGGTTTGGAGTCCGCTCTCGGGTGGCTTCCTCACGGGCAAGATACGTCGGGGTCAAGCGCCACCGGAGGGATCACGAACCGCTGCATGGGGACCACCTGGCGGCCTTGCTGACCCCGAGGGGGCACTCGACACGGTCGAGGTGCTGGTCGAGATCGCCGAACAGCGAGGCGTCACGCCGACGCAGGTGGCCTTGAACTGGTTGCTTGCAAAGCCTGGGGTCTCGTCATTGATCGTCGGGGCGCGGACGAACGACCAACTCACGGACAGTCTCGCTTCCTGTGGCTGGGCCCTCGACGCGGAGGAGGTCGCCCGGCTCGACCTGGTTTCGGCGATCCGCCCGCCCTACCCGCAGTGGCACCAGCTGAAATACAACTCTGAGCGCGTCTCCGAGCCGTGGTCAACGTCCCCAGGAGCGGCCGGACCTGGGTAGTCTTGCCCGTCGTGCTGAACGTTCGTATCACTCCAGTGCAGGGCCTCCGGGGCACCATTGCGGCGCCGCCGGACAAGTCGATCACCCATCGGGCGATCCTGTTCGCGGCCATCTCGGATGGGCCCGTGCGGGTCGGTAACACCCTCGACTCGGACGACACGGCGGCCACACTCGGCGCCATCGAGCGTTGCGGCGTCGTCGTCGAGGGCGAGCTGGGCGGGGAACTCGTCATTCATGGCGTTGGTTTGCGTGGCCTGAAACCCCCACCTGCGCTGGACTGTCTGAACGCGGGAACGCTGATGCGCCTGCTGACGGGAATTTTGCTCGGACAAACCGGCGACCGAATCGTTCTTGACGGTGACGATTCCCTACGCGGTCGGCCGATGCTCCGCATCGCGGCGCCACTAAAGGCGATGGGGGCGGAGATTCTGACCGCGCCCGGAGGGACGCCGCCACTGCTCGTTGCCCCGGGACTTCCGCTTACCGCGATGGCTCACCGACTGCCGGTCGCCAGTGCTCAGGTGAAGAGCTGCTTACTCCTGGCAGGCCTCTACGCCCACGGCACGACATGGGTCTCAGAACCCGCGCCCTCGCGTGACCACACCGAGCGCATGCTGGAGGCATCGGGCGTCGTCCTTCTGCGTCAGGACGATCGTGTGGGAGTGTCCGGTCCGGTAGAACGCCTTCGCCTGCCGGACCTCACGGTGCCGGGCGATCCCTCCTCCGCCGGGGTTCTCATCGCTGCGGGCGCCCTCCTCGCTGACCCCGAGATTCGGATCACGGGCGTCAACCTCAACCCCTCGCGGATGGGCCTCGTCCGCGTGGCGGAGCGTATGGGCGCGAAGGTCACGATCGAGCCGGGCGACGACATGGCGGGTGAGCCCTTCGGCGATATCGTCATTCGCCGCAGCGGAACCTTGCACGCGACTGAAGTGACCGGTGACGAGGTGCCGTCGCTGATCGATGAGCTTCCGCTTGTTGCCCTGCTCGGAGTCTTTGCTGCCGGAACAACGGTTGTGCGCGGGGCGGGCGAGCTTCGCGTCAAGGAAAGCGATCGGGTCGCGACGGTTGTCGCCGCGCTACGCGGCCTTGGCGCCCAGATTGACGAGCGAGAGGATGGATTCTCCGTTCGCGGCACCGGCCGCCTGGTGGGTGGCGAGATGTCCTCCGACGGCGACCATCGCCTTGCGATGCTTGGTGCGCTTGCGGGTCTCGTGTCCTACGAGGGAGTGCGCGTCCAGGGATTCGATGCCGTCAACGTCAGCTACCCAGGATTTGCCCAGGACCTCGCGCGGCTTGGCGCTGTGGCGACGTGATTGTGGCGATTGACGGTCCTGGTGGGGCGGGGAAGAGCACGGTTGCCCGTGCCCTGTCTGAGCGGCTGGGACTTTCGTACCTCGACACTGGCGCGATGTATCGGGCGTTCGCCCTGGCCACGCTGGACGCCGGAGCAGATCCCGCGGACGCCGCCACTGTGCTCCGGCTGGGCGCAGCGCGTGACCTCGTTCTCGAACCCGGTCCTGGTGGACGCCTGAAGGTACGACTGGGTGATGAGGACGTGACCGAGCGCATTCGTGGTGAGGGTGTCAGCGCCGCCGCGTCGATCGTTGCCAGTCATCCCAGTGTCCGAGCGCTGCTCGTCACGCGCCAGCAGGCCATTCTGGCCTCGGGCGACTGGGTCGCTGACGGGCGCGACATCACCACGCGCGTGTGTCCGAGTGCCGACGTCAAGGTCTTCCTCACGGCTGATCCTGCCGAGCGCGCCCGGCGACGTCATACCGAACTTCTCGCGC
This sequence comes from Thermoleophilia bacterium, assembly GCA_043746815.1. Classification (GTDB taxonomy): domain Bacteria; phylum Actinomycetota; class Thermoleophilia; order Miltoncostaeales; family Miltoncostaeaceae; genus JAYTQG01. Next base: position 3,335 of record JAYTQG010000211.1, on the reverse strand, counting down.
GCGGAGATGCCGCGGATGCGGCAGAGGTTGCTGCTGATCTGGCAGAGCGAGATCGCCGTGACACCACCCGCGAGGTCGATCCGTTGCGCGTCGCCACCGGCACCACCGAGATCGACACCACGGGCCTCACGATCCAGGCGGTCGTCGACCGGATTGCCGCGTTGGTGAGTCGAGCGGTCGGGTGACGATTCCTGTCGCGGTCGCCGAGACCGACGGCGAGGAGGTTCCTGCCCGGATTAGCCCCGCACTGTGGATGGCCGGGAGGGTTGTCGCGACCCCGTACTTTCGCCTTGGCATGCGCCTGCGTGTCAGTGGTCGTGAGCATGTTCCCTCGACAGGTCCCGTTGTGATTGTCGCGAACCACCGATCGTTTCTGGACCCGCCACTTATCGGCTACGCGGCGATGCCTCGCCGCCTGTTCTATATGGGCAAGCACATCCTTTTTCGCTTCGCCCCCTTCGCCTGGTTGATCCGAAACCTTGGGTGCTTTCCTGTCGTTCGCGACTCTGCTGATCGCAAATCGCTGCGCTACGCCCGGGCGCTTCTGGCGCGTGGGGAACCGATGGTGATGTTCCCCGAGGGGACGCGCGGCAGCGACCCGGATGGCGCGCTGCTCCCTGGGCTTCCGGGTGTCGCCTTGCTTGCGGGCCTTCCGGGTGTCACCGTAGTGCCGTGCGCGCTCTGGGATTCGCGTCGCCGCTTTGGGCCTGTGCATGTGAAGTTCGGCCCGCCGCTGGATCTCGTTGCTGAGGGAACGCGCAGTCGTCGTGAACGCAACGAAATTGTGGTGGACCGGATGATGTCGGCCATTGCAGGTTTGCTCGTCGAGATCAAAACGGATGGATTGAAACGATGACCGAAGGTCAAGAAAAACGCGGCCCGGCTCGCGAAAAGCCCGGACCCCGCCGCTCAAACATCCTCTCCGAGGGCCAGCCGCGCGTTGTAATTGTCGGCTTTCCGAATGTCGGCAAGTCGACCCTGTTCAACCGCCTCACCGGTCGACGCGACGCCGTTGTGGACGCCGTTTCGGGTGTCACCCGGGATCGGCGCCAAGGCGGTTTCGAGTGGCGCGGTCGGGCCTTTCAAATCATCGACACGGGAGGCGTCGACGAGATCGACCCCTCGCCAATCGGGAAGAAGATCGCCGCGCAGGCATTGAACTCGTTGGATGACGCCGACCTCGTGCTGATGGTGCTGGACACCCAGTCAGGTGTCGGACCCGGTGACGCCGACTTGATCGAACGCGTCCGCCGGACCCACCTGCCGACGATCGTGGTCGCCAATAAGTGTGAGCGCGACCCGGATGACGACGCTGCCCAGGTCTTCTGGGCCGTGGGTCTTGGCGATGTCATTCCGGTCTCCGCTCAACATGGCCGCGGTATCGGAGAACTGCTCGACGCAATCGTCGAAGCCCTTCCCGGAGCACCTGAGGTTGGCGAGGCGACCGAGCCGATTCCGTCGGTGTGCATTCTCGGGCGTCCAAACGTCGGCAAAAGCTCGATCCTGAACGCGCTGCTCGGTGAAGAGCGCGTGATCGTCCACGACCGTCCGGGCACAACCCGGGACCCGATCGACACCCTGATCGAGGTGGACGGGCGGCAAATCGTCCTCATCGACACTGCCGGAATCCGGAAACGCGGACGCACCCACGAGGCCCTTGAGTACTACAGCCAGATGCGCGCCATCCAGGCGGCGGAGCGCAGCGACGTGGCACTGATCGTGGCAAGCGCAGCCGAGGGGCTGACGGACTCGGATCTTTCGGCCGCCGACCGCGCCGCCCACGCACACTGCGCGTCGGTGCTTGTCTTGAACAAATGGGACCTCGCCCAACCTGACATCGACGACATTCGCGGCAAAGCCCGCGCGAAGACCCGCCAGCGCCCCCCGATTGAGGTCTGCTCAACGGTGACCGGTGAGGGGCTGACACGACTGTTGCCGACGGCGCTCCGCCTGTACGACCGGGGCAAGATCCGCCACTCCACCAACCTCCTGAACACGTTCCTGCGGGCACTTGCGATTGAGCGCCCCGGGCCGCGTAAGGACAACCGGCGCCTGTCGCTGCGGTTCCTTGTGCAGACCGGAACGAACCCTCCGACGTTTCGGTTGGAGGTCAACGACCGTTCGCTGATGACCCGTGACTACGGCTTCTGGATCGAAAACCGGCTGCGGCAGCGTCTCGACCTGGACGGCGTCCCGGTGGAGATCGAGGTGAGGGGACGGCAGTAACTCGCGAACGTGTTGCGGTCGTGGGTGCTGGCTCGTGGGGGTTGGCCGTCGCGGCGTTGGCCTCGCAGTCAGCGGACGTGCGCCTCGTTTGCCGTACACCGGAACAGGCGCAGGCGCTCGCGCCGGAGCGGAGCGATCGCCGCTACCTGACCCAGATGCGTTTGCCGGAGGCCGTCACGATCACCCACCTCGGCGCCGAGGACGCACTCGCCGGGTGCCACCTGGTCGCCCTTGCGGTCCCCAGTCGCTCCCGCCAAGCGGTGGCCGAGTGGCTGGTGCCACGCTTGGAACCCGGAGTGGGAATCTGCTCGCTGACGAAGGGCCTCGATCCCGCGACTGGCCGTCGTCTCGGTGAGGTGTGGGCAGAGACGCTGGGTGCGGGGCACCCGATTTGCGTACTGACCGGGCCAAACCATGCCGAGGAGGTCGCGGCTGGGCAGCCCACCGCGGCCGTCGTGGCGGGAGACCTCACGCTTGGCGAGCGGGTCCAAGCACTGCTCGGTGGGCCCCGATTTCGGGTCTATCTGAACGATGATCTCATCGGCGTGGAGTTGGCGGCTGCCGCGAAGAACGTCGTGGCCTTGGCAGCAGGCATGTCGGACGGGCTTGGCTACGGAGACAACGCGAAGGCCAGTCTGGTCACACGTGGGCTTGCCGAGATGACGCGCCTGGGTGTGGCCTACGGCGGTCGCGATGCGACCTTCCGTGGTCTCGCCGGAATGGGTGACCTGGTCGCGACCTGCACCAGTCGCCACAGTCGCAATCGCAGGGCGGGTGAAATGATCGCTCAGGGGACACCAGCGGCGGATGTCGAGGCGGCGCTTGGTCAGGTCGTTGAGGGTCTCGCGACCGTCGAGAACCTGCTTGCCCTGGCCGAACGGGCCGGGGTCGAACTGCCGATCTCGACGGAAGTCTCCCGCGCCGCGTTTACGGGTCGCCCCGCGAGTGAGTGCGTCGCGGCACTCATGGCGAGGGCACCAGCTGCCGAGGACTGAACCGTACGTTTACCGGACCAGGGATTTGGTCGGTGATCCGCGCGCTATCGTCGAAAGCACGTCACGTGCCGAACCCGAGGAGCCCCCGAATGAGTGTCGAGTCAACGCGAGTAC
>JAYTQG010000210.1:0-3347 GCA_043746815.1 Thermoleophilia bacterium | reverse complement strand
AAGAATCCAAAATGCAAACGTTCCGGCGGCGATCGCAATTACCACCGGGACAAATACCGCCGAGACGCGGTCGGCGAGCCGCTGTACTGGCGCCTTCCCAGATTGTGCCTGCGTGACGAGCCTGGCGATCTGGCTGAGTGCGGTGTCGGCGCCCACCTTCGTTGCCCGCACTACCAAGCGTCCGCCAAGGTTCACGGTAGCGCCAACAACGCCGTCGCCGGGGGATCGCTCGACCGGGGCCGACTCGCCCGTGATCAACGACTGGTCGACCGCGGAGGCACCCTCCTCGACGATCCCGTCCGTCGCAACTTTCTCCCCAGGCCGCACGACAAAGCGACTGCCGACCAGCAACTCTTCAACGGGAATCGATCGCTCGCGACCGCCCGCGTCCAGCACCGACACCTCCTTCACACCAAGCGCGAGGAGTGCCTTCAGTGCCGCGCCCGCCTGCCGTTTGGCTCGCGCCTCCAGGTATCGACCCGCGAGGAGCGCGGTAATCACAACCGATGCGACTTCGAAGTAGATGTCATTCATCGACGCGGAGCGACTCGGAACCACGTTGAAGCTCATCCTCATGCCCACCACACCCGCGTCGCCGAAGAACAGTGCGATCACCGACCATCCCCAGGCGGCGAGCGTGCCAACCGAGATCAGCGTGTCCATGGTCGCGGCACCGTGCTTCAGGTTTGCCCAAGTGGCCTGGTGAAACGGCCATGCGGCCCACAGGACTACCGGCGTCGCGAGCTGCATCGCGAGCCACTGCCAGTTGTCGAACTGAAGCCACGGGATCATCGAGAGCAAGAGCACCGGCAGTGACAAGACCGCCGACCAAATCAACCGGTTGCGGAGGCCCCTGTTGGTGTCGCTTTCCGGAACGAACGGGCGGGGAGAGGCCGCCGGAAGTGATGCGTGGTACCCCGCTCCCTCCACGGCATCAACCAGGTCCTGGGCGGCGATACGGCTCGGGTCGTAGATCACTGACGCGTTCTCTGTCGCATAGTTCACCGTCGCCGAAACACCCTCAATCTTGTTCAGACGCTTCTCGATCCGCACCGCGCACGAGGCGCACGTCATCCCGGTAATGGGCAGCTCCAACTGGTCAACCCCGTCATTCATCCCGGATCAGCCGCGACCTGGTAGCCAGCCGCATCCACTGCCGCCCGGATTGCCGCGTCCGTGAATCCCGCCCCGCCGACCACCACGCGGCCGCTCGTCAGATCGACATCGACGCGCGTCACGCCCGCAACGCTCCCGACCTCCTCGGCCACCGCGGCCTGACAGTGGCCACAGGTCATCCCGACGACGGTGTAGCTACGGATACCGCCCGATTCAGTCACTCAAGAATTCCTTTTCGACCGCACTCACCCGATTGGCGGGACGACCCATTGAACATGCCGAGAGTCTTGCATACCTATAGGGGGTATGGGTAGCATCCGCGCATGGACAGTCCCTCGTCTCCTGGCTACGTCGAATCTCAAGAGGACCTCCTCGTCCGCTTGAAGCGCATCGAGGGCCAAGTCCGCGGGATCGCACGCATGGTTGAAGACCACCGCTACTGCATCGACATCCTCACCCAGATCACCGCGATCCAAGCGGCACTGGACAACGTCGGCCTCGGTCTGCTGAGCGACCACGCCCATCACTGCGTGATGGACGCCGCGCCCGACAAAAAACCGGAGATGACCCAGGAAATGATGAATGCCATCAAGCGCCTGCTCCGAAGGGGATAGCGCGGCCGGGGTCATGGCCGGGGTCAGGTCTTGCGTTCGATCTACGGTGTAAGTCTGTTCCGGGCGTTCCCGGTCGAACCTGATTGCTCGGGCCCTGTCCGGGCCGCCTGACTGACTTCTGACGACGTATGGGAGGCGAAGACGACGGACTGCCTTACGGTGTAGATAGAACGCAAGACCTGACCCCATCTTGTTCGCTACCCGCCGGAGATCGCACCCACGATCGCGAACGGCTCGCTTCCGTCGATGACGGCATCGGGGAGCCGATCGCTGGGGAGTTGATGTGAGAGGTCCTCTCCGCAGGCGTGGTAGCGCATGAACGGACGCCGGGTCCCTGTGACCTGCTCCCGGATCGTGCCGCGGAGCGCTGGATGCGCCATCTCAAGCGCATCGAGTAGGTCCTGGATTGTCGGTCTATCCGGGACGTCGACCTGAACTTCGTGGGCGACGCCGGCGAGGGCCTGGAGGTGGGAGGGAAGCCCCACGCGGATGGTGGTCACCGGATCGTTTGGACCTCGACGGAGAGCACCGCGGGAAGGTGCTCGGCGATTGCGATCCAGTTGTCGCCAGCATCCGGCGACGCGTACACCTGCCCGCCGGTCGTTCCAAAGTAGACGCCGCACTCGTCGAGAGTGTCGACCGCCATCGCATCGCGCAGGACGTTGACATAACAGTCGCGCTGCGGAAGGCCGTTCGTGAGGAGTTCCCACTCGTTGCCCCCGGTGCGGCTCCGCGCGACCCGGAGCTTCCCGTCAGGTGGGTAATGCTCTGCGTCGCTCTTGATCGGGACGACGTAGATGGTTTCGGGTTCGTGGGCGTGCACGCCGATCGGGAACCCGAAGTCGCTGGGGAGGTTGCCGCTGACCTTCGTCCAGTGGTCGCCCGCGTCGTCACTTCGGCAAACGTCCCAATGCTTTTGCATAAACAGCGTGTCCGGCCGGGATGGATGCATGGCCAGGTTGTGGACGCAGTGGCCGACCTCAGCCTCCGGGTCGGGGAGGAAGCTGGAACCGAGGCCGCCGGTGGCAACCTGCCACGTCGCTCCCTGATCGTCCGAACGAAACGCTCCCGCTGCGGAGATCGCGACGTACATGCGCCGCGGGTTTGCCGGGTCGATGATGATGGTGTGCAGGCACATTCCGCCCGCCCCAGGTGCCCATTGGGGGGCGCTGGTGTGGGTTCGAAGGCCGGGGAGTTCCTGCCACGTTTCGCCAGCGTCGTCTGAGTGAAACAGCCCCGCGTCCTCAACCCCTGCAAAGAGGGCGTCTGGCGTGTCCGGCGACGGTTCCAAGTGCCACACCCGCTTGAACTCCCACGGATGCGGGGTGCCGTCGTACCACCGGTGCGTTCCGATCTCGCCGTCATAGGCGAAGTGGTTGCCAACGGGGTTCCAGGAGCGGCCGCCATCGTCGGAGCGTTGAATGACCTGGCCGCTCCAACTGCTCCACTGCGCGGCGTAGAGGCGGTCGGGGTCCGTCGGCGCCCCGGTCACGTGCATGACCTCCCAGCCGCCGAAGTGTGGGCCGTCGATCCGCCAGGCGCGGCGCTCGCCATTCGACGTGAGAACGAACGCGCCTTTACGCGTTCCGACCAGTACCCGTACCTTGGCCATCGCGA
>JAYTQG010000209.1:0-3358 GCA_043746815.1 Thermoleophilia bacterium | reverse complement strand
GCGACGGTGTAGAGGCGATTCGCGACCCCCTTTGCGGGCAAAACCTGAAACTCGAAGACGCGGATCGGGCCCAGCACCCTCGCTCCGGACGCATCCTGAAGCCGGTAACCGAGGGAGTAGACGCCCGTTCGAGTGCCTCCAGCGCTTTGCACATCGACCGCGTTGACGGCCAGCACAACCGGCCCCTTCAGCGCGCCGAGCGGGACCCTTTGCTGGGACGTGTCAAACGCGCGTACCGCCCCCAAGAGCGGTGCGGCGGTATCGAAGTAGGGCGAAATGCCCCCGCCCAGCAGCGGGTTGACGGGGTCGTCTCCCGCCTCGCCGAGCCCAGGTGCCGCGTATCGCGTGAGGTGGACGTGACCCTGACCTGGATACACGTACCCAAGGATCGTCTTGAACGCGGTGACCCGTGTTCCGGCGGCGACCGTGTTCGAGAGGTGCCAGTAACCGAATCCACCGACGATGACGTACCGGTCGTAGCCATTGCCGCCGCCGGTTCTCGCGGTCCCAGATGTCAGGGCGTACACGGGTGTGCCGTCTGCGGCGACGATATCGATACCCGAGTGGAGGATGCGCTGCCCAAGGGCCGCGATCTGCCCGATCGAGGCGAGGTACTGGGCTCGGGCGGAGCCGCCACCGGTCGGGCCGCCCGCATCCAGCAGCCCGCGAGGCTCCCCCGAAGGTCGCTCTCAGCACGTGCGGGTGATCGAATGGCCGCACCGGCCATCCGAACGTCGCGGCGGGAACGAACCCGACGCCAAACGCGCGGTCGACGTCCAACGCACCGATCGGCGCCACCTTCACCTTGGCGCGTCGCGGCCTGGTTGAGTGAACCACCAACGTTGCCACCAGCCCGGCCGCGACAGTGATCACCAACCCAGCGACCAATACAAGCGCGCGCGCGTTCCGACCCATGCAGCCGGCCTCCGGCATCGGTGCCATTCGAACCCCACGAGCCTATCTCAACCCCAGTACCAAGGCTCCCAATGGCGGACTGGAGAACTCCAACCAGGCCTCCGAAAGTGCAACGAAATGGCGACATGGGGCGAACTGGGCAGCGCCGTCGTCTGGGCTGATTCTGAGGTCATCAGATGCGACGTAGAACCACGACAGACCAGGACGCCCTGCTCGATCTCACGACCTGGGCCCGCGATCTCGACCAGGAGCGCCGCCGAGTCAGCGCCGCGAACGCCGAGTGCGCCGCGGGCTGCGGCTAACTCGTCTTCGCGACCGATCCCTCGCGCGCCCAACGGGCCCGACTACCGGCAAGTCTTCGCGACCGAGGCAAAGACTCCCGGAGAAGCGACAGCAAAAGTCCGCCCGCTCGCCGCGGGGCGGCGACTCCGGACCTATCTGGCGGCGGGTGCCTACAAGGACGAACTCGCTGACGCGCGCTGGGTGGCGTAGGCGGACCGTCGGTCCGCGATTCTCTCAAGCTGGTTGGCGATCACGCCTCGCCTCGGACCGATCGGTGCGGGCTGAACGTAATGTCTCCGAGATGAAGCCCTCCGCTCGAAGCACGCGCCGTGCGATCGTCGCCGTCTTCTTCGCGTGCTCCGTGGTGTCGGCCGCTGAGGCTGGCTCAGTCTCCGAGACGCCTGCCTCATCCGTTTCGGCATCCGGCTTCGTCCTTCAACCAGTGGGCATCGCGTTCGAGCTGCACCCGCGGGCGCCGATCGTCGTCGTTGCAACGTCGGACGAGCCTCTCCGCGTTTGCCAGTGGCACGGTTCGTTTGGTACGGCTTGGAGGGGGAGCTGCCGTAGGGTTCGCCACGGGCAGGTCACCCTGCCCGACACCGGGTCGAGTATGCACGTCGCCTTCAGGATCCAACCGATTCGACGAGCGACGGTCCGGGTCCAGACGTTGGAGGTTCGCTGGCACTGCATGGACCACGCCTTCGCAATCATCCGAAGCGCTACCCGCCTTCGCCTCGACGGGCCGACGTTCGACTGCTGAGTCCGCAGCCAGGCTGCACGGCGCAACGCGGCCACCGATCCGCCAACCGAGGCTGCCTGCGACGGGCCCTGTTGGATCAGCGTTCTTCGGGGGGTCTGGTCGCTGGTGGCGCATGGTCGTCGCTCAGGCGTTTCCAGAACACGACCTTGTCGTCGCCTGGCCCGTAGTACTCGCGGACCCGAGCTTCTTCCACGTAACCACGCTTGCGGTAGAACGCTCGCGCCGGTGCGAAGCTCTCGACGCTCGACGTTTCGATCAGCAACAGCTTGGCGACATCCTCACCGCGCGTTCGCAGACCCGCCGCCCCGCTTGACGATAGTCATGTAAGCGATATATAGTCGTATGCATGAGATCACAGACATATTTCATTCTGGCCGCCCTGATCGACGGGCCGCTCCACGGATACGCAATCATCAAACGCGCACAAGACCTCTCCGGGGGGCGCGTACGTCTTGCCGCCGGGACGCTCTACGGCGCCCTGGATCGGCTGACCACTGAAGGGCTCGTGCACGCGGGTGAGCCCTACATCGAGGCCGGCCGCGCACGCCGTGACTACGAGTTGACCGACGACGGCGCCTCTGCGCTCGCGGCTGAGGCCGACCGCCTCGCGACGGCGGCCCGGACGGTGAAGCGCCACCTCGCGGCGCGCGTCGTGGGTGAGGGCGCCTGATGCCCGGACCATGGATCTACCGGGCCCTGCTTCGCTTCTATCCGCGTGGCTGGCGTGAACAACACGGCCGTGAACTGCTCGACACCCTCGCCGGGGGCGGTACCTCGCCTCGCGTACGCGAGGCTGCGGCTGTCCTCACCGGTGCAGCTCGTACCCGCGGACGGCTGCTCCTTGAGCCCGGCATCTCCGGGCGCGTCGCCCTTTGGCGTGAGGGAGTCCGCGTCGGCGCGCTTCAGATCATCTTCCTGCTCATCTCGATACTGGTGGTGCCAGGCCTGGCGTTCTCCCCGCAGCACCTCACTTGGCGCCCCCTTGTGACCGCCTTGATGTTCCCACTCGCGTTCGCTCTCGGCTTGCGGCGCAGACACATCCTCGCCACCGCCGCGCTGCTCGTCGCCCTCGCCCTCGCACTGCCAGAGGCCTGGCCGCTGCTTCGACTCGACAACCCTTCCGCCTCGACCGCCCTCGCAGTATTCGTGTTCGAGTACCTCGTTCCAACAGTGCTTCTGGCCAGCGCGATCCGAAGCCCTCGCAGGGCTCCCGGCTCCTGGATGTGGCTGCTCGCACTCGTCGCAACGGCTGCGGTCTGGTCCGGGACCTTGGCTCTGCGCTCGGCCTCTGACCACAGCGAGCGACCTTGGACTTACGCGCTGTGCATCTGCCTCGGCGCCGCCACGCTCACCGCACTCGCTTTGAGCACCCGCAACCCGATCCCCGCCATCGGCCTCGGC
>JAYTQG010000208.1:0-18126 GCA_043746815.1 Thermoleophilia bacterium | reverse complement strand
ACGGCTGGAGAGCGGTCGTTTCTTGATCACATTGTCCTCCTCGTGGGTACCGAAATACTCGCCCGATTCAGGCTACAGCGCGTTGGCCCAGCGTCAGGAATTCGGCCCCTCGGCGCTGGTCTTGCGGCCACGGCCGATCGAGGAGTTCCGCGACATCCTGAGGCGGTCGCACCGATCACGCGCCAGGCGCGATGGTCCAGCTCGGGCCCGGCCGGAGGCAACGCAAACGGTGCTTGGAATCGGCATGCCGATATCATCAGCGATGTCGCTAGACGTGGACGGAAGGTTCTGAATGCGCACCACACTTGCACTTGACGACGACCTTCTCGCCGAAGCCCAGCGATTGACCGGCACAACCGAGAAGACCGCCCTTGTCCGGCAAGCCCTCACGGCACTCATTCAACGAGAGAGTGCTCGTCGCCTCGCCCGACTCGCGAGAACCGAGCCCGCCGTGAGCGCCCCAGGGCGACGACGCGCAGCACCCGACTAGCGAGGTGATCCTCGTTGACACCTCCGTGCGGATCGATCACCTCCCGGCCGGTAGCCGCCGCCTTACCGGACACTTGGAACCGTTCGCTCATCCGATAGCGAGTCCCTCCGCGGCCTCGGCATCGGGTACGTCGACGCCCAACTCATCGTCGCCACGCGCCTCACGCCGGGCGCCACATTCTGGACCCGCGACGAACGGCTCGCCGCCACCGCGGAACGCCTCGGAATCGGAGACCGTCGGTAGACGCCCAGGCACAGCGCTCCCAGCGAGCGCGTGGGGTCAGCGGGCCGGCGAGTCCGTGACCTGCACACGCAGGACGGTCTGAGAGGCGGCTGGTTGGGCGGTGCGGGCGTCGACGAGGTAGATCTCGCGGTGGGTGTTCGCGGACACTCGTTGGAGCTGGTTCTCCTCGGGAAAGCCGTCGATGATCGCGAACGACGCGGGTTCATCGTTGTATGGACCGAGGTGGAGGATCTGGACGCAGGGTCCCTCGTCGATGGTCACGAGCCGAGCCGTGTTGAGATACCGCTCGTGGCCCTTCCCAATTGTCTGGCCGAGGCTCAGCCGGTGCTCGTGGAACTCTGCGAGTGTGACCGAGTCGGCTTGGCGCATCATGATCTTGCCAGGTGCGACCCGCTCGTCGAAGGTGAGGGTTTTGTCGTTTTCGATTAGCGCCCAAACGCCTTCGAGCGGAAAGAGGGCGTAATGTTCGTACTCGGATGCGCCGTGCCGGGAGGCCTTGACGAGGGTGCTCAACTGTTCGAGTACGGAGAGTGCTTGCAGCAGCTCCTGAGAGCCCGGAGCGACTGGGCTGTCGATCACGACGTAGGGCGCGGGCGAGAGATGATTCAGTTCCGGCGTGCCGGTCGCGTCGCGCAGCGTGCGGCACTCCACGGGTGGCTCCGTTCTGTTGCCGCCTCAGCGCGTCTCACTCAGGACACTATCTGCGAAGACCCTGTGACTCGGCCGTCTGCTCGTAGCTTGTGGGTCCTCGCATCGGTCCCCCGCGAGTGTGCTCAAGGCGGTGACAGCCCGAGAATCAGGTCGCGAGGGCGACTGGCTGGGAAAGGAACGGGTGATGGCCAGTATCGAGTTCAACGGCGCTCCCGGCCCGCTTGGCGTAGGCGCGTTGCAGCGGAGCGGGAGTGCTTCGGTCTTGCGCGCAGACGAGATAGGTGGAGTGCACCTCCTGCCAGGCTCCTGCACCGGCTGCCCACGGCCCGGTTGGTGGCTTTGCAGACTTGGTCTCGACGGCTGAGTCGGGTCGGTAGCGTCCGGAGTCCGCGGCCCGACGTCCCGGCCGCCGATCAAGCCAACACGGACTTGCCATGTTGGAAAGTTCATGCGATACTTTCCAACATGGAAAACTCACATGACGCCTCATTCTCCCTTTCCAGAGCAGACGCACGAGCAGCGCTCGACGACGCGGCCGCCGCGCGAGATGGCTTCGCGAACGATCTCAAGCTTCCGCGCGGCTACAGCCTGACAACCGGCACGGGAAACGCTGCCTTCACGTTCGGCATCGCCGTCGGGAATAGCAGCTGGCAGTTCGGGCCGGTCGCATTCGCCCTCGGCCTGGTGTGCCAGGCAACGGCCGCAGGGTTCGCTATCCGCCGTTTCCGGCAGGCCAACGGCGCCTGGGTCAGCGGCTTCAACGGACCGCGTGCCACGTGGCCGGTGATCGCCGCATTCCTCTTGGCACTCGTTCCCTGCATCGTTCTGTCAACCTGGCTGATGGTCGAAGGCCACGGCATCGCCTCAGCGTTGGTCGCGCTGTGCGTGGTCCCGTTGACCGCGATCGCCGACCGCTGGTGGATGGCGCGATTTCGTACGGCCAGATGACCGAGTTTGATCCGATCATTCACGCGCCGATCCGCCTTCGCCTCTGCTCCCTTCTGGCTGTCGTCGACCAGGCGGAGTTCGTCACCCTGCGTGGACGTCTCGACATCGCGGACTCGGTGCTGTCAAAGCACATCACCACGCTCACTGAGGCTGGCTACGTGACAAGCAAGAAGGGGACGCTCGACGGACGGCGCACCACTTGGATCACACTTACCCGTGCTGGCCGGAGAGCCCTTCGGGGCCATCTCCATGCCCTCCAGGCACTGATCGACGCGTCGGGGACGCCAGTCGACCCAACCTCGGGCACCGAGGGGCGCCGAGTTGGAGAGTTGGCGGCCCCGTGACGCGTCGCAAACGCACGTCCGGGCTACCGTGGGACGACGCTGACTGATGCGACGGTCGTGTGCCCCGCACTCGAGCTGGCGTCGACTTTGCGCGTAGCAATGTGACCACGGTCGGCTGCGCTCAGACGGTAGCGGGAACCAGATGCAGCGCGGATTTTCCGACCGTCGCGGCGCCAGTAGACCGTGACGCGGCTTGCGCCGGTGAATTGGCCGGTCGCGCACCTCGGGGTTCGGCCCACGCGATATGTGCCGATGATTTTGGGCTGGACCACAGGCAGCGGGCAGGGGAGCGATGGGTCACCTCCATGAGCGACGATGGAGTCGAGTTCCGACCCCATCTCGATGCATGCTTCCTCGCGGTCATCGACGGCGAGCAGCTCGCCTTCACCAACCCCGTGAACAGCAGCTGGCGCCCCAACACGCCGGATCCGATCGTCACTACCGCCGTGATCATGATGCTCGACCATCCCGACGGTACCGACTACCCGGTGGTCGTGAAACACAGTGACCCGACGTCGCGCGCGCCACGAAGAGCTCGGCTTCGCAGAGGGATGGGGCGCCGCCACCGCACAACTGGCGGCACTCCCGGAAACCAAGGGGGCGCTCGATGAAGCCAGCGGTGGCGGAGTCTCGTGACAAGAAGCCGTGCCCCGGGGCCACCTGGACTGGCGTAGTCGACGCTTTTCGATGCTCCTCCGGACGAGAATTCCAGGTCCTACATCATTCCATTCACGAAAAACCGGCGAACGCGCGTTAGGCCAGCGATCGCCCGATATCGGAAATCGCCCCGGGACCGTGAATGCGAACGCGGGGCGCTTCGAGCGGCGCGGCAGAAGTGATCGTAGAACCGGGCTGCGTTGTCACAGCGAGGAGGTATCCGGCCGCCTTCGTGGCCGCCACCGATGCGGCGTCAAACCGGCCAGCGGGGTAGCAAAACCAATACACCGGATGGCCAAGGTGCTTCTCCAGATCCCGCTTCGAGCGCTCTAGCTGAACGCGCTTCCCCTCCGCTGACTGACCGGTTAGCTCGACGTGCCCAACCGTGTGCGAACCAACATCCATCCCGGCGGCATCGAGGCGCTTCATCTGGTCCCAGCTGAGAAATGCGGGTTGACTGTTGCGTCCCGTGATGACGTAGAAGGTCGCTGGGAAGTGGTGCGACTTCAGAATCGGAAGTACGGTCGTAAGCGCGTCCACGTAGCCATCGTCAAAGGTGAGTACCACCGGCTTCGTGGGCAGGGCAGCCCCACGTTCGAGGCTCTCGAAGAGGGCGCGTTGCGTGATGGGATGAAAGCCGTTCTCTGCAAGCCACGCCATCTGCCCGGTAAACACCTCGGGCTCCACGGTGAGGTCCCGGCTGACGGCGTTCGTCCCCGTCGACGCTGGGGCCACGCGGTGGTACATGAGGATCGGCACTCGGACCGAGGAGCGGGCCGGTGACGACGCATACGCGAGTGGTTGAAATGCCGAGGCCGAGGGAAGGTGTTCGATCACTCCCCGGGAACTGACCGCCGGGGTGACCTTTGCTACCGGCCCTGTCGCAGGCGAATGACTCCTCAGGAGCGCCACCCCCGCAAGGGCCGCTCCGCCGACGACCACGATGCCGCCGACCGCGGCTGCCCGACGGCGACGAATCGCACGGCGACGCGTCTCCCGACGAGCCTCTCGCTCGGCACGTTGGAGGTCCGTCAATCGCCCTCGGCGAGGGGTGTCCGCAGCACGACCGTGAATGAGTGGCGAGGGGCGGAGTACCGGAAATCTGGGTTCAGACAGGGACCGTTCTCGCGGTGGGCGAACGCCAGGTCAACCGCGGTCTGGCAGATCGGAAGCGGATCGCTCGATACGCGCAGCGCGCCAAAGCCGCCCCGTTCGCGCTGGGCGGCCATCATCAGGTCGCGATCGATCTCAACGCGGAACACTTTTTCGAGGCAACCCACGAAGGTCCGCCCGTCATGATCGTACGAGTACAACCGCTCGCACCCTGAGGCGACGCAGCCCGTGGGGTAGACGACCTTGTCGCACACGACGGGACATCGCCGACATGAGCTCGACAGGCGGTCGCGCGCGGGGCTATCGGAGATCGTCCGCATCGGTTTATTGAAGCCCGCTCAGGGCGAACGGTCAAGCAACAGCCCGGTCGCCGAACATGCTCCGAAGGGATGCAACAAGGCCGTTCGTATCGAGGTTGACGCCGAATCGCTCGCCCAGGCGAAAACGTTCGATCCCGCCCGGCGTCTCGACCTCCATGATCACCGGCACCGCGCCGGAATGATCCACGATCAGGCGCTGCAGATCGATCAGGCGTTCTCCCACAAGGTCGTCCGCGCGCAGGCGAAGGAGTAGCCGGTCGCCTTCGAGGTTAGCGTTCGGTTCGAAGGGCTTTGCCGTCATCGCGAGGATCTTTGTGTCGTCTTCGCTCTTGTGCTCAACGCGCCCCTCGATGATGACCAATGCGTCCTCCACGAGCAGTTCGCGCATCTCGGCGAATACGCGTGACTGGACGATCACCTCGACGGTGTCGGTGAGGTCGTCAATCGTCACGAACATCATCTGGTCGCCACGTTTGGTGGTGATGACACGCACCGCGCCGACGATGCCGCCAACGCGAATTTTCTCGCGGTCCTCACGCTCTGCGAGGTCGACCAGCGAGCAGGTCACGGCCCGACGAAGTTGGCGGCGGCAATCGTGGAGCGGGTGGCTTGAGACGAACATCCCAAGCGCCTCTTTTTCGAGCGTCAAGAGTTCCTTACTTGGAAACTCAAACGTGGGGACCGTGATCTCCTGATCGCCCATCGCATCGGCATGCTCCTCGGTCTCAAACATCGAGAGCGTCAGCTCGTTGCGCCCACTGCCCGCGCTTTGGATCACCCGGTCCAGCACCTCGAGCATCCCAGCGCGCGTCGCACCGGTGGAGTCCAGCGCGCCCGCCTTGATCAATCCTTCCAGGGCGCGTTTGTTGACCTGGCTGCCATCCACGCGGCGGCAAAAGTCCGAGATCGTCTTGAAGGGCCCGGCGAGTTCGCGGGCCGCGATGATGTTTTGGACCGCCGTCTCCCCCACACCCTTCACCGCTGATAGTCCAAAGCGGATCTCGGTCGCGCCAGTGACCGCGAAGTCGTTGCGGCTGGTGTTGACGTCCGGTGGCAGGACCGTCAGGCCCATGTCGTCGCACGCGGCGACATAGATCGGCACGCGGTCTTTCGTGTCCATGACCGACGACAGCAGAGCGGCCATGTACTCCGGCGGGTGGTTCGCTTTGAGGTAGGCGGTACGAAACGACAGCAGGCCGTAACAGGCCGCGTGCGATTTGTTGAACGAGTAGTCGCCCGCTGCTTCGCAGTCGCGCCAGAGGTCCTGAGCGGTCCCGGCAGCGGTGCCACTAGCCAGGCATCCAGCGATGAACTCGTCCTTCAAGGACGCCATCAGATCCTTGTCCTTCTTACCGACGGCCTTGCGGAGATCGTCCGCGCGCGAGGGTTCGAACCCGGCGATTTGACGGGCAACCGCCATCAGCTGTTCCTGATAGATCGTGACGCCGTACGTCGGCCCGGTAATCGAGGTCAGACGCTCGTCCACGAGTTTGATTTCGTCCGGATGCTTCTTGTTCCGCGCATAGGCAGGGATGTGTGCCATCGGCCCGGGGCGATAGAGCGCAACCAGGGCGATCAGGTCTGCAAACTCGGTCGGTCCGACCTCTCGAAGGGCGCGCTGCATACCTGCAGACTCAAACTGGAACACACCCATTCCGTCGCCGCGACGGAGCATTTCGTAGGTCAGCCGGTCATCCAGAGGCGCATCCTCGATATTCAGTTCGAGGCCCTTCGTCTCCTGAATCAGCTCCAACGCCCGGTCGATGATGTCGAGGTTGCGCAGACCCAAGAAGTCCATCTTCAAGAGGCCAAGCGCCTCGACGTCATGGTCCGGAACCTGCGTCACGACGGCACCGTCGTCGTCCGTACGAACGGGCAGGAAGTCGGTGATTTGGCCCGGAGCGATGACGACACCGGCCGCGTGGACGCCTTCGTTGCGGACAAGGCCTTCAAGCGGCATCGCCGTGTCGATGATCTGGCGCACGACCTCGTCGGTGTCGTAGGCGACCTTCAGTTCGCCGTTTTGGTCCAGAGCTTCTTGGAGTTTGATGCCAAGCGGCCGCTCCGGTACCAGCTTCGCGACCCGGTCGACTATCGAATACGGGACACCGAGCACGCGGCCGGTGTCGCGGACTGCCGCCCGGGCGAGCAGCTTCCCGAAGGTCCCGATCTTGGCGACGGTACCGGCGCCGTATTTCTGCGTCACGTAGCTGACGACCCGGTCGCGCCCGGCGACGGCGAAGTCCGTGTCGATGTCGGGCATGCTCCGACGCCCCGGGTTCAGGAAGCGTTCAAAGAGCAGATCGTGCTCGAGCGGGTCCAGGTCGGTGATCCGAAGCACGAACGCCACCAACGAACCCGCGGCCGATCCACGGCCTGGGCCGACCGAGATACCGTTCTCACGCGACCAGCGAATGTAGTCCCAAACGATGAGGAAATAGCTCGAGAAGCCCATTTCGCGGATCGTGTCCAACTCGAAGCGCAGGCGTTCGTCGGCGCCGCTCGGCGGGCGTCCGTTGTAGCGCCGCAGCATCCCCTCTGCGCAGAGGCGTTCCAGGTAGGTCTCCGGCGTATCGCCAGCGGGCACCGGGAACGTCGGGAGCTGCGTCTCGCCGATTGGCAGAATCAGCCCGCTGCAGCGCCCAGCGATCTCGATACTGGCAGCGAGCGCCTCGGGATGGTCCGGGAAAGACTCCGCCATCTGGGCGCCCGACTTCAGAAAGAACTCGTCGGTGCTGAAGCGAAAGCGGTCCGGATCCGACAGCGTCGTCCGCGTCTGAATCGCAAGCAGCGCCTCATGCGGACGGGCGTCCGCGTGCGTGGGGTAGTGCGCGTCGCAGGTCGCGACAAGGCCGAGCCCGGTCTGCCCCGCCAGGGTCACGAGCTTCGGGTTGACCAGCTTCTGCTCGTCAAGGCCAGCGTCTTGGAGCTCGAGGTAGACGTTGTCAGACCCAAAGATCTGGGACATCCGGTCAAGCTCGTCACGGGCCTCCTTGTCACGCCCGTTGATCAGGTTCTGACACACCATTCCGCCGATACATCCCGAAAGCGCAACCAGCCCCTCGGAGTACTTCGACATCAGGTCATGGTCGATGCGGGGCTTGCGGTAGAAGCCCTCCAGGTAGCCGGCAGAACAGAGCTTGATGAGGTTGAGATACCCCGTCAGGTCCTTCGCAAGGAGCGTGAGGTGGAAGCGGTCCTCGCGCGGCTGCTTGACGGCATGATCGGCGACGACGTAGGCCTCCAAGCCCACGATTGGGGTGATCCCCCGCTTCTTCGCCGACCGGTACAACTCAACCGCGCCACTCATCACTCCGTGGTCGGTCAGCGCGACCGCCGACTGCCCCATTTCCTCCACCCGGTCCAGCAGCCGGGTGATCTTGCAGGCCCCATCCAGGATTGAATAATCCGAGTGAACGTGGAGATGCGCAAACGGCGGTGAGGTGGCGGTCGACACGCCCGGACGGTACTCCTCGGCCCGTACCCCTTCAACCCGGTCGGCACGCTATATGCGGGGTTTTCCGAGGAGCGGAAGCGCTAGATGCGGTGGTGGGCGTGCGGATCGTGGGAACGACTCGGCCCGAAGATCTGTCGCTCGGTCGCCGAACGCCTCAGGGTTTGCGACCGCGTCGGTCCGCAAGGCCTTCAACCCTCACACCCTCAGCCCGGGCGACCGCTGCGAGCGCCGGGTCTGACGTCGCAATTGCGTCGTTCTCACGGGCAGCTCCGATGAGAAAGCAATCTGCCAACGAAACCTCGCGCGCCCGTTTGGCGTAGTACTCGGATCGAATCGATGCGGCCCGCCACGCGAGTTCGGCATCACCATCGATGATGCGTACCGGGTCGCCAAGAATTGGGGACAGGGCCATTCTCGATGCAGTGACGGGCAAGCCGTACGTGCGTGCGAGTACGTCCGCAGCCTCAGCAAGGTTTATCGACAGCACGGCAGGATCGGCTCCTGGTCGACGAAGTATCGCTTCAACATCATCGGCGGCCGGTTCACCGGAGGCCAAGGCGACAAGCGCGTACGCATCCAGAAAAATCACTTGCTCCGCCGAGCAACGGCATCCTCATCGTCCCGGCGGGCCTGACGCCGCATCGCCTCGGTGTCAATTCCCAAACCCGCCAACGAGCCTCGGACAGCAGCAATGGGGTCATCTGGGACCGGCCGAACAACGAGTTGGTCGCCGCCGTCGTCAATAACCACCGTCGACGTCCCCCACCGACGGCGAATGTCGGCAGGAATCGAAATTTGTCCGCCAGTGGTAATTCGGACCCGCTTCATGAAGGAAGCATATCTCATGCGGTATGGCCTACCACATGAGTGTTGACCCGCACATGAGATGTCTACTTCGACACCACCAAACCTCGTGCTTCCTGCGGCTCAGGCACGCGGCGTTGGGTCTTGATCCACGAACTGATCGATTTCCTTCCGGAATTGCTCCCCGTCGAGACGGGGCAAGCCAGCAAACGCGGCCAGAACGACGTCCCTCGGAACGAACTGACGCCGACGGATCGGAACTAACTCGCCAACCGGCACGCTATTTCTGGTCGCAATGAACTGCTCGCCGCGGTCGAGCCCGCGCATGATTTCCCCGGCTTTGATTCCGCAACTCGCGCTGATTGATTTCTCGTGCCATTGGACGGAACGTAGCACCGGTGCCACGAATGACCTTCGTGCGATCAGCTAACCACGCAGGAGCGGAATCGTCTGGATCGTCAACATGACACCCACCGCGATGATCGCGAAGGCCGACACCACCGGGAGCGCGGTGAGTGCCCGCGGACGGGAGGGGATCCGGTCGAGGAGGCGTCGCCCGTAGAGGACCAGGATGCCGATCGCCGTCACCAGGGCCGCGAGACCGAATGAGAAGGCCACGACCAGCGCAATGCCGTAGCCGATCCGGTGCAGGGAGATCGCCCCGAGCAGCAGCACGAGCGCCGATGGGCATGGCACCAGACCAGCGCCCAGTCCGACGGCTGCGAGGCGCCGTACGGAGAGGTCATCTGGGGGAAGGTGGGTGTGGCCACCCGGACCGTGGTCATGGCCGTGGTCATGCTCATCGTGGTGATGGTGGTGGTGACCGTCACCGTGATCGTGGCTATGCCCGTGGTCGTGCGAGTGGCCGTGATCGTGGTTGTGGGTGTGAACCGCGACAGGCGCGCGGCTGGCTCGCCAGGTGCCCAGGCGAGAGCGGACCACCATGACGCCCACCGCGACGACCGTCAGCGCGGCGGCAAGATCCAGCCACGGGTAGAGGCGCTCGGGGAGGATCCATTCGGAGAGCAGCAGCGTCACGAAGCCCAGGGCGAAGACACTAATCGTGTGGGTCAGGGTCACGAAAACGCCCAGCAAGACGGCGTGGCGGACCGTACCGCGGGTTCCGACCAGATAGGCGGCAATCATCGACTTGCCGTGACCGGGACCGACGGCATGAAGTGCTCCCCATCCCATCGCGACAAGCAACGCGACGAGAACCACCGGCAGCGTCAACTCGCGGTCCAACAGCAGTCGTCCGAGAAAACTGGAAGGGCCAGCGTCGGTATTTGCGGGTACGGCGCGCTCCGGCTGGGAGATGAGGTTGGCCACGAGGCCCGGTCCGCTGCCTGCGGTCCAATTGAAGCTCGCCGTGGTGACTGCGGGGGGCGTTGTCACGAGGTCGCGCGGATAGGTACGCAACTCGTCACTGCGGTCGGTAGTCGGCACAGTGGACCCGGCAAGCGCGGCACCACTCGTGCCGCGGGCAGTTACTTCCTGCCAACCGAGGCGCCCGGCGAACGTCGTGTCCTTGAACTCAATGTGCGGAGTGCCTGAGGTCGGAAGGCCGCTTGCCTGGTACCAAACCGCGAGGCGCAGGGTGGTGAGGCCACCGGCTCCGGGACGACGCGACGCGGTTTGGGAACGAACCGCGAGGGGTGCCCTCTGGCCGTCGGCGGTCAGCACCAGCTTGGCGGCAAGGCCCTCCGCCCGGGCAGCGCCCCACTCCGGTAGGCCACCGGCCGCGGTGATGGAGTCCGCTTCCCGCAGCGTCGGGATCTCTGCGAGATCGAGGATGTAGCGCACGTAGATCTGCCCGCCGGATGCCTCAACACGCGACTCGTGGTTGACCGTGAAGTTACCCAGCGGATGTGCGGCCGCTGATCCAGCAAAGACGCTCGCCAGCGCAAGAAGCGTCACCAGCAGCCAAAGGGGAGCACGGCGGCGAATCATTTGGAGCCCTCCAGACGGTGCAGGGTTTGGCGGGCAATCGGTGCCCACCGAAGCGAGAAGTTGGGGTTCTGGGTGAGCGCCTCACCCAGGCGAGCCCGAGCCTCGGCGGGTTGTCCGGCACATGACGCAGCCATCCCGACATGAAAGCGCACGAGGGCGTCCTGGGTGCCCAGGCGCAGGGACCGGCGAGCGTACTTTAGCCCCTCGTCGCACTTGCCCGCTCGGGAGAGCACCCATCCGAGGATGTCGTCGCCAATCACCCCAGGGCGCGATGCGTAGGCCGTCCGGGCACGGCTGACCGCGGCGGCATTCGGGCGATGCCAGTCGGCATCGATCAGCGCGAGGTCGAGGTCCGTCTTCACGCCATTTGCCGCGAGGAGTTTGTCCATCCCGCGCACAAGGCTGAGGTTCTGCTGGACGCCCGGCGCGTCGCGACGTGCCGCCGCGACCTCCGCCGCGAACGCGGGGTACTCGGGCAGCGGGACGAGATCAATCGCGCGGCTGACGAGTTGACCAGCCTCAGGCAGACGCGCTTGCGCTGCACGCACCCGGGCAAGTCCAGCCAGGACGCGGGCATCGTTCGGCCGCTCGGTTTGGGCCCTCAGGAGCTCACGCTCCGCACCGAGCAGGTCGCCGGAGCCGAAGCGCAGCAGGCCAAGCTGGACGCGTGCCCAGGCCCGCGGTTCCCCACCGGGGCGACCAGACTCAACCGCAAGGGCCATCAGCGTCGTCGCGCCGGTGCGATCGCCGACAAGTTCGCGGGCATACGAGGCGCGTGAGTACGAACCGAGGTCGGGCTTCAGGTCGAGACGACGTTGGACGGTCGCGAAGCCCTGCCGGTAGCGACCGAGTTCAATGAGCGCGTCCGCCTGGATGCCCGTTGGAGCGAAGCGACTGGGTGCCGCCTTCTGACTTGCTTGTGACCACTTCAACGCCTCGGCGAAGCGGTGGCGCGCGAGCGCCAGGGTTCCCATTGTGTCGAGAGCGTCGGGGTTTGACGGCTCCTTGGCGAGTGCCTTGCGAGCAGCCGTCTCGGCAGTCGCATACCACGAGGGGTCACCGCTCTCGCGAACCTTGACCAGCGATGCGCCCGCGAGATCGGTCAGCGCGGTGACGTTGCCAGGGTTTGTCCGAAGGCGCGCCTGCGCTTGGGCAATCAGGTCATCGGTACCGCGAACGAGTGCGGTCGGGACACGCTCAACGGGAGCCGATCCGCGCGCCGACGAGAAGGCCCAGACCGAGATCCCTCCAGCCGCGGCAACAACAACCATTGCCCGGAGGCGACCACTTCGAATGTTGACCGCGGGTGACATAGATTCCATTCGGGAAAAGGGGGCTGGGAGGGAGCCACACGGACTCCCTCCCATGCCGGTCCGCTACGGGAGCGGTCCGACTGCCGGTGCTGCGGGCTTCTGGTCGTTCTTCGGCGGGGGCGACGTGTTAAAACCGTCGTGTGCCGGAGCGACGTACGGGAAGCTCGTGAGGAACGGAAGGTCATTGGCGTTCACGCCATCACCCAGGGGCAGCTTCTTCGCCTCGCGGCCAGGGCCTGAGAGGTTGTAGAGGGTGCCACCGATGACGCGAAGTTCGATGTCCGTCACATCGTCAGCAAGACGTCGTCCGTTCGGGAAGCCCTGGGGGTCGCCTTGGATTTCGCCAAGGGCCTTGGGTGCCGCCGAAACGGGTGTTGACAGGTTCAACCGCAGCAGGTCTGCTTTGGCGGTACCGGTCGAGTTGTTCGCCAACCCAAGGCTGGACAAGTCCGCTCCCGAGAGCAGCGCGAGGGAGACTTCCTTGCGGTCGTCAGTCGGGACGCCAAGATTCAACGTCGGGAAGAGTGCGTTCAAGGCGCCTGCCACGAAGGGCTTCAAGTAGTACTTCTCGTAGCGAGCATCCTGCGACGGGTCCGAGGCGTTCCACTCGTCCTTGAGATATCGCGGAATCACGACCTCGTTGATCAGTGGGTTCCCGAGGCGCGAGACCTGCTTCCAGACCTGGGTCGTCTTGATGACCGACTTCTTACCCTTCTTGACGATTGTGACCTTCGGGTACATACGATCGGTCGAGGCAAATGCACCAACGACGTCGCCGCTTGTTCCCTTCAGTGCCGAGATCGGGATCTGCATCGCGATCGTGTGAACGTTGTAGCGCGACAGGTTGTCCACACCGCCGCCAGAGTTACCGAAGCCGATGCTCGGACGTCCGGGCTTGTCGATGTTCACGAGGTCAAAGATCGCGCCGAGGTCGACGAAGAATGGGTCGTCGGTCGGACCGGCGAAGACCTTGATGCCACCCTCAGCACCCTGGACGGCCTGGTCGAAGTACGACCGGTAGTTCGGCAGGCTCTTCGGGCCGGGGTTGTTGACCGAGGCCGTCAGGTTCTTGGCGATCCGGTGGGTGGATTCCTTGCCTGCGGAGTTTCGAGTGGTCTCCCACACGTCGTAGAGCTGATTGATGATCGGCTTGTTGTCGGGCCCCACGTAGAGGTACCCGGCGGCGTCGGCCTTTGCATCCAGGGTCCGAAACTGGAACTGGTAGCGGGTATCCCACTTGCCGTCACCGGTCTTGTCGAAGCTCAGGTTGTAGCGAGCTGTCGTCGAGAACAGGTAGTGGTTCGGTCCACCGGCTGGCTCCTCAAGCGGAATCCAGTTGCCAATGACGGTCGCCGTGTCGGGATTATCAGGACTTCTAAAGAAGTAGAAGTCCGTGTTGTCGGCGGTCGGGTCCTCGCTGATGGCCGGGGCCTCACGGTGACTCGACGCGCTACTGATGGCTGGCACGAAGACCGCGGCAGCAAGTGCAGCGGTCGCGGCAAGCGCAATTGCTGCTGGCCGCTTTGTGGGTGTATCGCTCACGGATGATCCTTTCCTGGATGGACATACGGGGGGTCTGACACCCACTTCGTACGTCGATCAAGGTTGGATCACGCCGCGAGAACGAAGAGTCCCTCCGCGGCCTCACGGCTGATCGTCCGGGGCGAGCCGCCAACCATCAACCGCAACTCGCCTTCGGCCTTTCGCCCAGCGACCTCAATCTCCGTTCCGGGTTCGAGGCCCTGGTCGTAAAACCAGTGCAGGAGGGTCCCGTCATGCTCGGCAAGGCGGATGACGCGCACCCGCTCGCCGGGGTCAACATCCGACAGCGTGCGGAGTTCTCGGTTCTCTTCGCGCTCGCGCTCTGGGTCGACGGGCCACCCATGGGGACAGCGCTCCGGAAAGCCCAGGCGCTCCTCTAGCCGGTCGGCCATGTCATCGGTGAAGGTCGCCCCGAGGGTGTCGGCCTGCTCGTGGGCCTCGGCGGCGGTGTATCCGAGAAACTGCGTCAGGAAGCACTCGATCAACCGATGGCGGCGAACAACCTTCTCGGCGGCCTTGCGGCCACGCTCGGTGAGAATGGCCTCCTTCTTTTCACCGCGCTCCACCAGGCCGTCGTGCTCAAGCCGTTTGATCATCTCGCTAACCGACGGCCTGGAGACGCCCAACATGTCTGCGATGCGGG
Organism: Thermoleophilia bacterium; assembly: GCA_043746815.1. GTDB lineage: Bacteria > Actinomycetota > Thermoleophilia > Miltoncostaeales > Miltoncostaeaceae > JAYTQG01. Next base: position 3,651 of record JAYTQG010000208.1, on the reverse strand, counting down.
CGCCGAGGGCTGGCGTATCGCGCACGATCGGCCCGTACTCGCTCACCGGGAAGGCGAGGAAGTAGATGACCTCAAGGTAGTCATCGACGGAGTGGCCGTGAACGCTCACGGATGGATCATACGGCCGATGAGTCCCCAACTCAGGGGCGAGCCGCCAACCCTGCGGCATGCTCGCCCCGATGTCCCTCAGATTATCCGTGAGTTTCGACGGCGACCACCGCGAACGCACTGTCCAACACAACCTCCACACGTGTGCCATCCGTCTTCAGGACGTGCACTTCGTACGCGCCACCGCCGTGGGTATCGGCTTCGGTGCGCTCAACCGTTCCGCCACCGGTCTTCGCAAGTGCCGCGGCCGTTGCCTTCGCCAGCGTGTCACCGGTCAGGGCGGGATCGTTGCCGCCCCGGTGGCCGTCTCCGTGCCCACGACCACCGTGGCAGCCGCGGGTCTCGGTTCCAACAACCTTGAACGATTCGTCCACCAAGACGGTCACTTCAGTGCCGTCGGCCTTGCGGACGTGGGCTTCGTAGGCACCACCCCCGTCGGTGTTTGTCTCGGTGCGGATAACCGTCCCTCCGGCGGTCGAGGCGAGTGCAGCTGCGGAGACCTTCGTGGCTGTGTCGCCCGTCAACGGGGTCTCAGCGGTGTGCGTCGCCCGGGCGGTCCTAGTGGTGGTCCCGGTCGTCGCCTTCGCGACCTTCTTCGCCTTGGCGACCGTATGACGGGTGGTCTTCGCCGTGCCCTTGCTCGTTGCTGCGCTTGAGATCGCCACGCCACTGAGGGCGGCGACCGCGCTGGCGGCTGCCAGTGACTTTTTGAGTTTGATCAAGGTGACTCCTCGACTTGGGGGTTGGGGGTACTCATCGAGTGTCGCGAGGCTCCGTAAGAGCGAGCGAAGAGCCATCGAAGAGTTCACGTCAGACGTCGCCGAGCGTTCCGAGGCGGCGAATGAGGAGATAGGTCGGAATACCTGAGAGCAGGACCATCATGGCGGCGTACGGGGCGGCCGCGCCGTACGCAAGACCACTGGTGTAGAGCCAAAACTGCGTGGCGAGCGTCTCCGTTCCAGTCGGACGAAGCAGGAGGGTCGCGGTCAACTCGGTCACGCAGGTCAAGAACACGAGGGCGCAGGCAGCCCCAAGCCCTGGAAGGATCATCGGAATGATGATGCGGCGAAGGACTCCACTGGGCCGCTGTCCCAACGATCGCGCGGCCTCTTCCAGGCTGGGCGAGAGTCGGGCCACCGTGGGTTGCAGGGTTACCAGCGCCAACGGGAGGCAGAGCACCGCGTATGCAATCACCAGAAGCCAAGGGCTTTGGTAGAGGGGCCGCACGTAGCGAATCGCGAAGTACACAAGGCTGAGGCCCACGACCAAACCGGGGAGCGCGCGGGGCACGAACGCAGCCCGTTCGATCAGTACTGCCACCGCTCCGCGACGTCGGACACTGAGGATCGCGACGGGTAGCGCGAGGGCCGTCGCCAGGACCGCCGCTCCCAAGCAGAGGCCCAAGGTACTGAACGCCGCCCCGAGGAGCGACGCCGACGGCAGCGTGGTTGAGCTTCCCTGGATGAGCCAATAGCCAAGCGCTCCGATTGGCACTCCGAGGGCCAGGACGACAAGGGCAAGAACCGCCAGGACAACGAGCGGCGCCCGGCGGCCCAACCGGACGCGCAGACGCTGGCGAGATGCCCACGCACTGGAATGGGTGTGGCGAGCCCGGCCGCGAAGGCCCATTTCGGCCCCGAGGACCAGCACGCTCAGGATGACAAGAGCCAGGGAGAGGAGGGCTGCACTCGCACCGCTGAAACCAAGTTTGTACTGGTTGTAGATCTCCGTCGTGAACGTGCGGTAGCGAAGGACGGCGAAGCCACCGTACTCGGCCAGCAGATGCAGACAGATCACCAATCCACCGCCGAGGAGTGCCAAGCGCACCTGCGGCAGTGTCACCCGAAAAAAGGTCCGCCAGGGTCCGAACCCGAGCCCCCGGGCGCTCTCTTCAAGGCTGGGATCTCCTCCCCGAAGCGCGGCCACCGCTGGCAGATACACCAGCGGATAGTGCGAGAGCGTCATTACGAGGACCGCTCCCCACAATCCATGGAGGCCCGGAATGATGGACACCCACCCGGCTGCGTTCACATACTCAGGCACCGCGATTGGAAGCGCCAGCAGGACGGCGAACACTCCACGAAGCGGCAGATTTGTGCGCTCGACACACCACGCCGCCCCGAGGCCAATCGCGACACACAGCACCGTGACGATGGCGGCCAACAGGACCGTGTTGACGAGGAGTTCCCCAACCAGTGGGCGGAACAGGAGGCGCCGCGCTTCCGCGACGCTCGTGTCACGAACCTGAATGAGGATGAAGACAAGCGGCAGCACGGCAAACGCTGCGGCCACCAGCGCACCCAGGAGCGACGCAGGCGGCCATCGAAACGCCGACGTATGGGATCGGCGTCGAATCAGCAGGCGAATACGGGGACCGGTGTGCGGTGCGGATGGACCGTCACACGGTCTCCGATCGCGACAACCTCAGTCGAGGGTCGCTGCGCACAGACGATCAGGCCATCAGTCAGGCGAACGCGGTAGAAAACGTCGTGACCACGAAACTCACGCGCCAACACGGTGGCATTCCCGTCATCGCAGGCCTCGAGTACGAGCATTTCGGGGCGAATCAGGGCTTCAACTGGGCAGCCGTGGCGTTCGGGCGATGCGAGCGGAAAACTGCCCATCGCGGTGCCGACGCGACCGCCGCTGACGATGCCGGGGAGGAAGTTGCTGGCCCCGATGAACTCAGCGGCCCACCGATCGGCGGGAGCCATGTACAGCTCCTCCGGCGGTGCGACCTGAATGATCTGCCCGTTCGCCATGAGGGCAACCCGATCGGCGAGGGAGAAGGCCTCTTCACGGTCGTGGGTGACCAACACGACACTGACACCAGTCTCACGAAGGATCGCGCTGATCTCCTCGCGCACGGACGCGCGCAGCATCGGGTCGATACTGGACCACGGCTCGTCCAAGAGCACAACACCCGGCCGTGGGGCAAGCGCTCGTGCGAGGGCGACGCGCTGCTGTTGACCGCCGGAGAGATCCCCCGGACGACGGCGTTCCATGCCCGCGAGACCGACGAGCTTTAGGACCTCGGCGACCCGGTCGCGGCGCTCGGAGCGCTCCACACCGAAACCGACATTGCGCTCGACGCTGAGATGCGGGAAGAGCGCGTAGTCCTGAAAGACCATCCCGACGTTGCGACGCTCTGGGGGCGTCCACGTGTCGTCGCTGGCCATCACCGCGCCATCAAGGCAAACGGCACCTGCGTCGGGCTGTTCAAACCCTGCGACAAGACGCAGAAGGGTGGTTTTCCCGCAGCCGCTCGGCCCGAGCAGCGCAAGAAACTCGCCGCGTCCGACCTCGAGGTCGACACCCACAACGGCAACCACGTCACCAAACCGCTTCGAGATTCCCGTCAGGGCAATCATCGGCGATGGACTAGCGATGGAGATTCGGGGCCCCTAATGCACTCATCTGCCGAAGGCTACACCGGGCAAAAGGTTTCGGCAACGCCCGTTACCTAAATGGCGACAACGGCTCCAATGCAATGAGGAGACCCCAGTCACCAGCGATGGCAAGGACACGCCCATCCGGAGACCA
>JAYTQG010000207.1:0-7511 GCA_043746815.1 Thermoleophilia bacterium | reverse complement strand
CGGACGCTATCCCGCACCATTCCGGTGGACGACCCCCAAAGGTCCAGTGCGACCGCAAGTCCGACAGCGACTATTGCGGGAGTGGCCCACCCATGGTCCATACGCGGAGTGCATTGGTGGTGCCCGCCGTGCCAGGCGGGCTGCCCGCAACGATCACGATCTCCTCACCCGGAGCAAAACGACGGATCGACAGCAGCGCGCGGTCAACCTCGCGGACCATCTGGTCGGTGTGGGTAACCGGTGGCAGCAGAAACGTCTCCACGCCCCACGTGAGGGCGAGTTGACTGCGAACCCGAGGCATCGGTGTGAAGGCCAAAATCGGAAAACTCGGATGGTGACGCGAGATGCGCCGGGCGGTGTCGCCGGTCTGGGTGAATGGGACGATCGCGCGGACGTCGAGGGTCTCGCCGATGCGCACGGCGGCGGCGGCAATCGCGCCGGGTTTCGTACTCGGTTCACTGCGAAGGGCGGGTGCGCGGCGCTCGGAGTGCTCGACCGAGGAGATGATCCGGGCCATGACCTTGACGGCGTCGATCGGGTGCTTGCCGACGCTCGTCTCGGCCGAGAGCATCAGCGCATCCGCACCGTCCAACACCGCGTTCGCGACGTCAGAGGCCTCGGCCCGTGTCGGGCGCGGCTCGGTGACCATGGAGTCCAGCATCTGGGTTGCGACGATGACGGGCTTCGCCATGACACGGCAGCGATCAATCGCCCGCTTCTGGACGATCGGCACCTCCTCCAGGGGAAGCTCCACGCCAAGGTCTCCGCGGGCCACCATCACACCGTCGAAGGCATTGATGATCTCGTCGAGACGTGCCACCGCCTCAGGCATCTCCAACTTCGCAATCACGGGCAGTCGCTCCCCGCCAGCACCGCGCATCACGGCGTGCACGGCTCCGATGTCATCGGGCGAGCGCACGAACGAGAGTGCAACCATGTCGATCCCCATCCTGAGACCAAAAATCAGGTCACGGACGTCCTTCTGAGTGAGAGCCTCAAGGCTGAGCGCCGCCCCGGGAATCGAAATCCCCTTGTGGTTGCTGACCGGCCCGCCTTCGATAACGCGGCAACGAACATCCGGGCCAACGATCTCCTCCACAGTAAGCAGCAGGCGACCGTCGTCGATCAGCACGTTCTGGCCGACGGTCACCTCGTCAGCGAAACGCGCATATGTCGTGGAGACGCGCATTGCGGTGCCAACGACATCCTCAGTGGTGATCGTGACGAGTTCACCCGCGAGCCACTCGACGCGGTCCTCGGCAAAGTTGCCGAGACGGATCTTCGGCCCCTGCAGGTCGCCAAGGACGCAGACCGCGCGGCCGGACTCATCGGAGGCCGCGCGAATCAGACGGATCGCCGCGGAGTGCTCCTGATGGGTGCCGTGACTGAAGTTCAACCGGGCGACGTCCATTCCGGCGTCAACGAGGTCGCGGATGCCCTCCTTGGTGGCGACAGCAGGCCCGATCGTGCAAACGATTTTGGCGCGACGAACAGTGGGAACGGTGGGGATTGGTTTGGTCACGCCGGGGAGCATGTCAGGCCCACCACCGCGAACCGCTGGCACCGTCCGGAAACCGCGACCAATCAACCACCGGCATGATGTCGCCATATGGACCTCGCGATCGCAATCGAAACGCCCGACCAGCCGGAGGTGCTGCTCTTCCTGGCCGCCTCTGACGCGTACCACGCCGAGCGCTACCCCGCCGAGAGTAACCACACGCTGCCCGTGACGGAACTCCTTGCGTACGACGTTACGTTCCTCGTGGCCCGTAGCGATGGACGCGCCATTGGCTGCGGCGCACTGTTGGACCGAGGCGACGGGTCGGCGGAGATCAAACGAATGTGGGTTGACCCGGCTGCTCGGGGCCTCGGCCTCGGGCGAAAACTCCTCGATGCCATCGAGCAGGAGGCACGGGTGCTTGGGGTTCGGACACTTCGCCTTGAGACGGGAGTCCGCCAACCGGAGGCAATCAGCCTGTACCGCGCGGCGGGCTACCGGGAGATCCCAGCGTTCGCGCCGTACCGGCCTGACCCACTGAGCCACTTCATGGAAAAGGTGCTCGGATAGACGTCGGGTTGTATGTCGCAGCCGGGTTTGCCGCGACGGCGGTCGGCCTGTCGAAGGGAGGCCTCCCGGCGATTGGCGTTCTGGCCGTTCCAATTCTCGCCCTGGCGATCTCCCCCGTTGCCGCCGCCGCGATCATCCTGCCGCTCCTGCTTGTCAGCGACGTCGTCGGTCTCGTGATCTACCGCCGTCACTTCGACCGGCGCAACCTCCAAATCCTGATCCCAAGTGCACTCGCGGGTGTCGGCGTCGGTTGGGCAACCGCATCGATCGTGTCTGAGGCGGCGATCACGCTGCTCGTTGGCCTGATCGGCCTCACCTACTGTGCGAACGCGCTTGCCCGTCGCCGAACCGATTCCCCGGCGCGGAGGGCCGACATTCCGAGAGGACTTCTCTGGGGCACAACAATCGGCGTGACCAGCTTCGTCTCGCACGCCGGGGGTCCACCCTTCCAGGTCTACGTTCTCCCCCAGCGCCTCGAGAAGTTGACCTTCGTCGGCACCGGCGCCATCCTGTTTGCCGTCGTCAACCTCGCCAAGGTTGGCCCCTACTACGCGCTTGGACAGTTCTCGTCGACCAATCTTGCGGTCGCTGCGTGGGTTGCTCCCGTCGCCATCGTCACCACGTGGCTTGGCGCCCGTCTCGTTCGTGTGATCCCCGAGGAGACATTCTTTCGGGTGGTCGAAGTGGCGCTCGCGGTGATCTCGGTCAAGCTGATCTTCGAAGCACTGCGTGCGTTCTAGCACTCAAACCTCACCGGAGCACTCCATGACACAGCGTCTACACCACCTGCTGACAGCGGCTTGCGCGCTCGCCGTCCTTGGCGGCGCGACCGCTCAGTCGGCAATCTCACCGCCGAAGACGGCGCCCGTCGTCGTGCGCACCGGCGATTTCTTCTATCTCCCGAAGCTGACGACCGTGCGGGTTGGTCAGCGGCTGATCTTCAAGAACGTCGGGAAGGCCCCGCACACGGTCGCCAATACCGACGCCAAGGGGACGATCCTGTCGACGCTGATCAAGCCTCGCCAACTCGACACCGGTGACACGCAGACGGTCGTATTCAAGAAGCCTGGCCTCGTCCGCTACATCTGCACGTTCCACCCAACCCTGATGCGCGGCCAGGTCAAGGTGGTGGCCAGATGAGCGGCGACGTCTTCCCGAGGTAGTGATCCAAGCAGGACGCTGAGTCGTAGATACGGGCAGCCTGACCCGCCCCGACACAATCGGGGCGGCCCCAATGATCGATTCACCCGGAGGATTCCTGTGACAAATCGCCGCACCAGCCGCATCCTGACCATCTGCCTCGCCGGGTCAGCCCTGGCCATTTCAAGCACCGCTGCACTTGCCAAGTCCCCCGGAATTGCAGTCGTCTCGCCCGCCAAGGGCGCAACGGTGAGCGGACCGGTGAAGGTGACCGTCAGCCTTTCCGCGTTCAAAATCAACGCTGCGACCGTCGGCAAGGCACCCGCCGCCGGAATGGGCCACCTGCACTTCTCACTGGACGGTGGCAAGTTCGACCAGCCGAAGTACTCCGGCGCAAACGGTGCCCTCGCCAAGAAGCTTGGCACCAACGGCAAGTACTCGCCGTCCGTGACGACCAGTGTCACGTACACCGGTCTTCCCAAGGGCAAGCACACCCTTGTGGTCTACCTGGCCAACAACGACCACTCGAACGTGGGCGCGAAGGCAACGAGCACCTTCACCGTCAAGTAGCACCCATCGCTTCCCGGTGGTTCGCCCCCTGCGGGCCACCGGGAATACCTGGCTCCGGGCAGACGCCCTGGCCACGAGACTCGGAGGCAATTTCCTAGTCGCTCGACTGACTCTCGATCTGGAGAACCTCGGCGAAGGGGAGGATGATCCGGAAGTGGCCGCCGCTTGACGATGGGACGGCGAGGACTTCGCCGCGCGCGGTGAGCGCAAGTCGTCGGGCGAGTGCAAGCCCCAGTCCTGCACCATCCGAGTTAAGGGCGCGGCCCGCCGACCCCCTCGCGCCCGGTTCGAAGACCTTCGACTGGTCGTCCTCAGTCAGTCCCGGACCATCATCGACGATGTCCACGACCGCGCTGGAGTCTCTGGCTGAACAGTTGACGACCACGCGGCTCCGGGCATAGCGAACGGCGTTTTCGACGACTGGCTGGAGGATTCGGTCGACAAGATCTCCGTCGAGTGCCACGCGCACGGCCACGGCCGCCTCAGCAACCGAACAGGCCACACCACGGGCCGTCGCGACGCTCGCGCACGCGGCAAATGCACGGCGCGCGGCGTCAATGGCGTCGCAGTCGCCCGGTCCAGCGGCAGCGTCGTGACGCGCCCCCGCAAGCAGCGAGTCAAGAATGCGATCAAGATCGCGGGCGTACTGGGTGAGGCGACCGACGACCTCGCGGTAGCGTTCAGCATCACGGTCGCGTCGCAGTGTGAAGTCGCCTTCGGCGACGATCTTGGCCAGCGGCGTCCTCAGCTCATGTGAGATCTCCGCGGTGAAGCGGCGCTCACGCTGCAGGCTCGTCGCGAGCCGGTCCAGGAGGCGATCGAGTGTGGCCGCAAGCTGGGTGAGTTCGTCCTTCGGCCCGCCAAGGTTGAAGCGGCGATCCAGGTCACGCTCGCTCCAGGCGTCGGCGTCGCGTGTCATCCGCGCAACGGGCCGAAGGGCCGCGCGAAGCGCCAAGGCCGAGGCCAGCGCCGCCGCCGCAAGGAGCGCGAGTGCAAGCGCGATCGAGCCAATCAGTGCCGCGCGGCGTGTTCGGTCGTATGGCTGAAGCGAGACCGCGGCGACGACGGTGCCGACCCGCTGGCCGTCGGCGACAACCAGCGCGGAGGCGAGGCGGACATTCTGGGGAGCGTCTTCAACCCGCTGCGGCCCGCTGGTGAGCGTCCGAACGGCCGCGGTCAACGAGGGTGGCGCCGCTTCAGGCGCCTCAACGACCTTGGTGCCTTCGAACACCCAAACTTGCGTGTCAATGGCGTTCCCATCGGGTGCCTCACGAAGATCAAGATGCCCGCCCGTCACCCCCACCGTCGCAACCCGAGCGGCAACCAGGTCCCTCGCACGGTCGCTGGCATCCGATGACAGACGACCCCCGAGAATGAGGTTGAAGGCGACGACCCCGATTGCGAGCGCCGCCGTAAGGGCACTGACCACGGCGAGGAGCAGTCGGGTGCGCAGCCCCTGAGGGAGGAGACGTATCATTGGATGCGGTACCCCACCCCGTGGACCGTCGCGATCTCAGGTGCCCCATCGACACCCTCCAGCTTGCGTCTGAGACGCCGAATGTAGGTGTCCAGCGTGTTGTCGTGAACCACCGCTCCTTGCGGCCATGCGGCACGGACGATCTCCCGGCGGCGGGTCACGGCCAGGCCGTTTGTGCAGAGCGTCGCGAGAATCCGAAACTCCGTCGGTGTCAACGTCAGCGTGACATCCGCAACGCTCGCGGTATGGGCGACCGGATCCAGTTGAAGTGCGCCGTGCCCGGTCGTGGATCCAGTTCCCTTCCGTCGAACAAGCACTTCCAACCGGGCAATCAGTTCATCGAATGAGAAGGGCTTCGTGAGGTAGTCGTCACCGCCCGCACGAAAGCCGGCGAGGCGATCGACAAGGGCATCTTTCGCCGTCAGGAAGAGCACCGGCGTGTCATCACCGCGAGCCCGCAGGGCCTGGCAGACGTCGCGACCATCCGCGTCGGGGAGGCCGATGTCGACGACGAGCGCGTCGGACCGATGCTCGCCCGCATGCGTAAGGAACTGCCGCGCCGTTGCGAGGGCGGTCACGGAGAACCCCTCCTCACGAAGACAATCCCGGAGAACCGACCTGAGGTCCGGGTCGTCTTCCAGAATCGTGATGTCGCCGACGGCCACCGAACCAGTATGAACCACGGCAAAGCGACGGTGTTCATGGGAATACGGGCGTTCAGGATTCGTCCAGGTGGGTCGGCCTATCTTGCGAGCATGACCACATCTCGACGTACCTCACTCGCGCTTGCCGCGACCTCGCTGCTCTGTCTTCCGGCCATCTCGCTCGCCGAGGTGTCCCCCATCAGCGACATCCCCGACAACCAGGCCTTCGTCGTCCAAAGCGGCGCGGGCTACTCCCTCAAGGTGCCCGACGGATGGAGCCGCACCGGCGCCGCCGCCAGGACCACGTTCTCCGACAAATACAACACCATCAGCATCGAAACCCGTCCGTCCGCCAAGCCCCCAACGACCGCCTCGGTCACGAAGACCGAGCTCCCCACCCTTGCCAAACGCGCGGGTTTCCAACGCGGAACCGTCACCAAACAGACACGACCCGCCGGGACGGCGATCCTCATCACCTACCGCGCCCTGAGCGCACCCCTCGCTGTCACCGGTAAGCGCGTCCTGAACGACGTCGAGCGCTACGAGTTCTGGAAGGCTGGCCGCCTGGCGGTGTTGACGCTCCAGGCACCGAAGGGTTCCGACAACGTCGACCCGTGGAAGGTCGTCACGACCTCATTTGCGTGGAAACGATGAGCGCGCCGCTCACGGCAAGCAATCTCTTTCGCTTCTACCACGCCGGTGACGACGAGACCCTGGCGCTCCGCGGTGTGTCGCTCACCGTGGAGGCGGGGGAAGTCGTCGCCGTTACCGGCCCATCAGGATCGGGAAAATCGACCCTGCTGGCCTGTCTGGCGGGCCTCGACGAGCCCGACGGCGGGGTGGTCCATATCGACGCGGAGCGTCTCTCCCGCCGACCCGAGCAGGAGCGCGCCCGTCTGCGCGCACGCTCGATCGGAATGCTGTTTCAGTCCGCAAACCTCGTCCCGCACATGAGCGTCAGCGGCAACGTGCGCCTGGCACAGCAACTCGCCGGACGCGCCGACGCGGCACGTGCCGCGAAGATCATCGACAGTGTCGGGCTCAGTGCCCGGGCCCGGTGGTATCCCTCCCAGCTCTCAGGCGGAGAGAACGCAAGGGCCGGGCTGGCTGTGGCGCTGGCCAACGACCCGCCGGTACTCCTCGCCGACGAGCCGACCGGTGAGGTTGACCACGACACGGCGCTTCAACTGATGGACCTGCTGCGGGCACGCGCCACGGCGGGAGGCGCGGTGGTCGTCGTTACCCACAACGCAGATGTCGCCGACTCGGCCGACCGCATCGTCCGCCTGGCCGATGGGACGGTGGTCGCGTGAGCATGCTCGTGACCTGCACCGGCGTTTCGCGCACCTATGGCTCCGGGCACGCCGCAACCGTGGCCCTCCAGGCCACCACCTGCGAGATCCCCTCCGCCGCCCGAATCGCGATGACCGGTCCATCAGGATCCGGCAAGAGCACACTCCTCCATCTGATGGCTGGCCTTGACGATCCGACGGACGGCCAGGTGTCGTGGCCGGGCATCGGCAGCCGCGACGCGCTGCGCCCCGGCCCACTCGCGATGGTCTTCCAAGGCCCCAGCCTGCTCCCGCCGCTCAGCGTGCTTGAGAACGTCGCC
>JAYTQG010000206.1:0-3379 GCA_043746815.1 Thermoleophilia bacterium | reverse complement strand
GGGCCGGAGGCCATGTCCCATGCGGGCGCCTCCAATCCGAGCCCCGCGAGGAGGTCGCCAAACTTCCCACGGTCTTCTGCGAGATCAATCGCGTCAGGAGAGGTCCCGAGGATGGGCACCCCCGCCTCAGCGAGGGCCCGCGCGAGACGAAGTGGGGTCTGTCCGCCAAGTTGGGTGACGACCCCAAGCGGCATCTCGTGTGCACAGATGTCGAGGACACTGCCGAGGGTCACCGGCTCCAAGTAGAGCCGGTCACTCACCCCGTGATCGGTGGAGACGGTCTCCGGGTTGCAGTTCACCATCACCGACTCGTATCCGAGCGCGCGGGCGGACTGGGCGGCCTGGACACAGCAGTAGTCGAACTCGACGCCCTGCCCGATGCGGTTCGGCCCGGACCCGAGCACCATGATCGAGGGCTCAGTACCCCTGCGGGCTTCCGAGTCGGCGCCAAAGGCGCCGTAGAAATATGATGTCATCGCAGCGAACTCACCCGCGCACGTATCGACCGCGTGGTAGCTCGCCCGCAGGCCGACGGAGTGGCGGTGAGCCACAACCGTCGCCTCGGTCTCCCCCGTTGAGCCGGCGATGTCCCGGTCGGTGAGGCCGGCGTCACGTGCATTCCGCATCGCCCCTACGTCGATGCCCTTGAGCACTCCTGTCACGGCCGCTCGCGCCGCCTCCATCTCAACAAACTGCTGGCAGAACCACGGATGGATCGCGGTCCAAGTGCTGAGGTCACCGGCAGCTGCGCCGAGCGCGATTGCATGAACGATGACGTCGAACCGGTCCGCGCTGGGTCTCTGCAAGCGTCTCTCGGCCTCAGCGAGGTCGACGGGAGGAGTCGGGATGACGTCCAACTCCCGCGCAGACATGGCCTTGCCGAATGCCTCCCCGAACGTGCTCCCGAGCGCGAGGACCTCCCCGACGCTCTGCATAAAGGTCGTCAGTTCACCGCTCGCGCCAAGCAGCTTCTCGAATGCAAACCGCGGCGCTTTGACCGCAACGTAGTCGAGGGTTGGTTCGAAGCTGGCGGGTGTTACGCCCGTGATCTCGTTTGTCAGTTCGTCGAGTGTGTACCCAACGGCAAGGCGTGCGGCAACGGTGGCGATCGGGAACCCCGTGGCCTTCGACGCCAGTGCCGAGCTACGCGACACGCGCGGGTTCATCTCGATCACTGCCAGCGCGCCGGTTTCGCGGTTCAGAGCGAACTGCACGTTGGATCCGCCCGTCTCGACGCCGATTGCTCGAACCACGGCCAGCGAGATGTCCCGCATCCGCTGAAACTCCTGATCCGTCAGGGTCATCGGCGGGGCGACGGTCACCGAGTCTCCCGTATGGACGCCCATCGGATCGACGTTTTCAATCGCACAGACGATGATCGCGTTGTCGGCTCGGTCGCGGACGACTTCAAACTCAAACTCGCCCCAACCGACGACGGACTGCTCGACCAGCACCTGCCCAATAGGGCTGGCGTGAATGGCCTCATCAAGCATTCCCTCAAGCTCGTCCAGGGTGCTTGCAACTCCTCCCCCTTGGCCACCCATGGTGAACGCGGGTCGGAGGATCAACGGAAGGCCAAGCGCCGCCGCGACCGCAGGACCCTCGGCAGGATCGGTCACGATGCGGCTGTCCAGAACCGGAATTCCGGCTGCCCGCATCGTTTCGCGGAAGGTGTCGCGGTCCTCCGCTTTCCGGATCGCATCCCCGTTCGCGCCGATCAACTCCACCCCGTGAGCAGCGAGGACTCCGGCGTCCTCGAGCTCGATCGCGAGGTTGAGCGCAGTCTGCCCGCCGAGTGTTGGCAGAAGCGCATCGGGCCGCTCGATCGCGATGATGGCTCCGACCGCTTCGCGATCCAGCGGCTCCACGTAGGTCCGGTCAGCGATCTCCGGGTCGGTCATGATGCTGGCCGGATTCGAGTTAGCCAGCACCACGCGGTACCCCTCCGCCCGAAGCGCTCTGCACGCTTGCGTCCCGGAGTAGTCGAACTCTCCCGCCTGCCCGATAACAATGGGCCCGCTGCCGAGAATGAGGATCGTGTGCAGATCGTCGCGACGCGGCATCTACTAGCCGAGCGCCCGGACGAAATCGGCGAAGACGTGCCTGGCGTCGTGCGGGCCGGGGCTTGCCTCGGGGTGGTACTGCACGGACGAGGCACGAAGCTCGGGGACGGCAAGGCCCTCGACGGAGCCATCGAACAGACTTGTCCGGGTAATCACCACCCCATCAGGCAACCGCTCGCCGGCAACGGCGTAGCCGTGGTTCTGCACCGTGATCTCGACCCGTCCGTCCTCGGCGCGCCGTACGGGGTGGTTGGCACCGCGATGACCGGATGGAAGACGTTCTGTCGTCAATCCAAGCGCCTGCCCGAGGAGTTGATGGCCCATGCAGATCCCAAGAATCGGAAGCTGGCCGAGTAGGGAGCGAACCGTTTCGACGACGCCGGTCACCGCCGCAGGGTCGCCGGGACCATTTGAGAGAAACAGCGCGGCAGGGGCCTTCGCGAGGATCTCAGCGGCGGTTGCGGTTGGCTGCACAATGTCCAGATGACAACCACCGGCGACAAGTTCCCGGGCAATGCTTGCCTTCATGCCGCAGTCGATCGCAACAACCCGCGGACCGGTCGTCCCCAGGGTCCGTCCCGGCCCGGCGGCCTCAGCCGTGAGGTCGCGGCCGTCTAACGTCGGATGAGCGCGAACTCGGTCGAGAAGTTCGGCTGGGTCAAGCTCGTCGCTGACCCCACCACGCATCGCGCCAACGTCCCGCAGACGACGGACCAGCCGGCGTGTGTCGCATCCCTCCACCGCAACCACACCGTGGCTCGCCAGCCAACTGGACCATCCGGTTTCACCGGCAGCGCCCGGGCCGTCGCCGGAGCGCCGCATTACGACCGCGCGCGCAACAGGGCCGTCGCTCTCCTGGTAGCCGGGACCGACGCCATAGTTGCCGATCATGGGCGCGGCGAAGCAGAGCAGTTGCCCGAGATATGACGGGTCGGTGACGGCCTCTTGATAGCCGGTCATCGCGGTGGTGAAGACCATTTCGCCGAGCGCGGTGCCAAGCGCTCCCACCGACTGCGCGGGAAGCACCAGGCCATCTTCCAGAACGACCCAGGCGGGTCGCGGACGCGTTTCCCCTCGGCTCAGCACTCCCACGCGATCTGTCCGCCCGCGATCGTCATCCGGACGCGGCTCGTGAGATCCCAACCTGTGAACGCCGAGTTTGTCGACTTGCTCTGCCATCCATCCACTCCCGCGACCCATCTGTCCGAGAGACCAATTACCGCAAGGTTTGCGACCGCTCCGTCGGCAAGCGTCGGAACGGGCAGGTCGACAACCGTGGCAGCGTCGCCCGACATTCGGCGAACCAAAAGCTCCAG
>JAYTQG010000205.1:0-18245 GCA_043746815.1 Thermoleophilia bacterium | reverse complement strand
AGGGCGAAAATGTCGCGGGCCTCGCCGAGCAAGCCGTACCGGCGCGAGCGCGCAGCCGGGTCGTCTGCGTTCACCATGACATCCACGAAGAACTGATCAATGGCCGCCGTCAACGGCGCCAATGCGTCGAGTGCGGCAGCAGGGTTTCGGCCTGCCCTGGCCGACTCAACCCCTGGTCGTGAGGCAGCGATCGCAGCCGCGAGGGCATCTTCGCCACTGTCTCCAGCCGGCGTGTACGTGGCCCCATCCGGTGCCTTCGCGACGAGTCGGGACACTCGAGTGCTGGCGGTCCACGAGGCTTGAAAGGCGTCCCTTGAACGATGGTCCTGAATGAAACGGGCAAGCTCGGCCGTCGCGGGGAGGCTCCCGAGCTGCGCGCCCTCCGCCGCCGCCGAGGCCTCCGCATCGACACCGGCAAGGCCAAGCGCATGCGCCAACCGGTCAGCAACAAAGGTGGTCACGGCGACGGTTGTCCCGTCCCGGTCCAGCGACAGGTCGGCGCCCTGGGCAGCGAAGCGGTCGTGAGCGTCACCGAGCGTCACTGCGAGATCCACGTTCCAGCCGCGGGCAAGGATGATGCGCACCAGGCCCGAGGCCGCGCGGCGAAGTCCATAGGGGTCCTTCGATCCCGTCGGCGCCTCGCCGATGGCGAACGCACCCACGAGGTTGTCGATCTTCTCGGCAAGTGCAACCAATGCCCCAGGGACGCTCTCCGGAAGGGCAGAATCTGGCCCCTCAGGGAGAAACTGCGACTCGATCGCCCGGCACACCGCCTCCGGATGCCCTTCAAGACGGGCGTACTCGGCGGCAACATGTCCCTGAAGATCGCTGAACTCCGCGACCAGAACCGCACCCTGATCCACCTTGGCAAGCCGAGCGGCAACCTCAGCTGCCTTCCGGTCCGGCTCGCTGACCGCCGCTGCAACTGTCAGGTCGGTGACCGTCGCCACGAGACGTTCGCGTTTACTCGCCAGGCTCCCAAGCTTGGCGTGAAAGATGATGTCGTCCAGGCGCGCATCCAGCGCAGTGAGCCCTGCCGCCCGGTCACGCTCAAACGAGAATGCGGCGTCCTGCAGGCGGGCATTCAGCACGCCCTCGTTACCTCGTGTGATGACATCCGCGTGGGCCGGATCACCGTTTGACACAGCGAGAAAACCGGCGAGCGCTCCCGCGACCTCAACGGGGAAGTAGCGCTGGTGGCTTTGCATCGCGGTCACGAGAACAAGTTGCGGCAGCGACCGAAAGCGTTCGCCGATCGTCCCGCTGAGGACGCTTGGCCACTCCACCAGGTGCAGGACCTCTTCGAGCTTCCCGCCGGGGTCGCTCCAGGTCCCCCCGAGGTTCCGCGCGGCCTCGTCAAGCTGAGTAACGATTCGCTCGCGCCGCTCGTTCTGATCCACCACTACGCAAACCTCGCGCAGGGCGTCGCGGTACGCACCAGCACGTGCGATGGTGGCCGGTGCCCCGAGGAACCGGTGCCCCTGCGACACGTCGCCATTCGGGAGCCCGTGGAGATCAACCGGAATCGTGGCCTCCCCGAGCTTCACCACAACCCACCGCACCGGGCGGGAGAATCTGAGGCCGAGGCCATCGCCCCACCGCATGTTCTTGGAAAAGCGCAACCCATTGAGGATTTCGCCCGCGAGTGCGGGTACCAGTTCATCCACCGGACGCGACACCGCGGGGTGCTCCGCGAAAATGAAGGCGCGCCCGTCAACCTCGCGTGTCACGAGCTCGTCGACCGCGACTCCCTGCCCTCGAGCAAACCCGATCGCCGCCTTGGTTGGCGTTCCATCTGCGTCGAACCCGGCCTGGGCAGCGGGACCACGGGCCGAGCGAGCGGCGCCCGCGACGACCTCTGGAATGTCGAACGCTGCAAAGGCGATCCGTCGCGGCGACACCCAAGTGTGTCCCGCCGAGAGGTCAAGCCCGACACGCTCCCCAAAGCTGGTCGCGAGGAGCGGTGTCTGCTCAAGGGCTTCGCGGCAGGCACTCGCGGGAAGTTCCTCGCACCCAATTTCGATGAGAAGATCAGGCATCGATGGCCTCCGGCGGCGCCGGCGAGATCGTTTCCAGGTGTGCCCGCGCGGTCGCAGCGGCAAGGGCTCGGACGCGCCAGATGTAGGCACCGCGCTCGGTCACGCTCACCACACCGCGTGCGTCCAGCAGGTTGAACGTATGTGAGCACTTCAGGACCTGGTCGTAGGCGGGCAACACGAGGCCCGCCTCGAGGCAACGGTGGCACTCGGCCTCGTGCTCGGAGAAGCGGCCCACAAGCGCGGCGGTGTCCGCGACGGTGAAGTTGTAGGCACTCCATTGGCGCTCGTTCTCGCGGTACACATCTCCGTACGAGACGCCGTGCGCCCATTCCAGGTCGTACACCGAAGAGACACCCTGCAGGTACATGGCAATCCGCTCAAGGCCGTACGTCAGCTCGACCGAAATCGGCGTGAGGTCAATGCCGCCCGCCTGTTGGAAGTACGTGAACTGAGTGATCTCCATCCCGTCCATCCACACTTCCCAGCCCAGCCCCCAGGCACCGAGAGTCGGTCCCTCCCAGTCGTCTTCAACAAAGCGAATGTCGTGCGCGGCGGGGTCCAACCCCAGGGCGACCAGCGAGCCCAGATAGAGATCCTGCACATCGGGCGGGGAGGGCTTCAGCACCACCTGGTACTGG
The DNA here is from genome assembly GCA_043746815.1 of Thermoleophilia bacterium. Lineage (GTDB taxonomy): Bacteria > Actinomycetota > Thermoleophilia > Miltoncostaeales > Miltoncostaeaceae > JAYTQG01. The sequence goes on along the minus strand of JAYTQG010000205.1, from coordinate 15,568 downwards.
AAGTAGTGCTGCAACCGGAAGGGATTCTCGCCGTAGCGGCCGTCCGTCGGGCGGATCGACGGCTCGACGTAGGCGACTCGCCATGGGTCCGGTCCAAGGGTGCGAAGCAGCGTCGCCGGATTGAATGTGCCCGCTCCAACCTCCGTGTGGTACGGGTGCATCAGAAGGCATCCGCGCGACGACCAGTAGTCGTGCAGGCGGCTGATGATGTCCTGAAAGCTCGGTCGGTTCGGGTCACTCACGAGGGGCGGCAGTTTACCTGCCACTCCACGTCCCGGGGCCTCAAGTCAGGGGCCGCAAAACCGATAACGATCCTGTCCGCGGCTCCCTCCCTGGCCCGGATGCGCGACGCAGGACCTCCCCCTGCTGTGCCCTCCCGGACTTCCCCCTAACCGGTTGTGGCGCACTCCTGCGATGAGCCCCTCGGCCGTCCGCCGAGGGGCGCGCCGCGCTCCCATATGATCACCTTACGATGTACGTCAATTGTTAAGCGGTTTGTAAAGGGGCGGGTGAATACTCCGCTTCCTGCCGATAGCTCTGGCAGGGTCACTCGTGTCACCGGCAGCGCACCGCGCCGGTCACCGACACTACAAACTCACGAAAGGCATCCCCCATGCCCGGTAGCGAAAGCGCTCGACATACGAGCAAACGCCGCGCGGCTGTCGTCTGCGCCGCGGCGTTCGTAACCCTGATTCTCGCCACTCCCCTCGGCGCGTTCACCCCGTCGTATTCGCCCTCCCCGCCCCCTCAGGCACCCGCCACTCCGCCCCCCGCAGCTGCTCCGACTGCGGGCACGGGAACTCCTGCGGCTCATCCCCGCTCGCGGCCAGTCGCGCAGAAGAAGAGAACCACGCGCAAGACCCGCGTTGTGCGCCGCAAGCGTTCCGGCCCGACCACGGTCGCATCCCGGAAGCGGACCAAGATCACCCGAACGGTGGTCCGCCGGGCAGCCCCAAAGCCAGGGCCGAAGCTTCGCCCAAAGATCGCCCCGAAACCCGCTCCCGTGGTTACCCCGGCGCAGGCTCCGGCGACCCTCCCCGGCCGTGAGGTCTACCGCGCCGACTGGGAGACTGACAATTTCAGCCAGGCCGCAGGCGTTCAACGTATCGCCGACGATCGGATCAAACTGGTCACCGACCCGGTAGCCCAAGGCAAATACGCCGCTCGCTTCGAGGTCCGTCCCGGCGACAACCCGGTCTGCTGTGGCGATCGCGCCGAAATCTCGACCGGCACCAGCGAATCCGAAGGCATGGAGCGTTACTACGAGTGGTGGACCCGCTTTGACGGCAGTTTCCCGAATGCCTCGTGGCAGGCGGTCTCGCAGTGGCACTCCGGCGTTGATGGCGTGCCCCCGGTCGCCTTCTACTCGGAGAACGGCAACTTCGAGCTGCGAACCGACCCCCGGAACGGGGACGGCAGCCTCGCTGGCGAGCATCGCATCCTTTGGAACGTGCCGCTGCAGCGCAACAGCTGGTACCACCTCGTCATGCACGTCAAGTGGTCGGGCGACGACCGCGTGGGGTTCATCGAGTTGAACGTCAACGGCCGCCCGGTTGTACCCAAAACTTTTGGTCGGACCATGCTTCCCGGCAGCGGGAATTACTTCAAACAGGGCTACTACCGCGCCTTCGGTATCGGCCAGACCGGCGTGATTTACCACGACGGATTCCGCGTTACGCAGGTTTCACCATGAAATGCACCCCCCGCTTCGCTGGACCTCTAACCGACCTTTCGGGTAGCATCACCCAACCTTGCGGCGAGTTACACGCCGCGGAAGGAGGCCCCCCGCCCATGTCACGACCGTCCAAACGGTTTCGTTCACGGCAGCCGCTCGCACTCGCATCGATCGCCATCTTGTCGGTGGCAGTCACCGCAGACGCGTCCACGTGGCGCCCGACAACCCACGGAAGAGCGGCGCAAAAGCTCTCGAAGAACGTCCGTACGGGCAAGCCGGTGCGACTATCTGATCGCGGTCCACTTGCAGCGCTTCGGACGCCGGTCACCGCTGGATCTGACGCAACCGCCGCGAGCGACGTTCGGATGCGGAGCGTGTCCATGCCGCGGGGTCGGGCTCGCGCCCTGGTCTCGGTTGCAGGAACCTTTGGTGCCTACCAGGGAGGCGTAATTCGTTCCCGCGACCGTCGACTGCACTGGGCGGCGTGGTTTTCGGACCCGAAGGGTGGGCGCCACGAGATGGCCGTCGGCCCGCGCGTCTCGAAACCCACGGATTGGCATGCGCTTTCGCTCGGCACCGCCTGGAATCGCCCCGAGAGTAAGGCGACGCTCTCGGTGGACGGGAAGTCCGTTGCCGCGACCGGAACGCGCTCCTTGGTTGGAGCGCTGCCAAGCACAGCAATCGTGGGCCTCTGGAAACCCGGCCGTCGCAGCGATCGAGCAACCGTGCTCGTTCGCTCGCCGCTCACCACGGGCCTGGGCTCCGCATTCCTCGGGACTCCGCTCGCCTCTGATGCACCGCTCACACGCGAGCCCCCTGCCACGTCGGGGAGCGGGACAGTGAAACCCACGACAACCACACCACCCGCCGGTACGACAAAACCCGCGACGAGCACCCCAGCGCCGACTCCAACACCGACGCCGACGCCAACGGGGACCGGCAACCAAAATCAGCTTCCCCCCTCAGCCCCAACCGCAAGTGCCGGTCCACTGCCGGGGACCCCAATTCGTACGCTGGACTTCGAGACCGGCGACCTCACCGGATGGACGAGCATTCAAACGCAAGCAGGCGTCGAAGAACCGCGCCCGGGGATGACCCGCAGCAGCGGGCCAGGCCGCATTTCCGTTGTTCGATTCCCTGTTGCCCAGGGTCAATACGCCGCGCGTTTCGAAACGCATCAAGGTGACGGCCCGTTCTGCTGCGGGGATCGGGCAGAACTCAGCGTCGGCGATAAGCCGGAGACCGAGGGCCAGGAGCGCTGGTACGAATGGAACATGCTGCTTGAGACCGGATTCCCCTGGCAGGGAACGGACTTCCAGACCCTTGGTGACTTCCACTCCTCGGCCAACGGCGAGCCGCCGCTCGGCATCCAGCTGAATGGGAACCAGATTCACCTCAGCCAGGTGACACGAAGCGCGGGGCAAGAGCACGGGATTATCAATCAGTTGTGGTCGGCCACGCCATTGGTCAACCACTGGTACACCTTCCGCCTGCACGTCAAGTGGTCGAGCAACGCCAGCGTCGGATTCGTTCAGGCGTGGGTAGACAACGCTGAAGTCGTCAAACCCGTACACGTGCAGACGCTCGTCCCTGGCACGACCGGGTACTGGAAGATGGGCTACTACCGCTCGTCGTCCGTCGGGCCAGTTGGCGCCGTGGTCTACGACAACTTCCACTCCTCACAGGTTCCATAGAGAGTTCGATCGGTCCCAACGAAGCCAAAGCCGAAACCCAAGCCGAAGCCGAAGCCCAAGCCGAAGCCGAAGGTCGTCAAACCCCGTTAGGCGGGGCTCGCGGATCGCAGTGAGACGCCCAGGTGGTCTCGCAAGATGCCACCGATAAGGCGCTCCACGCCACTCAGACCGCTCGTCCCAACCGCCTCGGCGGCGAGGGCGAGCGGTTCGCGTATCAGGGCGGCAATCGCGTCTAGTGCCTCGGCGTCAACCGGCTCACCAAGGCCAGCGCATGCCGTGCACAGCACGCCGCCGTGCCGCGCCGAAAATGCAACGAAGGGGGGCCCTGCACCGCATGCGACGCACGACGCCAGCTGCGGAAGCAGGCCAGCGGTGACGAGGAGTTTCAGCTGCGTCGCGACAACCACCGGATCCAGCCGCGGTGAGTTGGCTCGAACAGGCGCCTCAGCGAGCAACGCCAGGGAACGACAAAGGAGGTGATACGCGCCCGGATTCGCCTCCTCTTCCGGGGCAATTCGCAGGGCAGCCTCAAGTACCGATGAGGTCGCCTGGATGCGATATCCCTCGGCCCAGATTCCAGCATGAGCACTGACGATCTGCGCGCCGCGCACGGTGTAAAGGTCGCCCTTTCCGCGCACCAGTTCAACCTGAGCACAGGTTCCCGGCTGCAGACGGCCGCGCAGCACCGACGTGCTCTTGCGGATGCCCTTTGCGAAGGCAGACACCCGCCCATACTCCAACGTCTGGAGGGCAAGTACACCGTCGGCCTCGCCGTAGCGAACGATCCGAAGAACAAGGGCTTCACATTGGAGCGTCGCCATGGCGGGATTGTCGCAGCCAGAACGGTCAGTGGTCTGGCGCCGAAATACCGATGGAGTTCCGACGGCTGCGACGCATCGCGATACGGCGTCCTCGGTGGCCCGAAGATTCCCGATCTGCAGGCAACACTGCGTCCTGACTTCCGTGTTGGACGATGGTCCAACACTTCAGACGCTGGGGACGCCTGGCGGCGCCTCCAGCTGCCTCGGTCTCGCTCGCCGGAACTACCACCTCATTTCAGAGCCAGACCACTAGCGCGGAATTGCCGAAAACACCTTGCTATTCTCGGGGTATGGCGAACATCGTGATCTATACCTCCACCCCCTGCCCCTACTGCAGCCGTGCGAAGGCACTGCTCTCAGCGCGCGGAGCGGAGTTTGACGAGGTGCACATCCCCTGGAATGACCAGGAGGCACGCATCGAGCTGGTCGCGAAGACGAATCACCGCACGATGCCGCAGATCTTCATCAACGATGCGTTCGTCGGCGGATACGACCAGCTGGCCGCCCTCGATCAGTCGGGCGAGTTGGCGACACTCCTCGCGGCCTAGGCCAGGTTCGTAACCGGGGTCCCCACCGGGATTTTGGGCCACAACCACCGAATGTTGTCGTTGTAGTTCCGGGTACAGCCATGGGAGTAGAAACGCACGGGGTCGTCGAGGAGGTATTCCTGGTTGGTCCCGTGGATCCCGAAGCCGCGGTGATACCAGAGCACGAGCGGACCGAACGCAGATGATGGGCCGGTCGTCTTCGAGTAGACGCGAAACTGGCCGCGCGGACTGGGCGTTGAGGCCTTACCGAACACGACCGGAAGGACCCGACTGAGCTTGCCGTTGAAGTAGATGTAGATCTGGGTCTCGTGAATCACCTGGACGATGTGTGTTGGCTCTGATGCTGGCACCCCGTGCGGGTTCTGCGAGTAGATCTTCAGCGAAACCGGTGCCGCCTCGTTCGCGACTCGTCGCCCCGCCACTGGGACAGCGGCGACACGAAAGCGCCAGAGGCCACCAACGGGAACCGGAACCGAACCGCGAGCATGGCCGTCCGCGCCGATGACCAGCGTTGCGACGGGGTGGTAGGCGCGGCCGTCATTGCCACCCTCCACCGTCACGCGTTGCCCACGGACGCCTGGAGCGACGAGCGCGTCGAAGCGGAGTGGACGCCCGGCAATGGCCTCGTAGAGCGTGGCCGTGACTGTGAGTCTCGTCACCGGTCGAACGACGACGTCCTGTTCGATCCCCGGCGCGGAGGTCCCGTCAGTAGCGACGGTCGTCGCGCGCAGATGTCCACCCTGACGCAGCGCAAGCGAAGCAGTGAACCGCCCGCCTTTGCCCGCGGTCAGGCTGGTGAGCGTCACCCAGGTCCCATCCGCCGACTGCCGCTGCACGGCAACGGCGGTGCCAGCCACGGCCGGCCGAACGCGACCCGCGATCTCGGTCCGTTCACCAAAGGTGACTGACGCGGGCGCCGTGAACAAGTTGACGACGGGTGTGGTCTCGGCGGTCGCAACGCCTGCTGGGACGCCGATCGCGGCAACAACAGCTGAGAGGAAGAAGGCACGGTTCATTGGCGGGGAAAATAGCAGCGCCCGGTCGAAATACTCGTTTCGAGGGTTTCGCATCGACATGCGGACGAAATGTTAAGGGGGTCTGACCCGGGTCTGACCCCGGAAGTCGGCCTTTTGCCCGGAATACCAGCGCCGGGCCGGAGTACGCGCCTCGAGGGATTCAGGAAGTCGGCCTTTTGCCCGGAATACCAGCGCCGGGCCGGAGTACGCGCCTCGAGGGATTCATGCGGACCTGCGGCAGAAGTGTTAAGGGGGTCTGTCCCTGCTGGTCAGCGGTCCGCCGCGCAGATGACGCCAGCCAACGAGGTTGCTTGCCGGACGGCGTCCCGAATCGCGGCGGCGACCATGTCGGCCGCGGCGCTGGCGCACCGGAAGGCGGCCCCAGGGCGGGCGCCAGTGGCAAGCGCAAAGACAACGTCGCCATCAAGTTGGGTGTTCGCTGGTACAACCGCGCGGCACAGCCCCGCCTGCCCGGCGCGCGCAACCTGCCCCACCTCAAGCCGCGTCAGGGCCGCATCCGTCGCGACGACCACGAGCGTCGTGTGCTGCTCCATCAAACGTGGATGCTCCGGAGGGTACGTCCGCAAGTGTCGAGCAGCGTCGACGTACGCACCGTCTGCCCAGGCACCGGCAATGATCGATCCATCGGCGTCGAGAATGTCACCGAAGGCGTTCACCACCGCCAGCGCCGCGACGGTGACGCCGTCGTGCAAGACACACGACGCCGTGCCGACGCCGCCCTTCATTCGTCCGCGCACCCCGAGTACCTTGCCGACGCTGGCGCCCGTCCCGGCGCCGACACTCCCAAGGGCGTAGGGGCCGCTGCTGGCCGCAACACACGCGGCAAAACCGTCCGCATCCGTCGGCCGGACGGCCGCGTCGCCGACACCGAGATCAAAAATGACCGCCGCCGGGACGACGGGCACCCTCGCGGGACCCGTATCCACCCCGCGTCCGGCGGCCTCGCACCAGCGGACGACGCCAGCGGTGGCAGCCAAGCCGAAGGCGCTTCCACCGGAGAGGAGCAGCGCCGAGACTTCCCTGATATTCGCCAGCGGGGCGAGCGACTCGGTTTCGTGGCTGCCGGGCCCACCCCCGCGCACGTCGAGTGCCCCAACCGTTCCGGGAGGCGGCAGGATCACCGTGCAGCCGGTCGCGCCAGCGAGGTCGGTGACGTGACCGACAAGGATCCCGCCGACGTCGGTCAGCATCAGTGCACCTGACAGGACGGACAGATGTAGGTGCCGCGCTGGGCCACCCGCATCTTGATGATCGGCTCAGTGCAGCGGGGGCACGGACGACCTGCCCGCAGATGAACCTTGAGGAGGGTCTGCATGGCCCCGCGCTCGCCGCGCGTGTCGCGGTAGCGGTCGATGGAGCTGCCACCAGCGGCGATCGCGACACGCAGGCGATCCCGAATCGCGCGGTGCAGTTTGCCGATCTCACCGACAGTCAACGATCCCGCAGATCGATCCGGATGAACGCCCGCCGCGAACAGGGCCTCGTCCGCGTAGATGTTTCCAATCCCGGCAACGAGCGCCTGATTGAGCAAGGCCGCCTTGATCGGCGACTGGCGGCCCGCCAGGAGGTCACTCAGCAGCTGAGCGGTGAACGCACGACCGAGGGGCTCCACTCCGACACGCCCCCGCCAGTACTCCGGGTCCCGAACGTGGTCTGTTGAAACAAGTGCCAACGTCCCGAAGCGGCGCATGTCGCACATGAGAAGCGCCCCACCACCGGCGAGATCAACGCGGGCCCGCAGATACTTTGGCTCGTCGTCCGGCACGGCGTGCCAATGGATCTGGCCGGTCATCCGCAGATGCGCGACGGCCGTCTGTCCGTCGTCAAGAACGAACATGAGGTACTTGCCGCGCCGTTCGATAGACATGAACGTGCGACCGACGAGGGCATCCGCCACGACCTGTGGATCCGCGGGCAGCACCAGTCGCGGATCGTCGATTTGGACGTGCGCCACCGTTCGCCCGGGAAGGATCGCCTCGAGTTGCGCGCGGATCGTCTCGACCTCAGGAAGTTCAGGCACCGGGAGCGTCACCGACGACGAATGCTGGGGTGAGCATCTCGACGGCCCGAGCGGCAAGCGCCCCGTCCCTCGCGTGGACCCAGGCGAGGGCGTCACCTTCGCGCACTTCGGCACCCACTGGGACCGGGAGGCCAACGCCCGTCGCGTGGTCCACGAACTGTGTGGGATGCATTCGTCCCGCGCCGACCCAGCGGGCGGCCTCAGCGACCCGAGGGGAGCTGATTGACGTGAGAACGCCATCTTTCGTCGCGGCAACGTCGAGAAGAACGGGAGTCCCTCCTCCGGTACGTGTGTCGGCGAACACATCGTCGTCGCCGCCCTGCCCGGTGATCCAGGCGCTCGCCGCCGCGAGCGCGGACCCGTTCCCAAGCGCTTCGCGAGCGCGGACCGAGCCCTCACCGACCGGGGCGATACCCGCCAGCTCCACGGCCGCTCCAGCCAGGGCGATCGCAGCGTCTCGAAGGGCGTCCGGTCCCTCGCCGCGCAGCACCGCGCTGGCCTGCCGAGCTTCCAAGAGTGGCCCCACTGCTGACGCAAGGGGAGTCGGGCACGCCGTCGTAACCACGCGAATGGCTTGATCGAAGGGCTCCGCGAGCGCACTCGCGATCAGCTCACCGTGCCGAGCGTGACGCGAATCGGCCGCCACGTTTCCCGGTCCGACAGGGATGTGGAGCACCACCGACGGGGCTCCAAATGACAGCGCCCGCGCCATCGTCGCCGCAACGGCAAGCTCCACGACATCGGCAGTTCCCGTTGAGAGTCGAAGCCCCCAGAGGCGACGCTCAGCCGGGCAAATGCGGTCGTGGGCATCCCCGAGCACCAGCGGCTCGTCTCGAACCCGCCGGACCATCTCGGCGAGGTCGAAGCTGGTCTGGACACCGGGTATCGCGTCAAGAATATCCAACGTCCCGCCGAGGAGCCCGAGACCCGGCCCGTGGAGGCCAGCGACGCGCACCCCGAGGCTGACCGCAATTGGCGCTGCCACCAACACGCTGCAGTCACCAATCCCACCAACGCTCTGGATATCGACAACTGGCCCGAACTGGGCGAGGTCCAGCCGGTCGCCGGACGCGATCAACACCCGACCGAGCGCAACAGCACTCTCCACCGTGAGGCCCTGGAGGCTGATGGCCATACACCAGGCACCCATCTGGCCATCGCCAGTTGATCCGTTGTCCCAGGCCCGCACGAGTGCCTCGACATCCGCCGGGGTCAGAGATGTTCCCCTGCGCGCCATTTCAAGGACTTCGATTGATGTTGGGGCGTCCACCGCGAGGCAGCATATTCGGGCTGCTACCCTCGAACGCGTGCGTCCGCCCCTCATCGCCGTGATCGCCGTTACAACAATCGGCGTCAGCGCCGCTCCGCTTGCCGCCACACCGACGCTCTCCGGGCTCGTTGCTCCGCGGACCACCAAGGCGCCGCAGGGCCATGCGCAGCTCCTCGTCGGCGTCAAGCTCTCGGAGCCCGCCAAACTGCAGATTCAGTTGACCACCGGGGCCGACGCTCGTGTCGTCCAATCCGTCACAACACAAACGGACCACCCGGCAGGCCGTGCGTATGTTCTGGTTCCCGCCGTAGATGCAAGTGGCTTCCAACTGGCCGCTGGTGACTACGCCGTGAGTGTCGAGGCGATCTCCCCGACCGGTGAGCACTCCAAACCGCTCCGCGCTCCTGCGACGATCCAGTTGGATGCGCCGCTTGGCCGATTGGATGCACTCACGGTCCCCTTGCTCGCGCCATTCGCCCGGCAACTTCGCATCGACACCGGCGGCCAACTTGTCGCCGTCGTTGCCCCTGGCGGCCCAGCGGCAACCGCTGGCCTTCATCGGGGCGACGTCATCGTCGCGGTAAACGGAAAGTCCACCGGGACGCAAGGTGCGTTTCGTGTCGCGCTATCGACGACTCCTGCGGCAACCCCAGTCGCGATTGATGTCCGCCGCGGTGCGCAGACACTGAACTTGTCCGTCACGCTGCAGCCTGACTGGACCGCTCCGATCGACTTCACAAAGGCACTGACCGTTGCGAACCGACGGGCGAAAGGCTTGTTGTTCTTGCAATACGCAGCGGTCCGGAACCAGATTAATCTCGGTCGTCCGGATGCGGCCGCGAAGCTTCTCGCGACGTGGAAACCGGCGGCCCGTCGAGGTGTCGTCGGGCAACTCCTGACCGGCGACATCGCGCTGGCACGCGCCGATGGCAGAAACGCCCTTGTGGCCTACCAGCGCGCCGCCCTGCGTGCCCCGCAGCTCGCTCAGGCCGCCCTTGGCATCGGTCTCGCCGACACGCTCGTCGGAGATTTGGGCGGGGCGGTGGACGCGCTGACGCGAGCGGCAACCCTCGACCCTTCAGATGCGGAAGCAACCGCGACGCGTGCCCTGGCGCTCCTGCGCCTGGATCGAACCGCGGATGCGCTCTCCACTGCGACCCTCGCACTCCAGATCGATCCCACGTCAGCGAACGCAAAGATCGCCCAAGGAATCGCCCAGATCGCCAACGGGACGGTCGTGGATGGGCTGACCGTGCTCCGCCAAGGCATCACCGAGACCGCTGACGCCAGTCGCGCGCAGTCGGTTATCCAGAAGAACCTGGAGCCAAACGACCCGTAGCGCTTGGGATCGTCGAGGCTAGTAAATTTCGCCCGTTGGCTGGCTGCGATCCGGGTCGACATCAATCCGCCGGGATGTGCGCCGCGGGCGGGGTTTTGCGACCGACTGTCGGCCAGCACCGGCGAGTGCGAGGGCGATCATTCCGAGCGCAAGGCCCAACCAAAGTTCCCAGTGAACAAATGGGTTCCGACGGATCACGCCGTACATGACGAGAATCGCGATGGAACTCATCAACGCAAAGGGTCGGTGTCGCGACGGCGCCAAATGCACCACGAGTGGCAGCAACGCCGCGAGAATAATGAGGAGCGTTGAGTCCATGTAACGCCGCCTTTCTTCCGGTGACAATGCACGTTTCTTGGGGCGCTTCCCGACCAGCGTAGCCGTCGAAGCTACCCGGCGAGCGGGAACGTATCCCCCAAAAAGGGGATCTGTCAGCCACTGGGATGCGGGCAAATGACGAACTCCACGAGCTCCTCTGGGGCCGTCGCGAGCGCCACAGCGAGTTCCTCGTCGTCAACGTACGGGCGGTCCTCAATTTGCCGAATGCAGACCGGGAGCCCCACCTCGCTGCCCGCAAAGGGAAACGGAGTACAGCTCGCCGTGTTCCTCCCGAGCGGCCCGAGTGTAAGCGTGACTCCCTCGTCAGTCGGGCCGAACGGTACCCGCGGCAGCGACCCGACTTGCCCCTGCGGAAGGCCGCGCCAGGTCAGATAGAGGCTGAGCGCATCCCAGGTCTGAAGGAGCCGGTAGGCGTCCCACGCCCACGCGCCCAGTGACAGGTCGTTGCCGATTGCGGTGCGTAGCGCATCCTGGCGCGTCTCCTCCTGATCGAGGAACGCCTGGACGGCCGGATCGTGCTCGCCGGAGCTGGCGGCGGGACCATCCAGGCCAAGGCGATGTTGATGGAGCCCGGCGCCATGCATGCTGACCAGGAGTCCGGCACGCGGGCTGTGATCGATCGCCCGTTCGATCCCCACCCGGTACAGCTGGACATGCCGCGAACGATCAATGTGCGGGAAGTCTTCAGGCCGCCCGTCGGAACCTCGCCCAGGGCGCGCGTCCACATCGCGCCAACCCTCGTCGTGGATGGCGGCCGCGGCCGCGATGTCCTCCCAGTGGTCAATCCGTGAAACGCCAGCGTTTCCCCACGCAGTCGCCATCTGTCCACATTGCGCCTGATGGTCCACCTGGCGCACGATCCGAAGGACCCCATGCGCCCGGGCGACGATCATCCCTGCAGGCTCGCCACGAAGAAGCCGTCGCTGCCCGTCCGATGCGGAAGCGAACGGAGCGCGCCCGGAAGTGTCGGGTGAGCAAAGGACGCAAAGCGCTCCGAGAGGTCGATGAGCGGCGCGCCAGTGGCGGCGACCATTTCTTCGTTCTCGGCGAGGGTCAACGTGCACGTCGAGTAGACAACGCGGCCGCCGGGCCGCACAACGGAGAGCGCACGGTTCAGGATCGCCCGCTGCAGTTCAACCAGCGGTGCGACGGACTCCTCACGACGGCGCCAACGTGAATCGGGCCGGGCGGAGAGGACGCCGAGGCCGGTACAGGGCGCGTCAACCAACACCGCGTCAAAGGCACCATCCAAGGCAACTTCACGAGCATCGCCTTCAATCACTCGGATCTGTGCGCCCATGCGGGTCGCCAGGGCTTCCAATGCGCGGGCGCGGGCAGGATGAAGCTCCACCGCGGTGATCTCGGCACCGTTTCGTGCAAGGGCCGCGATGTGGGTGGCCTTCGCACCCGGAGCAGCGCAAAGGTCCAGGATGCGCTCGCGGGGTTGGGGATTCAACGCGAGCGCTGGCAGCAGCGAGGCACGGCTCTGCCCCATCGCACGTCCGTGGGCCCAGGCACCCGAGTCCTCAAGTGCCCACGCGCCCGAGAGCACATAGGCCTCGTCAAGGTCGGGGTCGCGCGTCCAACCCGCGGGCAGTTCCTGTTCGAGCGTCGCGCGCGGACCACGGAGCGGGTTCCAACGGATAGCGGATTCGGCGGGCTGGTTGCAGGCGGCCAAAACACCACGGGCATCCTCGGCCCCAAGGGCGGCGAAGAGGGCCTCGCTGATCCAATCGGGAACCGAGTGGGCGATTGCGGCGAGTTCTGCGGTTGAGTCGTCGAGGTTGCGAACGCGACTCCAGGCGTCATCGGAGAGGCGTCGCAGTACGGCATTCGCTACGCCCGCGCGGGCGTTTCGCCGACGCGCATCGCCCGGAAGAGCGCGCGCTTGACGTACTGCCTCGTCAACAACGGCGCGGGCGGGAGCACCGTCGGTGAAGGCAAGCTCGTACGCGCCAAGGCGCAGGACGTCGCGCAGGCCGGGCTCGACATCACCGGGGCGGTCCAACGTCTCGTCAAGAAGTTTGTCCAAAGTCCGTCGGCGCTGGACGGTGCCGTACGCAAGATGTTGGGCGAAGGCGCGGTCACGTGTGTCGATCCGTGCGCGGCTGGCCTCACCCGCGAAGGCGCGGTCGGTGTAGGCGCCATCGGTGACACGGCGCACGACCCGCAGCGCGAGCGCCCGGCCCGGACTCGGCGGTGACGCAGTCGGCGGGCGGTTTGTGCTCATTCGGTCACATCCAGTCGGAGCGCACCCCGGTAGCCACGCAGGAAAACATCAGTCGCCATCGGCCGTTTGCCGGGCGGTTGCAACTCATCAATCACGAGAAATCCTTGACTGCACGCCAGGTGAAGCTCGCCGTTCTCCGCGGTCAATCCAGGCGTTGAGCCGGCACCGGCAACCGCGTGGGCACCGAGGACCTTCATCGGCTGCCCGTCGATTGTCATCACCGCCCCGATATGGGGACTCAGCGCCCGGACGCGATTTGCTTCGTCATGGGCGCTGCGCCTCGGGTCAATCTGCCGGTCCGTATCAGTCAACTTCGGCGCAAGGGTGAATCCCTCGGCGGGCTGAACGGTCATCGTTAGCGTCCCGGCCTCCAACGCGTCAACCACGCCGACGAGCAAGCGGCCCCCGACGGTCGAGAGTCGCTCGTAGAGGGCTCCTGCGTTGTCATCTGAGCCGATCGGAACCGGCTCCATCGAAATGATCGGACCCGTGTCGAGCCCCGCGTCCATCTGCATGATCGTGACGGCGGTCTCGTTCAAGCCGTCCATGATGGCGCGCTCCACCGGAGCCGCGCCACGATACGCCGGAAGCCGGGAGTAGTGGACGTTCAGGCATGGCCAGCTATCCAGCACATCGGCCCGAAGGAGCTGACCGAAGGCGGCAACACACAGTGCCCCAACGTTCGCCTCGCGCAGTGCGTCGAGGGACTCCGGAAGATTGATTGACGTGGGCGCAAGGACGGAGAGGCCCATCTCCTCAGCCGCGGCGCGTATCGGTGTGGGTACCGGCGCACGGCCACGTCCGCGCGGCTTGTCTGGCTGGGTGACGACGAGGGCAACCTCGTGACGCGAGCCGATAAGGGCGTTCAGCACCGGCACCGCAAGCGCCGGGCTCCCAGCAAATGCAACCCTCACGGCGCCTACTCGGCGTCGGCAGGACCCTCGCGCAGTTCGCGCAGGGCCTCCCGCCGCGCTTCAGCGGTTGTGCGATCGAGGATCAGGATGCCGTCGAGGTGATCAATCTCGTGCTGCAAGACGCGAGCCTCGAAGGTGTCGGCCTCAAGGGTAACGGCCTCACCACCAATGTCGACCGCCTCAATCCGGATGGCGACGGCGCGCGTTACGGGCACGCTGACTTCACCGATTGATAGGCACCCTTCGGTGTCGGTCTCTTCCTCGTCGGAGCGCCAGACAATCGTTGGGTTGCAGAGCGCATACGCTGGCTCGTCGGTGAAGGGGCGTGCCACGAGCAGACGTGAGAGACGGCCAACTTGTGGGGCCGCGAGGCCGACGCCGCGGGCACTATCCATGACCTCAATCATGCGGTCCGCTTCAATCTTCAATGCGTCGTCAAACACAGTCACCTCGCGGGCGGGTGTCCGCAGGACGGGGTCACCGTGCTGGTGCACGAGGGACAACGCTTCGAGGCGCTGCTCCTCGCGCTCCGGGTCATCAAATGAACGTTTCGCCATCTGGAGAGGGTACCGAGGGGTTAGCGCTTGCGCGGCACGAGGCCGCGGATCGCTGCCCGGACGGCGCTGCGCGCGCCCTGATAGTCGGCCCGAGACGCAATGGCGAGCGTCTGCCATCCCTCGCGACCAGCGCTCGGAGTGGCACCAAGAATGGGGGCCGTGGAGTGAACGTGCAGGGTCAAGACACCGCCCGCGGTCGTCAACTCGACCTCAGCCTCTCCGGCGCGTGGAACGGCAACGACCCAGTCCGTACCTGACCCGGTGATGCGCGGTGCGTGGTGCGCGTCGTTCAGGTCGAAGTACGCGGTCGCGAATGCACCGCGGGCCGGTTCCGGAAGGAGTGGCATCAACTCCTCCAACCGGTACAACTCGGCCGTGTTCGCATTCAACACGTAGTCGGCTTCGCGCAGCACGAAGAGGTCAATGCCCTGAGCGTTTCCGCGCTCTGGGCGCTCCTGTACCCAGTCGCGAATGCGCTGCCAGCTCTTGTGGCGCAGGTCCCGTCCCGCACCAGCCGCAGTGATCGCGGCCGAGGGGGCCCGGTCCGGGGTGATCGTCACGAGAATGCGCCTCTCGCCAAAGCCCTCCAGCGCGTCGTATGCCCCAGCGAACCGCTCGGTCAGGGCAGCGTCGAAGGCCAGGGAGGTGTGAATGCCGAGCACCCAGCGCTTCTCGGCGTCCAACATGACGATGTCGACCACGCTTGTGCCGCCCGCCAAGGGACGAAACTCCCGCACCTGTGCGGCTCCCGCGCCTGGAAGTTCTTCACCGGTGAGTTCCTTCAGGAACGCGGCGCGCGTCTCGGAACTTGTCATGGCCAGGGTCGACGACAGCAGGTGAACCCACTGCTCGCGGGGATCGGTTGGGGCGTCAAAGAGGCGCGGAACGGGCATTGGCGAGTGAACTCCGGTCGGTGGTCGGACGGCGGCGAAGTTTAGCGGCTCGACCTGTTACGAATCCCGTCAATCGGGTACTCCAGAAGTGATCTATCCATTGGACCAGGAGGCGTTTGAATGGCACTCGAATACGACTGTCCGACATGCAACCAAACATTCAACGAGGAGACCTTCGAAGGCATCTTCAAACGTGCGGCCGCCCACGCGCACGAGCATCACGGAGGCCCG
>JAYTQG010000204.1:0-3402 GCA_043746815.1 Thermoleophilia bacterium | reverse complement strand
TCTCAGTTTTCGCCTTATCGCAGCATTCGCGGCCAGTTCCGCGTTTCCAACGCTTGCGACCGCTGCCGTTTCGGTCTCGGCCGTCACCGCGCCAGCGGACCTGACCTTCGCCTCGTACGACGCAGACGCGCTTGTCATCCCGACGATGACGTTCTCGGGCACGTCAGACGGGGCAGCGGGTGTGGACCAAGTACAGTTGCGGTGCTACACCGACTCCGCGCTCGGCGTTTCGTCAAATGACGTTGGCGCCCCAGTCACCGTTGCCGCCGGGGGTGCATGGGGTGTGACCCTGCCCCTCTCCGTCGTTGGTAGCGGAATGCCGTGCCGTTTTCGCGCAGTTCCGGCTGGATACGCTGGGGTTCCCCTTAGTTTCGGTGGGCCTCGAGTCTTGGTCGGGGGCATCAGTTCCTCGGCGATTTTCGGTGGGCCAAACGCTGGCGTGAAGTACAACTTTTCGGTTTCAGCACCGCAGCTCCGAGGGTTCGCGGACTACCGTTCCGTCGGGCGCGGCGGCCTGTACGACACGAATACCCTTGGCGGGCCAAACCTCTCAAGCAGTCAGACGCTCTTCTACGCCAACAACGAGCTGCTCCGCGCGAACTTCGCGAACACCCGCTCACAAGCGCAGGTCGACGGACAAAACGCCTACGCATCGAACGCCGCCCACGACCTGTTCGGGACTGCTTCAAATCTCACGGGGTTTCCGGCTCTCACCGCCTCCGCCGTCTTTGCTCTGGACGGCGGCGTGACCATCACGGAGTCCGAGCCATTCGCTCGCTGCAACACCAACACGTTTCCCGCGACCGCCGTCAGCTGCACGAGCTTCCAACCAACAAACGTTCGCCTCTCCCGCGTCATCGTCCAGGACCGCGAAGGGTTGCGCGCGACGATCACCGATACATGGACGAGCACTGATGGTGCTGCCCACCAGCTGGATCTCCTCGTGGAGGACGATGTCCAGGATGTCAGCACGGGAGCGACACAGAGAGCCTCGTTCCTTTTCCCCTGGGCAGGAAACACATTCCAGCTGTTTGCTTCAGCGGCCACAGTAGGAGCAGCACCCGGTCCGGCCACCATCGGGGTGCGTCTCTCCGCGAACGCAGTCGATGGTGACGCCAACTTTCCTCGGGGTGCCATCACATTTGATACGCAGCCAAGTGGTGTCACGTTCAACAGCACGGGGACGAAATTTGAGTCCGCCGTGACGCGCACGGTTCCCGCGGGCGGTTCTCTGGTCATGAAGCGGATCTACGAATGGGGCAATCAGTCGGCTGATCTCGCCGCTCAGACAGTGCTCAGCTTCGATCCGATCGGTGTACCCGTCGTGACGGTCAGCAGCCCCGCGGCCGGGGCGACGGTCACGAACCCGAACCTCATCGTGACCGGGACCGCGAAGGACAACGTTGCCGTCGCGTCCTTGACCGTCAACGGAAAAGCTGTCGCGGTGCAGGCCGATGGTTCGTGGGCCTACCCCGTGGTCCTCACCGCAGGGGCCAACACCATCACGGTCGTCGCGAAGGATGCAGCCGGTGGGACCACAAGCGCGACTGCAACGGTTACCTACACGGCCCCCGTGGTCCCGATCGTGGCGCCCCCCGCTGACAAGATCGTCTGCACGACACCGAAGGTTGTGGGCTTGACGCTCGTCAAAGCCACCGCGGCCTTGGCTGCCAACCACTGTGGCGTTGGCCGGGTGACGAAGGTGAAGAACCGTCGCAAGGCGGGCAAGATCATCGGTCAGCTCGTCCCCGCCGGATGGAGCAGCACCGACGGAACGAGAATTCCGCTGGTCCTGGCGACGGCGCCGAAGGTGAAGAAGAAGTAGCGACTGGCCATCGGCCGGGGCCACGGATGGCCCCGGATTGGTCCCGTCACGTCATCTCAGTAGGCTCCTGCGGATTCGGTTGTCCAACGAAGGAGCAAACAGATGACGTTTCAGCCCGCGAAGGTGATCGCAACGCTCGCCGCGGCGGCGCTTGCAAGTGGTGCCGGTGTTGCCGTCGCCAAGACCACCTCGACCGGTACGACCTCGACGCCGACGACGTCAAATGCGACGAGCACCGGAACGAAGTCCACCGGGACCACGACCGGTACGCAGTCGACCGGCACGACCACCAACGGAAGCACGACCCTGAGCCCGTCCAAGACGACCGGTTCGGTCAAGGCCGGGCAGTTCTGCAAGAAGTCCGAGCTGGGTTCGAAGCGGACCGACACCAAGGGGCGCAAGGTGAAGTGTTCCCCCACGAAGTCGGGCAAGGGCCAGTACTGGAAGGCCTCGTAGCGGTTGCAGGTTGAATGGACCACCGATGCCCTGCCGTGTCAGGGCGTTGGGACCGTGACGAGCGGGCGGGTGGTGGCGTAAGAGGGTGCAGAGGGGCCCAATGTGGCCCGCCCCCGATCCAAACGGAGCGCCCCGATGAAGTCCCAACGTTTGCGTCCCCTGATTCATGTCACTCGCGGCCGTTGCGCGGCCCTTGCCATTCTTGCCCTGTCGCTTGCGGCGGGCGGATGCGGGGCAGGTAGCTCGGCACCTCGGACGGGTTGGTTGGACGGTTCGCCAGCTGAGGCCGATGCCGAGCACCACGTCGCCGCAGGCGAGCGCTTTGGGGCGTCGGACGGGCGTCTGAAGGAAGCTGGAGTCCCTGCGTCGGGAGTCGCCGCGAAGCCGGTGATCATCGACCGCGCACCGATTCCAACAACGGCTTCGCTCGGCGGTCTGAAGGCCGGAAGCGTGGACGACAACGTTGCGTTTGCTGCCTTTCTGAAGTACCGGTTCGAATTTCTCGACAAGAAGCTCGACGCGCACGATGTTGACGTTTCCCGACGCGTCCTCGTTCATGTAAAGAACGCCTCAGGGGAACCGATCCTTGGAGCGGACGTCACCATCGTCGGTCCCGATGGCACGGTTGTCGGAGCGGCCCCGAGCGACGTGCACGGGCTGGCGGTTCTCTTCCCGGAGGTCACCACCGGTACGCAGCACGCTCAGGGTCTACTGAAGATTGAGGCCAAACTTGGTGAGGCCAAGGCGACGACGAACGTGGCGGACCGTTCCGACGAGAGCAATGTCGTCCTCGCGACCGATGCCGTCGCCCCGAAGGCCCTGGACGTGCTCTTCCTCATCGACGCGACCGGCTCGATGGGCGATGAGATCACCCGCCTGCGCGACACCATGGCGAGCGTCTCAGAGCGCGTCAGCAAGCTCCCCGGCGCCCCTGACGTCCGCTTCGGGCTGACGGTCTTCCGGGATCGAGGGGATGCCTTCGTCACCCGGACGTTCGACTTCACCGGGGACGTCTCGAAGATCGAAGCAGCGTTGAAGGACGTCGAGGCCGATGGCGGCGGCGACACGCCGGAGTCGGTCAACGCTGGGTTGCACGATGCCCTCGCCAAGCCGACCTGGCG
>JAYTQG010000203.1:0-3433 GCA_043746815.1 Thermoleophilia bacterium | reverse complement strand
GAGGCGCAACTGAAGAACTTCCCCGGCAGTGGCACGGCGATCGCTGGTCGTCAGATGCTCGCCGACGCGAGCATCAGCCCGGGTGTGATGAAGCCGCTTAACGTCCTCGTTGAGAACGGCGGGAGCGCCGAGCAGGTCGCTGCCACGTTGCGCACCGTACCGGGGGTCATCGGGGCTACCGCGCCCCCGGCGTGGCATCGCGGGGATAGCTCGATGGTAGAGGCATTCGCCGCGATCGACGGCGCGGCGCCCGGCATCCAGCCGATCATCGACCGCGCGAAGACGGCTCTGAAAGGAAGCAGCGGAACGCTGACTGGCACCGCGGCCGTCGGTCAGGACTTCCTACACGCGCTCTTTGGCAGCTTCCCGTACGTGCTCATTGGCATCGTGATGCTGACGTTCATCTTGCTTGCGCGGGCATTCCGCTCGATCGTACTGGCGATCAAAGCGGTCGTGCTCAACTTGCTCTCGCTCGGCGCGGCCTTCGGGATCGTCGTCTTCGTCTTTCAGCAAGGCCACGGGTCCTCTCTCTGGAACATCGACGCGACTCAGTCCATTACCGCCTGGATTCCGCTGATGATCTTCGCATTCCTGTTCGGGCTGTCGATGGACTACGAGGTGTTCATGCTCGCTCGCATCCGGGAGGCCTACGACGAGACCGGCTCAACGGACCGGGCGATCGAACTCGGCCTTGCCCGTACGGGCAAGCTCGTTACCAGTGCTGCGTTGATTCTCATGTTGGCGTTCCTGGTGCTCTCATCAAGCCCAGGCTACGAAATCAAACCCCTCGCAATCGGCCTCGCAGCCGGAATCCTGTTCGACGCGACGGTCATTCGGGCCCTGCTCGTTCCGGCCCTGATGCGCCTGTTTGGCGATGCCAACTGGTGGATGCCCAATTGGACGCGCATCGCGCTTCGGCTCCCTCGACCGGAACCGGTACCGAACATCGCACCCAAGAGCTCCTAGCGAACCGCAGAGAACAGCGAACAACCTCACGCGAAAGGGCGGTGGCCAGACCGCCTCCGCCCTTTCGTCGAGGCCCACGCACCATTCAGTTGGCCAACTCCTCCCGCGCGGCCCAAACAGCTCAGCCCGGGGGCAATCGACGTGAGGCAAGGATGGCATTCTCGAACACATTCCACCCGTTGACGACGTCACTCACCCGCCCCGAGTGGCGACTTGCCGGAATCGGGCTGGTCGCTGGCTTGTTCTCGGGGCTGTTCGGCGTCGGCGGCGGCGTCATTGTCGTCCCGCTGCTCATCGCCACACTTGGCTACGACGCCAAAGTTGCGACCGCCACCTCGCTTGCCGGAATCGTCATCACCAGCCTGGCCGGCATGGCGAGCCACGCCGCCCTCGGCAACGTCGATGTCGCCAAGGCCCTCGCCATCGGCCTGCCCGCCGTGGCCGGTGTTCTGGCGGGTGTGGCCCTCAAAGGGCGCATCTCCTCGGCAGCCCTCACCTACGCTTTTACTGTCCTTGTCGCGCTCATCGCTGTGCGGATGCTCCTGCCGCGCGGCGGACACCTGCACCTACCAAATGCAGGTGCAGAAGTCGCCCTCGCTGGGGGAATCGGTCTGGCGGCGGGCATCGTCGCCGGCCTGTTCGGTGTCGGCGGCGGAGCGTTGTTCGTGCCAGCCCTCGCACTGGCGTTCGGACTGCCAGCAGACGCCGCCGCCGGGACCTCACTACTCGCGATGATCCCCGTCTCGGTCGTCGGCAGCCTCCGCCAGCGTACCCTGGTGCGTTGGCACGATGCACTGCTGTTGGGCGTCTGCTCCACCGCCACCGCGTTCTTGGGTGCCCATATCGCCGCGCAAACGCCCGACCGGGCACTGCGTATGTTGTTCGCTTGCCTGCTCGCGCTCACGGCGATGGATCTCGCGCGCCGCGCCCGCCAATAGAGCGAGTCGGGCCGGGTTTGACGGAGGGCGTCGGCCTCGGGAAGGGAGGATTCCAGCGTCGTTTGTCGCGGGTTGTCGCGGTGGGCGACGCCGGGCCGGGAAGCCCACACCTCGGCCGCTTCGTTCTTGACTCCCGGTCAAGTACCACTGATTGCATTCTTTAATGCCCCGCCGGAGTTCAGCGACCATCCCATCGGCGGCCGCCGTCCGCTTTGCGTATGCTTACGGTATGCGGCGCATCACAGTTACGATTCCAGATGAGTTGGCGTTGGTTGCCGAGCGTGAGGCGGCACGTCGTCGCACTTCGATCTCGGCGGTCGTTCGTGATGCGGTGAGCGCCCAGCTTGTCCCCTCTGGTGATGGCCCTCGGGTGATCCCGTTCGCGGCGCTTGGTGGCAGTGGCCACCGGACCGGTGCGCGAGATATGGAGGAGATCCTGGCGGCGGAGTGGACGAGTGTTCGCGGTCGTTGACGCGGGGCCCTTGTACGCAGCGGTTGACCGGGATGATCAGGATCACGACGCGTGCCTCGTGGCGTTGTCGCGTCCCGATCTTCGGTTGGTGATCCCCGCGATGGTGATTGCGGAGGCGACGTACCTGATTGGTCGGCGTCTCGGAGCACAGATCGAGTCCCAGTTCCTTGACGGGCTCACGACCTTTGACGTGGAGGCCCCAACGCCCGACGACTGGCAGCGCATCGGTCAGCTCGTGGCCGAGTACGCGGACTTCCCATTGGGAGGAACCGACGCGTCGGTCGTCGCCCTGGCGGAGCGCCTCGATACCCGGACCGTGATCACACTCGATCGACGTCATTTCAACGCGGTGAGACCGCTGCACTGCAAGGCGTTCGATCTCCTTCCGGCGTAGCGTAAAGGGCGACCAGAAACCCTTCCTCCTCGGTCAACCCAAGGAGGAACGGGCGGGGATAGTGAACGAATCGTTTGAGCCTCAACCGGCAGGCGCCTCACTGGATGGGTTGTCATTGGGCATGCGTGTGCGGATGGATGGGCTGTACGCGCAGATGCAAACCTCCGTTAGTCGCCTGGCCGTCCAATCCGCCCTGGACGCGTCTCCTGAGGAGCTTGGCGAGGCCGCGGTCCGCGGGGCCCGTCGGGACGCCGAGCGGTTGAAACAGTCGGGATGACGCTCCCGAGGTGTCCCGATCGTGTCGGTTCTTGTGGTGGGAGCTGTTGGCGTCAGGTCTTGCGTTCGACCCGCGGTGTACGTCAGCTCACAGCCAGTGCGTCACTTGCCGCCAAGGATTCCTCGGTCCCAGTGACGAGTGAGTTGAACAATTCCTCGGCATGGTGGTGGCGAAGGAGTGGGGCGATTTGTCCGGACCAGAGCGATGTGACGTCGGAGCGTCCCTGCTCGCGCGCGGCCCGGGTAAGCGGTCCGAGGAGGTGGCCCTGGTACGGGTACGGCTCAATCGCGTCAGCGGGGAGTTCGTCCATGAGTCGGTTGGGGATGCCGCGGGCGAGGCGGCCGCTGAACGCTCGGGTGAGGCGAGTTTTGCGTGCCCTTTCGTCG
>JAYTQG010000202.1:0-18645 GCA_043746815.1 Thermoleophilia bacterium | reverse complement strand
TCCCGCCGCCGCCCATCATTCCGCCCATTGCACGCTGAACGTCGGACACCACGCCCCACGGCCCGGGATCCTCGACAATCAGGGCGGGCGCCTGGTGTCCCCCGCGGCGGCTGCTCATGCGGGCACCTCGACCGCGATCGCAAGGGCCGTACCCCAAACACCGCCGATGACGAAGCCCTCCCCGCGGGGGTCGGGGACGAGCGCGACGGCATTCTCGATCAGATATCCGAGCCGTCCGTCCGGCAGGTAGTGGAGCGCGACACGGTCGATGCCGGACAACCCGATCCGTCCGCCGTCTGATGAAATCGCGAGACGAGCGGCAGCGCCAACCGGGCTGGTAAAGGTTCCCATCCGCTTAAGCGTCTCGGTGTTCCATGCGCAGTAGCTGCCGTCCTCGTGGGCAGTGACCGCAACTGGGGCTTCCGCTGCTGCTGCGATCGCGACCACCGGCGAGCCCTCAACGGCTGCGGCGTCGGGTGCGCCAATCGCGGCCCCGAGCGAACAGAGCAACGCTCCCTCGTGATCAAACGCCACCGCACGGAACGCTCCGGGGTGCGTTGCGACCGTGGCTCCCCCACTCGCAAGGTCGTGCTCGGTGATCCCGTCAGCACCGATGGCCGCGACGCGCAGTCCATCGGCGCGCAGGGCAACCGACCCACTGCTGGAACCCGATCCGATATCCCCGAGGCTTGGTAGAACCACCGCAGACCATCCATCCTCGCGAATCAGACAGCAGGCGTTGGCCAGGGGAGCACCCACGAGGCCAACCAACCCAGGTGGGCGGCGATCGAAGGCCTGGACGACGTCCGGCAGCCGCAGCGAGCGGGCCACGCCACCGGCGAGGCTGACCGTCAAGGCGCCGCCATTGACGACAACGAGATGTTCGGCAGGAAATGGCGCCCCCCGCACCAGGCGCAAGTCGACACCGGGGAGCGGGTCGAGCCCATCCGGCACCGGCAGGGCCCCAATTCCAAGGCCACCGGAACCGGGCGCGACGCGTCCAATCGCCGGAATGGTGAAGGTCGCGACCCGAAGGGACGGAGGCGGACTTGAGCGCCTCATCGTGTGGGCGCCGAAGCGGGAACTACGAAAACACCGTCACAAGCGATCATGCATCTACCTTCGGTGGGACGACAGCGACAAGGGGTGCCAGTCTATGCGGGACAGGTTGGTTGGACGACATCCGCCGAAAGGTCAATACTGAAGGCCGTGAATGTGCTCGACCGGGTGTCGGTCCAGTTTCCAGCCAGCCACGGCTCGCTCGCAGACGCGCGACGCGAGTTGAGCCGTGCCCTGGGCGGTGCTGGATGGACTGGTGAGACCGTTGATCGGGTCCTCGTCGCGGTCGGCGAGGCGATGACAAACGCCGTCGAGCATGGCTCGGAGGCACCCGCGACAGTTCATCTTGACGTCGTCGTCGAGCGAGACCAAGCGGTCGTCAGCGTGCGGGACGAAGGGGCCGAGGGTCGTACGTGCCCCGAGCGCGTGCCGCCGGTCCCCCCGGCGTCGAGCGTCCGTGGCCGTGGCCTCGTGATGATCCACGCGCTCGCCGATGAAGTGCGGATTCGACGCCGAGGCAAGGGCACTGAAGTCCGACTCCGCTTTGACCGCCTCGCGGCGTAGCTGTTGACGGCTGTGTAACTCAGCAGAGCTTGCGCTGGTCTTCTTGGATGAACCGTTTATAAGATAACGGTAAACCGGGCCGGTGGCCCGGAATATCCCGGGAGTGAAACACGATGTCCATCAGTATTTCTGACAGCTTGCAACGCCTTACTGACACGACGTTCGACTGGCTGCCCCGCCTCGTTGGCGCACTTGTTGTCCTGATCATTGCGTTCATCGTGGCAAGAATTGTTCAGCGCGCGATCGTCGCCCTTCTGGGGCGCGCAAAGGTCGATCAGCGCATCTCATCAAGCCCACTGGGTGCGCACGTTGGTCAGGTTGGTGGCGGTTCACCATCCACACTCATTGGGAATATTGCCCGGTGGATTGTCATCATTCTCGGCGCCGGAATTGCCGCGGATGTCGCCAACATCAAACAACTTTCAAGTGGCATCGGTACCGTCGTTGGCTACTTGCCGAATCTGCTCGCCGCGATCGCGATTCTGCTCGTCGGGATCTTCGTCGCCTCGTTTGTGGGCAAACTCCTCACACGGGTTGCCGGTGGGACCGCGCTCGGAAAGATTGCGGCCAGCGCTGCGCCGATCGTCATTTTGGTGCTCGTCTCCTTCATGGCGTTGACGCAACTTCACATCGCAACACCGATCGTGACCGGAACCTTCTACATCGTCCTCGGCGCAATCGCCCTCGCGGGCGCGCTGGCCTTCGGCCTCGGAGGGCGTGATGCCGCAGGTAAGTACATCAACCGGATCTCGGATCAGGTCGGCAAGGGAAACTAAACGCAGCGCCGTTGTTTGGGGGGTGAAGGCCGGTCGGCCATTCACCCCCAGAGCGGCCTCCGTGGGTCACGTGCCCGATCGTCGCGCCGCGTTTGGGATCAGCGGCGCATCGGCCCTCGCCTTGATTTCCTGGATGGTCCAACCGTTGCCGTCCGGATCGACGAAGCCGAAAAACGTTGATCCATCGCGTTCGTCGAAGACGGTGACCTCGCTGCATTCGACGCCGCGTTCGGTCAGCTCCTGTCGGGCCTGGGCGGCGTCCGCCACCACGAGTTGAAGCCCCGTCATGGACCCGGGCGACATGCGACGCTGCGAGGGTAGGTCGCCGAAGACGATTGAGCAGCCCGAACCCCGTGGGGTCAGCTGCACCACGTGCATGTGCTCGTTCGTGGTGTCGAAGTCGAGATGAAACCCGACCTGGTCGCGATAGAAGGCGATCGAGCGAGCGATGTCGCTGACCGGAATGACGATGACTTCAAGGGTCCAGTCCATTTCAGCCCTCCAGATTCGAATAGCGGAGCGAGCCGGGCGTCGTCAACGGCTCACCGGTCTCCAGAAGCGTCTTCAGGCCGGAGAGAATCATCGGCCAGCCGCCGTACAGCTCCGCGTTCGCGCCCTTGCGGAGCTCGTCGTGGGTCACCAGCAGCCGACACGAGTCGCCGATCGCTTCGATCTCATACGTGACGCGAGAGGTTCCCTCCGCCGTGACCTCATCACTCCAGAGGGCTCGCATCGTCTGAACGAGCCGTTTGGGCGGGTCAACCTCAAGATTCTCCCCTTCGCCGATCACCGCGCCCGCGCCAGCGTGAACCATTCGGAAGCTCCCCCCAGGCGACAGGTCGCCCTCCATCGAAACACCGAACGCGTAGATGGCCCGCAGCCTGGGATCAACAATCGCTTCCCAGAGCCGGTCCGGCGTTGTCTTGATGTAGAGCTCAAACACCTTCTCCATCGTGTCCACCTCCAGTGTTCGTCTGAGCGCGATCAAGGAGTACGAGAAACCATTGCGAGCGGTATCGGCCGCGCGTGGTCGGTTGAGGGGCCAATTCACGGGCCCCGCGTTGAACCTTCGCATCATTGCCACAGCTGCCGAGTCGTCGCAGTCCATCCCGAAGCAATACCTTTCGACATCAACGAGAGGCGGGACCGATGACTGACGTACCCAGAGATAACCTCCGCGACGACGTGCTGGCCGGGCTTGACGCTCGTGCAACCGAGCTTGGACTGTCCCGAACGGAGTACCTCCGTCGGGCGGCTCGCCCAAGAGGCCGTGGCGGGCCCGCAGGTGGTAACTGTCGACCACCTCACAACCTTTGCTGCCACGTTCAGCGCTCTCGCCGACCCTGAGGTGATGAGGGGCGCATGGCGTGACTGATTGGCTTGCTGACGCCTCGGCCTTCGCCCATTTCGGAGCCAGCCCGGACGCCGCCGTCTGGGCGGAGCGCATCGAGGGAGAAATAGTTCGGATCGCCGCCCTAAACAGACGTGAGGTTGGCTACTCCCCACGAACCGGTTCCGATCTCCGCGCGGCCGCGACTCCCGCTCCTCGCGTCCATGCCGATCGAGTACCAGACGCCTGCAACAGTGGATCGCGCAATGGAGGTCCAGCGAATGCTCGCCGACCACGGGCGGCACCCGGCGCCCTCCGTTCCCGACCTGATCATTGCCGCCACAGCGGAAATTGCGGGTCTCACGGTCCTGCATATCGACAAGGACTTCGATTTGATCGCTGAGGTCACCGGACAAGCGACCGAGCGCCTCGCGTCGGTCTGAGCGGCCTCGTTCCACCGGGACGGGCAGGCTGGCACCCCTGCCTCCCAAGCATGTGACGACGATGGAAGCCGCGGCGTAGTAGTCGGTAGACCCGATATCGCTCGACGAAACGGACACTGAACATGACGCGTTCTCGAGTCACCTGCTGTGTCTGCCTCTTGTCACTCGCTGGCGTACCGGCGGGAATTGCTGCGGGCCCGAAGATCGTCGTCCCGCCGAATCTGCAGCTCAGCATCGGCGGTACACGCATGAGCGTGGGGGCGCCCTCGTTCCTGTGGAAGGGTCACATCGTGGACAGCGCCGGTGTCAGCGAGATGCGGGACCCTCCATTGCTCCGAGTTTGCACCGGCAAAACCGCGCTACTTCAGATGCCGAAGGGCGCACAGGAGGTCACGATCAGCGAGGTCGTCGAACGACGTCTGACCGGCCACGTCGTCATCGGCACGCGCGACAGGAGGGCGATCAGGTGGACGCCGGTTCTGCGCCATGGGACCGCGAGTGTCGAGGTGTTCGTCAACACGAAGCCGGGCTTCGTCGGCTACGCATTCACGCTGAGTCGCCCATAGTGTCGGGCCTGCGGACGCACCCATCCGAGCACCGCGTTCACGCTGAGTCGCTCGTGGTGCCGGATCTCTCCGGCCTCGCCCGGCCCGAGCGCGCCGACAGCCACTCGGGTGCACCCAGCGAACTGGGAACCTACGAATGCCTGGGATAGCGTCAAGCCATGGCTGCCAATTCCCGGAGGGAGCGCGCCGCTTGGTCGTTCGTCGGACCGATCCGCGAAGCACGGCCCCACTGGTATCTCGCGGTGGTGATCGCGCTCGGAGCGTGTGGAGTCGCTGCCTGCGGGAGTACCCAGGTCGAGCGAACCGTCACCGTAACGGCATCGCAGGCCGGCGAGCCATCCGTAGCTCCGGCGCCGCTACCAAAGCGACGCCGCCCTGGACGGATCGCTGCACCACTGCACGCCTGCGACCAAAACATCAGTGTCAAGCGCTTCACGACGAGCTGTCCATTCGCTCAAAACGTCTTCTACAGCTACTGGCTCAACGAGACCGAACCCGGCGTCTTCGCCGACAGCCCAGGTCTGCCCGCATACAGCCCGGCGAGAGGCAAGATGTTCTACCTCGACTGCAGCGGGGGACGGACGATCGCCTGCCGATCCGGAAACGGTGCCTACATCCAGTTCCCAGCCAGCGCGGTCGCGAGATACACCGCAGCGAACGCCGAGCAATACGCCACGAGCGCCGAGCTTGGGGACGTCCCGGCCTTCACCCGTGAATCCACGCCGGTTTCGGACCCACCCGCTGAGGCTGCCCCGGCCGACCAAATCTCCCCCGACGACTGCGACCCTAACTATGAGGGCGAATGCCTCGACCCGAACACGGGCGACTACGACTGCCTGGGTGGCAGCGGCAACGGGCCGAACTACACCGGCCCGGTCACCGTCGTCGGTGACGATCATTTCGGACTTGACCGGAATGGAGACGGGATCGGCTGTGAATGAAGGCGGTGGCCCGTCGACACTGGAGCGTCCATGGGTCTGCCCGCAAGGATCGACAATGCGGCGCTGGGATGCCCGGCGGCACCACGAACCCGGCGCGATCGTCCGCACCCACGTCGCGAGTTGGAGTTCTCAGTCGATAGCGGCTAAGTCGGGCGGCCCTGACCGATCGGTGCTATTGATTTCCGGGAATCGCCCCCAATCTAGGAGAACTCCGGTGAGAACCGTGAGGCGAATACGGACTTCGCTGTTCGGACTGGCAACCCTCGCCTTCCTCATGCTGCTCTATGTCGCTCCGGGCACAGCGGGAGCGGTGACCGTCAAACCGCTGGTATTCGGCTCCGGATATCACGATCTGGGCGAGAATCCCGTGACGCTCGCCAACACCCTCAAGGCGAACGGACTGAAGCACCTACGGATTGACATTGACTGGACCGGATGTGGCGCCGGACTCGTCGTCAAGCAGCGGACGAAGGACATCGTCAGCGCGCTAACCGCGAATGGCATTGAAGTCGAGGCAATCATTGACACCCACGGCGCGGAGTACTTGCACGGAGCGGCGCCGGACCCCAGCTGTGTTGTGAACTCGACGAACTATCAGACCCACGCATACGCCGAGGCCAAGAATCAGGTCGACGCGTTGAAGGTCTGGGTTCGGGACTTTGAGATGGAAAATGAGGTTGGCCTGTACCCGGCCATCAACCCCGAGAACCGGCCAATCGCTGTGCGGCCCCCGGCACCATTCACGCGAGCGGCCGACTACAACGTCCCAGCAGCACAGTCGATGGCGGCGGTTCTTCGCGGCATCTCGCAGGCCATCAGCGATTCGAGTACCACGACCGTACCGTTGCGGTCAATTCTCGGGGCGACCGACAACGGCAGTAGCGGGCTGCTCCTCTTTATGCAGCAGGTACCGCAGAGCGTCGTCTTCGACATCGTCGGGCTGCACACCTACCCGAGACTCGGAGACACCCCACGCGTTACTGACCCCTGGTACGGCACAAACCCGCTCGGGTTCATCGGCTTGTTCCGGCAGTTCAACAAGCCAATTCACGTCAACGAGTTTAACTGTGGCGAGACCTACGACGCCTATGTCAATGAGGTCGGAAGCCAGACGATGAACGCTTGCCTGGCCAGTATTAACAGGCACCTCCCAGGCCTTGTCGCGGCGAGCGACATCATTGAGCGGATCGATTTCTACGAGATCGCCGACGAACCGGCCAAGTGCCCAGGGACAAGCAACCCGGAGTGTCGGTTCGGTCTCACCTTCAGCCTCACCGGGCAGAAGAAGCCTCTGCTTGACCTGGCGGCCAGCTACCCGCTCTCGCTTGCCCCCACCCTGTCAAACACCGACTACGTAGCGAATCTATTTCGTCTTCTCCTCGGGCGCGAGCCCGATACTGCGGGCCTGAACGCCTACGTCACCGCGCTGAACAATGGGACATCAACGAGGACAAACGTGCAGGCAGGGATTCTTGCCTCCAGCGAACGGGCGACCCGCGTCGCGGCAAACAACTACAGTCTCCCGACATCCCTGACTGGCCTGTCGCAGGCCCAGTACGTCGACACGGCCTACCGGACACTGCTGCAGCGCACACAAACGGGATCTGAACGCTATGCGTGGGCCTTTGAAACGAAGCCCGACGTGCTGAAGGCCCTGCTTTCGAGTAGCGCGTACGCCGTGGCCTATCCGAGTGTCGTGGTTCCGGCTGTCGTAGTGCCAGCCGCGCTCACCGACAGCCAATACGTCACTGGGCTCTACCAATTCCTCCTGGGTCGAACCCCCGCCACTGCGGAAGTGAACAGCTGGACCACCTCGGGCAAGACACGGGCACAGATGAAGAGCGACTTCCTGGCCTCAACTGAGCGGACCACGCGAGTGGCCGCCGGGAGGGGGTTAATTCCTTCCGCATCACTCGGAAGTCTGAGCCGGGCGGACTTCGTGGTCCTGGCCTACCGAGTCCTCCTCGACCAGACCACCCCCCTCCTTACTGATGTTCGGGATAAGGTCTCGCGCGCGCTCTCCCGCGCAGAGATCCAGAACGCGTTGCTTCCGACCTACCCCTGACACAACCCAGGCCGCTCGCTCGACCCTGAGCCAGGCTGGGTTTCGGGGACCATGCAGCGGATGGGCGACGGGATGGGCCAACAGAAATCGTCCGCCGGTCCGGAAACGGTGCCTACACCAGGTTCCCAGCCACCGCGGTCGCGAGATACACCGCCCCGAACGCCGAGCAATACACCGCGAGCGCCGAGCTCGGGGACGTCCCGGCCTTAACCACCGAATCCACGCCGGTTTCGGAACCACCGGCCGAGGTTACCCCGGCCAACCAAGTCTCCCCCGACGACTGCGATCCCAACTACGAGGGCGAATGCCTCGACCCGAACGCGGGCGACTACGACTGCCTGGGGGGCAGCGGCAACGGGCCGAACTACACCGGCCCAGTCACCGTTGTCGGGGACGATCATTTCAGACTCGACCGGAATAGAGACGGCATCGGCTGCCAATGACGGTGGCGCGCCACCGGATGCTGGTGGCAGAGTCGGAATAGACGCAGGCGCATGAGACTACCCACGACAATTCTTCCAACAACCCGCGCAAAGGAACGAGGGGCACCGTTGACCGAACCCGCCACCAGGCAGGAAGCAGAAACACGAGAGCCGGATGCCTCGGTTGCACGCGGAGCGGATGGAAACTCCCTGGTCAGGGTCGGCTTCAGAGTCTGGCAATGGTCGTTGATCCTGATCGCAACCGCCGTCGCCTTCTCAATTGCCCTCCTCGTCATTCTCGCGATTTGGCGTCCCGAATAGACATCAATCGAGGCCTGAACGTTGCTCATCGGGCGCGTCAGGTCGCTTCAGTACGCGTCCCGAAGGAGGCGAGGAGTCGAACGACGACCCCGCTCGAGCTTCCGAGCAACGCGCTCTGCGAGCTGGCGTCGCTGAGTACATTCGACATGGCAGGATGGATTGGTGACAACCCTCCGTCACTTCGCACCCGGCCCGGTCAGGCTTGACCCGCGCTTGCTCGGCAAGCACCTCGGGAATGGCGCGCCTCCGCACCCGCGAGTCGATCGCTGATGACGGCCCGCTGGCGAGCAGAACGAAGGGCCTGGTCGACAGGACACAGCTACGTCGCCGCCCAGATGTTGCTCATTGCCGGGATCGTCTTGGCGCCGCCGGTTGGGCACGTCACCTTCCCGGGTGGCGTGATTCTCGGCACCGTCCTGGTCGCGGCTGGACTCGCGATCGTCGCCGCTACGGCAGTTCGCCTGGGCCGGGCGCTGACGGCGCTGCCGGACCCCAAGGTCAATGCGAACCTCGATACGCGGGGGCCGTACCGGTACGTACGCCACCCGATCTACACCGGGGTTCTCGCCTGTGCGTTTGGCGTCGCGCTGCGAAACACGAGCATTCTTGCCTTCGCACTCGCCGTTCTCCTGACGATGATATTGACCGCAAAGGCGCGCTTCGAGGAGCGCCTCCTAACTCGCAGGTTTGCCGACTACCAGGAATACGCCGCCAGGACACCACGCTTCCTACCGCGCGTTAACGGACGCCGACGGTGACTCCACGTTCGCGCCAGGCGGGCCACGCACGGGTAGGCGACCCCCGACTTTCCACCCGTCCCACCGAAGGCTTCATCGGCGCGTCTCATTGATGCGGTCAGCACCTTGCCGAGGTCTTGAGCGTCGAGGCGGACAGGTCGTGGGAGACGAGCAAACGGACTGCAGGGCGCCTCATCTACGCGGGACTTCGAGCCGATCAGCTGGACACCCTCGGTCTGACGATATCGTGGCGGCGAACGCTTGGCGCGACTGACATGCGTCTTGGCATCCAGTCCGCGGCGCCGAAATCGGTCAGCCGGATCCGGCACGCGGGTGGAGCCACGGATTCAGAAGCTGCACTCCAGTGTGCGTGAAGTCAGGGGTGTTGCGTGTCACAACGGTAAAGCCATGCTCAAGCGCAGTTGCGGCGATCATCGCGTCACGTTCAGCGCGCGCATTCGGCACATGCAACGCCGCGCAAATCGGGGCCGTGCGCTCAGTAAACGGCAAAATCCGTCCGTCGAATGCGCTGCCCACCGCCGTCAGCCAGGCGCGAAGGGCCGAGCCTTGCGTTGGCGTACGCGCCTCCAGGGCCTGCACTCCTTTTTCCAGCTCAAGGATCGTGATCGCTGACAGGAATAGCCGGGCCGCTGGCTGCGCTGCTGCCCACCGGCGTACCTCCGCCGATTGGCTCGGCTTTCCTTGGCGCAGCTCCGAGACAACGTTGGTGTCCATCACGAACATCCTTGATCGCCCCGGTCAGTCGAACTGGGCGGCCGGGATCTGAACGTCGAGACGCGCGGGGTCGAACTCGATGGCGTGACCACCAGGGATGGCATCCATCACATCAAGCAGCGTCGTCTCAGCGTCACCGGCGATGCGGTAATAGTCGTCGATCGCGAGGAGGGCAAACGCCGGGCGGCCACGATCGGTGATGAACACCGGCCCCTCGGAAGCTGCCCGCTTCGCCGCGGACACATCACGCGTGAACTCGCGACTGGAAAACGTATGGACGGACATTGAGTGACCTCCCTCACCAACTCATTGTTTGTATGTTACGACAAACAGTGGTAGGCGTCAACACGTGAACTCGTCCTTTGGCGCTCGCCACATGGGGCCCGCTACGGATCGTGAGAACTCCCCTCCCGGGTCCGGGCACCGCCGAGCGGCTACCCCCAGAAGATTCCGGTTCGGTCCTCGTCGATGACCTTGAGTAGCCGCCTGACATCCCGGACCGGCCTGACCCCAGGAAAGGCATGGAACTTGGAATTGCGGTCCGACCAGTAGAGCGACCATTCGCCCCTCGTCGCGGTGTAGCGAAGTCGCGCGACGACCTGACGAGACCACTCCGGCCCGAAATCCTCCCGCCAGGGCGGGCGGCACTCAACAACCGTCACCGACCGGGCATCAACGTCAAGCTCGAGACGAATCTGATCACGCACATCCGGACGCCAGTCAGCCATCCGCTCTGCGAGCCACACCCGCACCCGATCGACATCAGCCTCAGGGATCACGGCGCAATCGTACTCACCCCACCGTTGCCAGCCGCAGCCCATGGCCCAATCGTCGCGATGCGGCAGCACCCCTGAGGTCAGCGCAGACGAGACACGGCAACGATGCAGTCGGTGAGCATCCCATCGCTGCCGTCCGGACCGGTGGCTTGATGCTCGGCCAGCCTCGCGCGCTATCGTTTCGGTATGGCAAGGACCGCGCGCCTGGAGCAGACCGCCAAGCTTCCCGAGCGAGCCGTGATCGAGGCCGCCCGGACCCAACTCCTGGCCAAGCGAGACGCCTCGGCGCGAGACACCCGGGAGCGCGCCCAGCACGCCCGCGAGGCGCTCTCAGGCGTCCGCTTGGGCGTCCAGATCACACCCGACCTCTACCGCTAGCCCGCCTCGGTGGAGCCGGATTACGGCGTCCTGGACCTCTCCGGCGTTGGGCCCGAGATCCTGTGCATCGACACCAGCGCCGCCGGAAGGCTCCTGTTCGAAGACGAGCCCCAACACCGGCAGTACGTCGAATTCGTAACCCGCTCGATCCAATCGGGAACGACCTTCGTCTACTCAGAGCTTCTGGATCTCGAACTCGCTCAACTCTGCATCAAAGCCGCCCGCCGACTCCACGAAGGTAGACGCGCCGACGCACTGCCAGCTGGCCGGCGCCTCATCGAGTCCACCTTCGCGCGATGGAACCAGCTCATCGCTCAGACCACCTCAGATCGGGCCACCCTCGCGGGAGGAGATCATCCGCTACAGGTCGGCTCACCGATCCGGGCAGCCGCGTTCTACCTCATCAAAGAACACGGTCTTGAGTCCTACGACGCGACCCACGCCGCAACCGCGATTAACTACGGGGCACCCTTGCTCACCGCCGACCAAGACTTCGCCCACATCCCTGCTGCGCTTCTGACACTTCTCACCGACTCAGACCAAACCGACGAATTCCGTGCGAGACGTCGGCGTGGCTCATGACCCGCCTCACGTCGTCTCCTTCGTCCTCCGCCCTACCCTCAGGTTCCCGAAACGTCGAACGCCTCCGACCGTGTCGGCCACGCAGAGGGACGCTTCGGTGAAGCACAACGTCCACTCCTGCGGGCGTTGCCCGAGACCTTCCGGCACGAGAATAGGCCGACTCAGGCGCCCTCGGCCGGAGCCCTGCAGTCCAAAGCTATTGCCAGTGGGCTTACCTACCAACGCGCCAGGCCCAAAAAGGGGATACGAGGGCAACTACGGGAGATGATCGCGCACAGGGCCGCTCCCGCGATGGGGTGGTACCCGTGGAGGTCAGCGCAGACGAGACACGGCAACGATGCAGTCGGTGAGCATCGCAACGCTGCCGTCTGGACCGGTGGCTTGACGCTCGGCCACCTCGGCCCGGTCAACTCGCCACTCCCCAGGGGTCAACTCCAGACTGGCCACGGTTTCTTTCGGGGAGGGGAAGTGAACATGGTGCTGCCTGTGAGACCCAGCCCACGGGGGAAACTCGGCGTGGCTGACGACCAGCAGCAAACCACCCGGGGCCACGGCCTCCGCGGCCGCCACGAGCACCCGCTCGCGCGCGAATTCAATTGGTGAATGCAGGAACTGCGCCGAGACCAGATCGAACGATCCCGACGGGAACGTCTCGCTCAGGTCATGCGCCTGCCAATCGATCCGATCATCGAGTCCCGCCGCCGTGGCGGCCGCTTGCCCGCGGGCCATGGCAACAGCCGAAACGTCCGTCGCGGTCACCCGCCATCCTCGCCCCGCCAACCACACCGCGTCGCCACCCTCACCGCAACCCAAGTCCAACACCGTTCCGGCTGTCATCGGGCCGACAACCTCAACCAAGACCGGGTTGGCTCTCCCGCTCCACACCCGTTCGCGTTCCCGGTAAAGATCATCCCAGAACGACTTGGCAACTGACTGCGACAAACAGCGACTCCGTTTTCGTTCAACTTCGATGCGCCTGCGATCGTCCTGACGATGATGGCACGGCAACCGTTTCAGTGTCCGGCTGACCACCGAACGGTGCGGCGCAACCCTGACCCAGCCGAGGGGCGGGCAAACGACATCCCGACTTACGGCGTAGATCGAACGCAAGACCTGACCCTCGTCAGGGCCGGATCATCGATCGAATTGAGCCGGGCCGGGTGGGTCTGCCCCCGGTCCCGCGGGTATCTCACCGCGGCGCGGTGGAGGGTGGGATGGTCTTGCCCGGCCCCCTACCGCGTCCGACGCGATCCGGATCTGGACCCCAGACATGGAACACCGACCCGAAACCGTTCGACGTTGACCGCCCGCGCGAAAGACATCCTCACCAAGATCGAACGCGCCCGCACCGCTCTACGCGATAGCAAAGCCAATTCTGTGACAGGCGACTAGTGTCTTGCGTCTTAAGTTCAGTGCTTAAGTGTGGTAGGATGGTGCATGCCTCGAACTGGTCGACCGTTGGTGGTGCTTGAGTTGAGTGATGAGGAACGAGCGCAGCTGGTGCGGTGGGAGCGGCGGCGGAAGTCTTCGCAGTCGCTCGCGCTCAGGTCGCGGATCGTTCTGGCGTGTGCGCAGGGCCGCCCGAACAAGGAGGTAGCCGCAGCTTTGGGCGTGTCACAGCCCACAGTCGGGAAGTGGCGCCGCCGGTTTTGTGAGCTGCGTCTTGATGGGCTGATCGACGCGCCGCGCCCGGGGCGGCCAGCGACTGTCAGCCTCGATCAGGTCGAGGACGTCATCGTCGCGACGCTTGAGTCCAAACCAGACAACGCCTCGCACTGGTCACGGGCGAAGATGGCCCAGCGCACCGGCCTGTCGAAATCGACGATCGGCCGGATCTGGCGGGCGTTTGATCTCAAGCCCCACCGGGCCGACGGGTTCAAGCTGTCAAACGATCCACTGTTCGTGGACAAGGTCTACGACATCGTCGGCCTCTACCTGAACCCGCCTGACGCCGCGGTCGTGCTGTGCGTGGATGAGAAGAGCCAGGTGCAGGCACTGGCCCGCTCGCAGCCAGCGTTCCCGCTGACGGCGAACATGCCCGAGAGGCGCACCCACGACTACGTGCGTCACGGCACGACGAGCCTGTTCGCCGCGTTCAACATCGCCGACGGCACGGTGATCAGCTCGCTGCACCCGCGTCATCGCGCGGTCGAGTTCAAGAAGTTCCTGACGAAGATCGACCACCAGGTCCCCGACCACTTGGACGTGCACCTGGTCTGCGACAACTACGGCACCCACAAAAGCCCGTCAATCCTCGCGTGGCTACAACGCCACCCGCGCTTTCACATGCACCACACCCCGACCTACTCAAGCTGGATCAACCAGGTCGAACGCTGGTTCGGCTACCTCACCGCCGACCTGCTGCAACGCTCAGACCACCGCTCCGTCGCGGCGCTAGAGCACGACATCCGCGCCTGGGCCGCCGCGTGGAACCAAGACCCCAAGCCGTTCATCTGGACCAAGACCGCCGAACAGATCCTCGACTCCATCAAACGACTTCTACAACGAATCAACGACGCAGGACACTAGGGCCAGCGCCATCCAGGGTGGTACCACCCCACCCAGAGCGCGAACAGAGCAATACCCAAACCGAGGAATCCGACGATCCACCTCATGCGCTTGCGTTCGACGACGAGCGCGATCAAACCGGATGCACACGCGACTGCGAACGGATTCCAGATCGCCGAGTTGTGGTTACCGGCAAGCACCCAGACAAGCGTCGAAGACGCGACGACGAGTGCGGTCAACCCAAACCACGGGACAGCTCGAAGCGTCCGTATGAGGCGAGGCGCGTTCCACTCGCCGGTCCCGGAATCCCCAGGCGGACCATCTTGGAGACCAGAAGGATCCATCGCGCGAAGAATCATATGTTGGCTGCGCCACACCACGTGGCCGACACATCGTTCCTCGCGACAGCAAGCGGGCGAATGATGGGCGGCTGATTTCCAACGGATGCGCCAGAGAATGCGCCAGTCCGCACCCCACGGCAAGTACTCGGCTTCCTACAAATCGGCGAGGGTCTTTCGATAGGCGGGCGGCTGTCCGCTCCACCCACTGCTTCTCATCATCGATCGGAGCGCCTGCTACTCGAGACGCGCCTCGGCGACGCCTGTCGGCACCGGTTGAATACTGACCATTCCCGCCGGTTGAGGGGCCTGTCAGGACGTTCTGCCCATGCTTGGCGGGCGACTTGTCGACGATCGACGCCCCCGATGGCGGAGCGTGCCTCTTGGAAGTGCCGTGAACTGTTGCGATGCGAATAAGGAGAAGCCAGCCGAGGACGTATTCTGTCTCACCGAGACGTCTCGCAGGACGCCGCTGTCGCGCTACTACATGCTGAAGGTAGCGTCGCCGATCCCCTTCGCGTGCGACCAGAATACCGCGGCCGAAATCACGACGATCACGAACGCCAAAGCACCCACGAGCCATCTCCATCTGCGGCGCTCCACGACAACAGCCACAAGACTTACGACAGGGCACCCATACAACAGAACGACCAGCCACTCTCCCTCCAGGCGAGCGAACGCGGAACCGAGGAGAACGAGAGCTCCGCCAAGTGCGGCGAGTCCTATCCATGGGGCATCCCTCGCCCGCGGGGGAACGCCGTCGCTCACAGGGATAGCCTCCGCGACGCCTGTCGACACTGGTCGAATACTGACCCATTCCCGCCGGTTGAGGGGCCTGTCAGGACGTTCTGCGCACGCTTGGCCGGCGCCTGTTCCGCGGTCGGTTCCCCGATGGCAGAGCACGCCGGCAGATGCCGTGAGAACCCAGACGAAGAAGGATTCTGTCGCCCGAGACGTTTCACAGGCCCTCCCAGACAATCAAACTCGGTGCAGACCCCAACGTGCCAAAGTTTCTGCCGAGATCCGCGTGCGACCAGAATACCGCGGCCGAAATCACGACGATCACGAACGCCAAAGCACCCACGAGCCATCGCCATCTGCGTCGCTCCACGACAACAGCCACAAGACTTACGACAGCGAACCCGTACAACAGGACGACCAGCCACTCTCCCGTCGCACTGGCGAGAGCGGAGCCGAGAAGAAAGAGAGCTCCGCCGAGTGCGGCGAGTCCTATCCATGGGGTATCCCTCGCCCGCGGGGGAACGCCGTCGCTCACAGGGACAGGTTCTGAGGGCCTAGACACGCGTCCCAGCCTTCCGATCAGTCATTGGACATGGAGCTAGCAAGCGAAATCGCCTACCGGAAGGTGAAGAGGGCATCGTGGGTCGTTCCGTCGTTGAGGGTGAGAATGAGTCGCCGGCATGTCCCTGCCCAGGTTGGGTCGGTCTTCCAGACGTAGCTGTACTGGTCCGCCGCCGGGTCGTAGGTGAGGGTGCTCCCTCCGGAGGTCGTGGTTGGGATTGGCTGACCGATCGCTGCTTGCGTGGCGCAGCGTACGCCCCACCCGTGAACGCCCTCGGCCGCTCACCCGCCGCCGCCTGACGCGAGAGAGCCGACGCGTGAGCGCAGCCCAGATACTCCGCCAAGTCCGATGGTGAATACCACAGCAAGTCGTCGCGTTGCTCCACGCCTTGCATTGTGGAGCCGACGACGGGCGTCGTGCTCAAGCGTTCCATATGATGTTGAGAACGCCTCGAGGCTTTCGGGGACCCGTGCCTGACGGTTCGGCATTCGGCACGCAATAGACTCCTCCGGACCATCCGTTTTCCCGCGATGCACCCCACCGAGGATGAATGACCACGGGCTCAAAACCATTCTCGATCAAGATCTTTCTGGCGAACGGCTCGCCTGACGGCCTGCGGATCGTTGAAAAGACGAACTGGACGGGCGTGGCCCTTTGCTTCCCGCGAATTGCATTTCCGGACGTCAAAGCACGGGACCTCTTTGACCCACCCGGCGTCTACGTCCTGGCCGGTCGAGCCGAGTCCGAGGAATGCCGCCAAGCGTATACATCGGCGAGACAGATGAACTCCGCGCACGCCTCACTCAACATGCCCGCGGAGACAAAGAATTCTGGACCCAGTGCGTCGCGTTCACCAGCAAAGACGAAGACTTGAACAAGGCGCATGTTCGATATCTGGAAGCAGTCAGCAGAGTTGTCCTCGATGCATTCGGCACCCCAGCGCCTCGGGAAAGTTGCGTGTCATTGCCTTGACGATCTGTTCCTCGTTACCGGTCTTGCCGTACCCACACCCGACCCCGGTCAGGCAGAACACCCCGACAACAACGACCACCCACGCCCGTCGGACTGGACTACCTTGAGCCTCTCATCCATCAGAGCCCAACGGTACCCCGAACCCGGGCCCACGCGACCGGGGTGGTCCATGTCCCTGCGGTCTTGGCGGTGTCCGGAAAGGCCACGGGTTGACATCCCGTCCGTCTTGACGATCGACCGCGTCCCTTCGTCCGTGCGAAGCGTTGGTCGGATCGGGAGTTCGAGGGTCACTTCTTCTGCGGAAGGCCAGGGCAATCTCCGCTCCGCGGACAGCGGCCGGACACCCGGGCGCGACTCCCCCGTTGTCGGGGCTACCTACCCACGGTGCGGTACACGAAATCACCCTGAACCAAACGGCAGTGGAAGCGCTCAAACTGCTTGGCCTTCGTCGCGATGTTCCCCCCTTGCTCGATGAAGCCGAAACTCAGCCCCAGACGATTGGTCTGGACTCCCTTCGGGCA
This sequence comes from Thermoleophilia bacterium, assembly GCA_043746815.1. Taxonomy (GTDB): domain Bacteria; phylum Actinomycetota; class Thermoleophilia; order Miltoncostaeales; family Miltoncostaeaceae; genus JAYTQG01. Next base: position 1,308 of record JAYTQG010000202.1, on the reverse strand, counting down.
CACAACAACCAACTCTCGGAACACACCCTTCGCGTCCATCCGGGCCGGGTCTGTGAAACCCAGATCCAGCCCCACCGACTCGTAAGAATTCCCGAACTCCCAGACGCGGCCTGCAAGGTCAAAAGCCTGCAGCATGGTCGGCTTCGGCTTACGCAACTCAAACCCGAGGTAGCACTGGGGAAGACTGTCCGATGAACCGCCGCCATGGCACCTCACCCCCCAGCGGGCCTCAGGGTACCTGGCATCGAGCACCTTCAGGATTCGCTGCTCGTTCCCGGACACGTCGTACCCACCGCACCCCGCGATCACGAGACACGACAACACCATCACGGCCGCCGGACCGATACGCATTCGTGAACCTGCCCGGCGGCCGATCAACCTAGTTCGGAACCTTTTCGATGACGGCATACACCGGCTGCAGAGGGAGACGCTCGAACTCGTTCTTCCTGAGGAGACCATCGGGCCCTCCGGGCTTGTAGATGCCCTCCTTGCTGTCGAAGCTTTCGGGGCCGATGTTCTGAACCTCTGCCCCTATCGGCACCGGTAGCAACGCGTGGTGGACCGCGGCGACCTGTCGCTCGCCCCAGAAGCCCGTGTATAAGACCCAATCGGTGAAGACATCGTTGCGGATATGGGAAGCGCTTCCCGTGAGGTTTGTGTCACCGACTGCCTCGCCGGGCGCGACCATCGAACGCATCGGGTTGTAGGGGGGGTTGGCTTGGGGCCAAAGCGGTCCTTCTTTCTGCCACGTGTGGTCATACGGATCGGTAGCCCTCGCCAAGAAAGGTGCCCCGAAACAGCTGCCGGTGAGTCGGATGCTCCCACCTTTGAAGTAGTTTGCGTGGGATCCCATGCCCGCGAAGATTATCGGGTGCGAAGAACCCTTCCGGAGGGCGACTTTGTTCAGGTGGTGAGCCTTCTCGGCGCTATCGGTCCATGAGGTATCCGCAGACCAGGTGCGAACCGAACCGCAACCGTGCTCGCTTGCGTAGACGCCAAGTGGCTGAAACGTCGCGCTGAGCAAGACGTCGACGTGTTCCCAATCTCCCTGGTGGCGTTCGTAGTTGGTGTTGTCATCGAAGTACGGATTCGCCCAGTAGAAATACCAGTATTGGTAGATGTATCCGACATCCCCGACATGCGGGACGTGCTCGACCACGGCGTTTTTGTTCCGGTCTACTAGTCGGATGGTGTGGACGTAGGTGGTCATGAGCTGAGCCCTTCGTAGTGGTCCAGGTGTTGTGCGACTCTGAATGCCCGTGAGGGCTGAAGGAGGCGCAAAGTTATGGCGGTACGAAAGCGCAGGAG
>JAYTQG010000201.1:0-3453 GCA_043746815.1 Thermoleophilia bacterium | reverse complement strand
GTCCGGGCCGCGTCAGGTCGGCGTGTGCCTTCGCCACAGGTAGCCGCGGGCGAACCCGCGCCATTCGAGGTCCGGGTGCAGCAGCGCCACGAGCGGTTCGGGATCGCCTCGATTGAAGGCTGCGGCTGCCTCGCGCAGGCGTCCGATCAGTTCGGAGTCCATATACGTCGAGTCTGGCACATCGCCAACGGGCGGACCGGGCGCCGCCAGAGATGTGCCGCGGGCCTCGCGGCCACGGACCGCCTGCGGCGACTCACCGCTTCTTCCCCAGTCCATGCCCTGCAATGTCCCGGTCGTCCCCGCAACGTCTTGAGGGGTGCTTCGCCTTTATTTCCGCCGTCTCCCGAGTCCGAGTCAAACGAAGAAGGGCGCGCAATTGCGGGCCCTTCTCTCATGACGGGGCATGATTCGAACCTGCGACCTTCGGGTAGTGAGCCCGAGCGAGTCGTCGGGGAAATGCCTGCAAAAAGACGCCTCCTAGGTGGCCCCGTCGCCTCCTGCAGTGTCTCCAGCAAGGTCTCTGCCACGAGTTGACCAGCTCAGCTCGGCTCAAGCAGCGTGCTCAGGAATTGAAAGACGCCGAGAGATGCGGCCAGGGAGTCTGTGACGCGCTGCCCTGCGGGCGATTGTCGATAGACGCTCTCACCATCAGCGTAGCGTCCTGCAGGAAGATCCTCCGCTGGCCGCCAAGTCCATTCGACGAACCCGCGCGGATATCTACGCGGGTATCTGAAGCCGTCGCGGCGGGCAATAGCGTCCGCCCACTGGTGGTGTACCCGATTTCGTGCGAATCGGATTCCGGCGCTAAGGTGCGCGTCACCTCCAAGGCGATCCCGCCAAGCGGCACCGAGTGGCGTACCGTCGGGTGCCCATATTGCGCCAACGCGATCGTCGAGCGAGACAATCCAATTGAGGCATTCGAACGTCCCGCGAACGTATCGAGTGGATCGCGGCCGACCCTCCGCTGAACCGTCGCACCTGGACCTGCCCGGTTCATCCCCGGAGCGTCCAGGCGCATCGGACTGCGAGAAACCCGTGAGTCTCGCCACGCCTCCGCAGTTCACAGGCTAGAACTCGACCAGATGCCTGGGCTGGAAGGACTCGCGAGTGACCGATGCCCCTACGATCCGGTCGACCCGGTAGGAGCGGAGCTGGCCGCGATCGTTCACGACGAACAGGAGCAGGTCGCCGGCCTTGCTCCGGCGTAGCGCGTAGGGCTCGACCTGTCGCGGGCCTGACCGGCCCTCCAAGGGCATGTAGTCGAGGTTGACGAGAAGGCGGTTGGCGCCAGCAAACCGAATTAGCTCAAGCGGCGCACCGGTGCGCCAGGTCACCATCGAGCGTGGCGGAGTCCAGGGAGTGACGGCGACGCTCGCCAGTTCGGCTCTCGGAAGTATCGGTACAGCAACAGAACCGTCCAGCCACGCGAAGACCTCGTCCAGCTCGTCCCAGAAGTGGTCGAAGGGAGGCAGCTCAGGCAGCTGGTGACCCAGCATGTTGGCCCACTCCTGCTCGATCTCAGATCGGAACGGAGTCGCCCTGGTGCTCGCCAACGTTGGCGGTTCGATACCCACGAAGCGGGCTTTTTCCGCCAGGGCTCGCGAGACGTCGGATGCCTGTCCGAGGAGTTCCGGGTGGCGATGCGTGTGGACGATGTCGTAGAGGTCGCGTGGCCGGCAGCGCTCTGCGAGGGCTCGTAGCTTCTCGGCCATCAATTCGACCAGCGAGTAGCAAGCGATTGCCCCGATCGCGCCCTCGTCTCCCATGGCGTCGCTGTAGGGATGAAGCACCGATCGGACCGCCGGTCGATCGGTGAGCAGCTCGTCTGCCGTGATGTCGAGCTTGACCTTGGGCGTCCCGGGCTGCTCAAGCGGGCCGCGGAAGGCGATGCGACCTTCGAACGTGGGATTGCCGCGCTTGTTCCGTCGCTCACGGAAGCTTGAGTCGCCGACGGTGAGCTGAAGTCCGGATCGCTCCAACACCCACGCTGCGACGTCCGAGAACGTTTGTTGAAGGAAAGCCACCGAGAGGACCGCACCTCCCGCGACCGTGAAGTCGAGATCCTCCGAGAACCGGTACGTCTCGAAATAACACTTGCGTAGGCACGTGCCGCCCTTGAAGACCCACTCCGAGAGTGACGGGTGGCTGGCGATCCCGGCGAGCAGCCACCCGAGCACGTAGTCCTTCTCGATGACGGCGTGACTCAGCTGCCACTCGGCTTGTAGGTCGTCGACCTCGCGTCGAGGAATCACCGGGCCTGATCCATCGTGACGTTGACCCGGACTCCCCATCGGGAGTTCCGGACGCCCGTGGGTGCACCCGAGGGATCCAGCAGGACGTAGCCCTTCGAGACACGTGCGAGGCAGGCGTCGACCAATGCCGGTTCGTCAAAGCCAAGCGCCTCCGTCAAGAAACCGATCCGCTTGAACACGGCGCGGTTGCCCAAATGGTCGCCGTACTCGACCAGGGTCGTCGCGTCGTTGTCGAGGAGGTAGGCCTCGAGAATCTCGCCGCCATGCCGGATACCCCCGCCGATGGCCGGGTTGTCGGCGATGTCGACGACCGTGCGTGCGGGGTCGGCGATGTCGACCCTCCGGTCCCCGCGCCACTCCCCGCGGGTGCCCCAGCCAAACTCGCTGGGGCCTGCGTGGAGGACATGGAAGCTCTGCCCCGCGACGACCGTCGAAGTGCGTCGGACACGCTCCCCGGTCTTTACGACGGTCGTTCGGAAGACCTGATCCGTGAGACCCCAATGGTTCGCAGACGTCCATCCCGTCAGGAACGCGGGCTCCCACACGGCCGAAGCGAGGTAGAGCGGGTCTTCTGTCCATTCGCGAGGGCGTTCGGCGTCCACAGGCACGGGGATGTAGAGGCCGCGTCGCGCTCGACGCAGCCACCCACGCTCAGCCCATAGGGCCAGCCGCTTCGCGGCCTCCTTACGATCGATACCGAGTGCCGCGGCCGCGTCGCCGACGGTGATCAGGCGTTTGCCCCGGCCAAGCACTCGGGTGAGATCCGCTCGCCCGGTCGTGCTCAGGCTGGACGGAGGGCGCCTATGGACAGACTCGATTGCCATGAGACAACAGTCGTCCAGTAGTTCATTGTCCGCAAGAACTACTGGACTACTGTTGTCTGTGTACCATGGGTTCTCGCTCCTTGTCGACGTTCACGTCTGGTCGCGCAAGACGGAGGTAGAGCGCAAATCCTCCCTTCAGGAGTCACTGACGGGTGCGGTTGCGACCAGGCGGGCGAGGAGGCGTTCGAACACGACCCGTTTTCGATTTCGGGAAAGCAGCGCACCGTCGCCCGCCGCAGCGGCCTTGAGTCGCTCCTCGACCGCGGCGCGCAGTGCCCAACCGTCCGCGTACCTCATGCGGGGATCGTGCTCAGCGTCTGAGCGATGAAGGTCCGAACGCGAACTGACCGATCCGCTGCGGCCGCCACGAGCCGGCG
>JAYTQG010000200.1:0-3453 GCA_043746815.1 Thermoleophilia bacterium | reverse complement strand
ATCACGGCCACACGCCCGGCGTCGCTCGCCGCGACAAAATCAAAGTAGGCCTCGTCCACGAGGATCGCGACGTCGTCCGGCAAGAGGTCAATGAACTGCTCGATCGCGTCGGCGCCGCGGTAGACGCCGGTCGGATTGTTCGGGTTGCAGATAATCACGAGGCGCGTGCGGTCGTCCACCGCCGCCGCCATCGCGTCCAGGTCGTGTCCCCCGTCCGCCGCGAGCGGAACGGCCACCGCCTCGGCTCCGGCAGCGACGGCAAGGTGTGGATACATCGCAAACGACGGATCCGCGTGGACGACCGTCGTGCCGGGGTCCAGGAACGCCTGGCCAGCGAGCATGATCAACTCACAGCTTCCGTTTCCGATCGCGACCTGATTGTCGTCAACACCGTGGCGCTCCGCGAGTGCAGCACGCAGCTGCCGATTCGCGGCGTCGGGATAGCGATTCAGACCAGAAAGCCCAGCCTTTACGACCGCTTCAACCTCGGGCAGCGGAGGAAACGGGCTCTCGTTGGAGGCCAATTTGACGGCCGTGGTCAACCCAAACCGGCCGATGACCTCGGCGGTTGTCAAGCCAGGCTCGTAGTGGGGCATCTCATCGAGACGCGATGAACGTCGAATACTCACCCGCCCATTGTCGCAGGGTCGCTCTGCCATGATTTACGTCAACTTGACACTAATTCGTGGCTGCGTTATTTTCGACTTGACATGAATTCATCCTTTGCAGACTCCACTCCCCCGCTCGTTGTCGTTGGTTCTGGCCTGGCCGGACTCTTCCTCGCGCTCCACGCGGTCGAGCAGGGGCCAGTGCTCATCATCACCAAGACGGCACTCCTGGACGGAAGTACTCGCCACGCCCAGGGTGGCCTCGCGGCGGCCCTTGCCGAGGGCGACACGGTGGCCTCGCATGTCACCGACACACTCGTCGCGGGGGCAGGGCTCTGCGACATCGACGCCGTCGAGACGATCTGTGCCGAGGGACCTCGCCGGGTTCGCGAGCTGATGGACTTTGGCGTCAACTTCGACACCACCGACGGTGCGCTCCAGTTTGGTCGCGAGGGCGCCCACTCGGTCAACCGTGTCATTCACGCGGGTGGCGACGCGACCGGCGCGCACATCATTGACGTCCTCGCTGCACGGGTTGCGGGCGAGCCACGAATCACCGTTCGTGAGCACACACGGGTGGTTGACATCTGCGTTGAGCATGGCCGTGCGGCGGGAGTGTTCCTGGAAGACGGCGAGCGTGTCGAGGCTCGGGCAGTGGTCCTTGCGACCGGTGGCTCGGGGCATCTCTTCGCCCGCACGACCAATCCGGTCGGCGCGACCGCCGATGGATCTGCACTGGCCCATCGTGCGGGCGCGATGTTGACGGACCTGGAGTTCGTCCAGTTTCACCCAACCGCCTTGGCCTTCGGTGCGAGCCCGCTCGCGCTGGTGTCGGAGGCGGTCCGTGGCGAGGGTGCCTACCTCCGCGATGCCCATGGCCGTCGCTTCATGCTGGATCTGCACCCCCAAGCCGAGCTTGGACCCCGAGACGTTGTGGCGCGAGCAATCGCCCGTCAAGCCGCGATCGACGGTGTGGACGTCACCCTCGACCTTCGCCACCTCGACCGCGACGGCGTGCTGAACCACTTCCCCACGGTTGCCGCTGCCTGTCGTGTGCATGGCCTGGATCTCGCGACCGACCCGATTCCGGTGACCCCGGCCGTGCACTACGCGATGGGCGGCGTGTTCACAGACTCCAGTGGCCGGACCACCGTGCCCGACCTCTGGGCCGTCGGCGAGTGCGCCTCCACCGGTGCCCACGGGGCGAACCGTCTCGCCTCAAACAGCCTGCTTGAGGCCGCGGTCATGGCTGGGCGTGCCGCCGAGCACCTGGCAAACCAGGACGGATGGCCGACCGACAACCCAGGCCACACGACCGCGCCACGCCGCCTGCACGCCGACACTCGGGCCGTCGTCCAGCAGGCGAACTGGGACGGCGCGGGTGTCGAGCGCGACGCCGACAGCCTTGGCTCGGCACTCCACACCCTCAGCGATCTGCCCTCGGGCGACAGCATCGAGTGCGCGAACCTGGCGGAGGTCGGCCAGCTGATGGTCCGCGCCGCGATCCTGCGCGAAGAATCCCGCGGTGGCCACTATCGCAGCGATTTCCCCGATACTGACGACGCCTTCCTTCACCGAATTGCCTGGGTGAACGGCGAACCGATCGAGCTTCCCATCACCCGCACCCACATTCTGGAAAGGGTTGCCCGATGACCACTGACGCTCCCGCCTGCCTCGTCCCGCCCCCGAGCCCAGACATTTCCCCCGACGAGCTCTTGAAGCGTGCCTGGGCGGCCCGCAACGAACTTGACGAGCGCGCCGTCATCCTTGGGCATCACTACCAAAAGGACGAGGTGATGCAGTTCGCGGACGTCACCGGCGACTCGTTTCTGCTCGCCCGCCGCGGCGCGGAGGCCACCAAAGCCGAGTACGTGATCTTCTGCGGCGTCTACTTCATGGCCGAGGCCGCAGACGTCCTCGCGCAACCGCACCAGCGAATCATCCTTCCTGACCTTGGCGCCGGGTGTCACCTCGCGGAGTGCGCCGACATCTTCACCGTCCGTGACGCCTGGGATCAGCTGACCGCTGCGGTTCCCGGGAAGCGCGTGATCCCGCTGACCTACATGAACTCCGGCGCCGACCTCAAGGCCTTCGTCGGCGAGCACGGCGGGGCCGTCTGCACGTCAGGCAACGCCGAGCGAGCCTTCCGGTGGGCCTTCGAGCAGGGCGACCTGGTCTTCTTCTTCCCCGACGAGCACCTGGGCCGAAACACCGCGGCGCGCCTCGGGATGGACCCCTACTCGCCGCTGGTGTGGAACCCGAAACTGGCAACGCTTGGCGGCAACACCGCCGACGCGCTTGAATCCTCGCAGGTGGTCCTCTGGAAGGGCTTCTGCAATGTCCACACGCGCTTTACCGTGAAGCAGATCGATGCGGCCCGCGCAGCGGACCCTAACGTGCACGTCATCGTCCACCCGGAATGCCCACGCCCGGTGGTTGAGGCAGCGGACGAGGATGGCTCCACCGAGTACATCATCCGCCGCGCCGCCGAGCTTCCCGCCGGGTCGAACATCATCATCGGGACCGACTGGAACCTGGTGAACCGCATCGCCCAGCATCACCCGGACAAGCAGATTGCCTGTCTTGAGGAGAACAGCTGCCCGTGCGTAACGATGAACCGAATCACCCTGCCGAAGCTGACCTGGTGCCTGGAATCACTCGTCGCCGGTGAGGTTGTGAACGAGATCGTGGTCGAGCCGGACATGGCCCGTTGGGGTCGCCTCGCGCTGGACCGTATGCTGGCCCTCTGAGCGACTCCACCCCCCTCCGACTCTCCTCGCTTGTCGCCGCCGCCCTCGCGGAGGACCTCGGCAAGCGCGGAGACGTCACCTCCAAACTGCTGATC
>JAYTQG010000199.1:0-7751 GCA_043746815.1 Thermoleophilia bacterium | reverse complement strand
AGGGCCGCGCGCGTCCGGGGCCAACGTTCCGGGAGGCGGTCCTGATGCACGCCGTCGGACGATTGGTGCTGCACCCGCACATCACCAACATCCAGGTCAGCTGGGTGAAGATGGGCGTTGACGGCGCCAAGGCATGCCTGAACGCCGGTGCGAACGACATGGGTGGGACGCTCATGAACGAGTCAATCTCACGTGCCGCCGGTGCGAGTCACGGCCAGGAGATGCCGCCGGAGATGATGGAGCAGACCATCCTCGCCGCGGGGCGCACTCCGCGTCAGCGAAACACGGTCTATGGAACGCCCGACCCGGCGCGCACCGCCGCCTCGTTCGGTGCCTCACCGCTTGTCGAGCCACTGAACCCCCACTTCAACGACACGAAGCTTGAGCGTCCAAAGAAGCTCATCCGCCCGGGACTCGTCGGCGCCGGACGCGACTAAACCCACGGAGATACCAATAGAATCATTCATTCGCTAGCGTATAAGCGTATGAACGTTGACCTTCTCCCCTTCGATGCAGCCGCGCTGACCGACCTGTGCGGGGAGCTTGACGCCTGGCGTGAGCGCCTCGACACCCGCGTTTCGCTGACACGCACCTGGGCGGGACGCCTGCGACGAGAGCTTGAGGCTGAAGCCATCGGGGCATCGCTGGCAATGGAACAGGTCCCCGTCAGCGTCGATGATGTCCGACGCATCCTCGCGGGCCAGCCCCCACCAGCGGTATCACTCGACGACGTTGCGCTTGTCACCGGATACCGCGACGCAATGGCATTCGTGCTTCGTCGCGCCGATGAACCGGTCTTTCGGTGGAGCCGCGAGGTCGTCACCGGAGTCCATGACCGCGTGCTCGCGGGGCGTTGGTCGCTTGGGGCAGGGCGCATTCGAGATGGCGTCGTCGTCATCGTAAGTGGTTCAGGCGCGGTGATGTTCACCCCGCCACCTGCGGCGGAGGTTCCAGCGCTCCTCGATCACGCCTGCGATCTTGCGGAACGTGCTGAGGTACACCCAGGTGTCCTCAGTGCCTGGGTTCATCTGATGGTCGCGGCAATCCACCCGTTCTCCGATGGCAACGGCCGCACCGCGAGAATCGCGGCGTCACTTGCGATGTTCCGCGGCGGCTTCCGGTTGCCAGAGTTCACCTCACTGGAGGAGTGGTGGGGTCGCAACCGCGGTGACTACTACGGTGCGTTTGCGTGTCTCGGAACGCATTTCGACCGACACGCCGACAGCACACCCTTCCTCGCTGCGCATTTGCGCGCCCAGATTGATCAGGTGCGTTCCCTCGACCTGCGCCAGCGCGTCGACGGCGAAATCTGGACGCTCCTTGAAAACATCGCCAGTGATCTTCACCTTCCTGCTCGAATCGCAAATGCGCTGTGGGACGCGTTCTTTGGACGGGAGGTGACGAGCACCTACTACGGCGAGCTGGCCGACCTCAGCCCGGCATCAGCGCGGATTGACCTTGCGGCGGCGGTCACCGGCGGCCTCCTCACCCCCACCGGTGAGCGTCGTTTCCGCCGCTACCTCACCGGACCACGGCTGTACCCCTTAGTTGGCGAACACCTTGGAGTACCGGTCACATCTCACGCGTCGTCGCGCGACACCCTGATGGCGGAGCTCTCCCGACGCCGCGAGGGCTAACGAGCCGGGCGGCTGGTTCCTTCCTTCGCCTCGGCGAGGGCGTCCAGCATGTCACTCACCCGCGTGAACTTCCGACGCGGTGCACCGGTCTCAGCGCCGCGACCACGCTCAAGCTCGTCGAGGATCTGCCAGTCGGCATAGGTCGTAAAGGCGGGACGGTTGTGGGCAAGGCGCGCCTCGGCCTCAGCTCGCGTCCCGGCTGGTGGATCCGGCAGGAGCCCGGCCTTGGCGTCGGCGATGAGCGCCGCGACGGTCTCTCCTGCATCGGGCTTGTTGGTCCCGATGATCCCGGTTGGTCCACGTTTGATCCACCCGGCGACGTACTCCCCGGGGCGCCCGTCAACACGGCCAAGGACGTTCGGAATGACGCCGCGCGCGGTGTCAAATGGAACGCCTGGAAGCGGCGCGCCGAGATAGCCAACCGCGCGAAGCACCAGACCAGCCTCGATGATCTCCTCCTGCCCGGTGGCCTTCGTACGAATGGATCCATCCTCACCCGCGATAAGGGTGTTTCGCGAAAGACGCACACCGGTGACGTTCCCGTCCGTGTTCAAGATCTCAATGGGAGAGCGCAGGAAGCGAAACTCGATGATGCGCCGGGCCCCCGGGCGTGGCCGTGCGGCGTAGTCCGCCAGATGCGCGAGGTTCTTCTTCACTCGATCAGACGCACTCTCGAGGCTGCCCGCGCTCGCCGGATCCAGGTCAAGCTCAGCCGGATCGATGACAACGTCCACCCCCTCCAGGGCGCCGAGTTCTTTCAGTTCCTTCGGTGTGAAGGCCGACTGAGCAGGGCCACGGCGCCCGATTACGATGACGTGGTTCACCTTGCTCGCGCGCAGGACCTCAAGTGCATGAGTCGCGATGTCGGTCTTCGCCAGGGCATCGGGTGACTGGGCAAGGATGCGGGCGACGTCCATCGCAACATTCCCAACGCCGATCACCACGGCGCGTTCGTGGGTCAGATCAAAGCGCCAGCGGACAAAGTCCGGGTGGCCGTTGTACCACCCCACAAATGCCGGTGCCGGGTGGCTACCCGGGAGGTCCTCTCCGGGGATACCGAGGCGCCGGGATTTGCGCGCACCCGTTGCGTAGATGACCGCGTGGTAGAGGTCACGCAAGTCGTCATGGTCGATGTCACGGCCGAACTCCACGTTGCCGAAGAAGCGGAAGTCCTCCTCATCCGCGATCTTGTCGTACACCCGGGTGACCGATTTGATCTTGTCGTGGTCCGGTGCGACGCCTCCACGAACCAGGCCGAAGGGGGTAGGCAGACGGTCGTACATGTCGATGTGAACGACAAGGCCTGACTGCTGGAGGTGTTCGGCGGCATAGAAGCCGGAGGGTCCCGATCCGATGATCGCGACGCGCAAGGGTGTTTCGCTTGTTCCAATCACCCGGGGAGGCTACCGGCCCCACTGGCATCTGCCCGAAAGAGGTCATGGGCCGGGTCTCGAAGGAGCTCCCCTGCACCACCTGGTGCGGGGTCGGTCACGACATCGGAGCAGACCACAACCGCGACGCCCGAGGCCTTACCCATATAGAGCCCCGCACAGGCCGCAAGCTCATCAGCGATGGCCTGGTCGGTTGCGACAAGGACCCGTCCCTCACGGTCACGCTCACCCCGGTGGTCGATGATCGCCGTCATCCCGGCCACGCCGATCGCGACGTTCACCAGGCCGCGCCGAAAGGCGCGCCCGTGGGTGTCGGTCACGATCACGCCAACTCGCCCTCCAACTGCGGTCGCGATCCGCGCCTGGATGCGTCGAGCGGATGCATCTGGGTCGCGTGGCAGCAGCAGAACATGTCCGAAGGGCACGTTGGATGCATCGATCCCGGCGTTCGCGCAAATGAAGCCGTGGTGGGTCTCAACAATAAGGGTTCCCCCACGCTGGCGAAGGACTTGGCGTGACTCAGAGAGGATCAGCTCGACTAGCTCGGGCCGTTTACCGGTGATCTGTGAGAGCGCAAGCGCCGCGTCTCCAGGTACCACAGTGTCAAGGGTCACCAGGCGTCCCTCCGCCTTACTCACCACCTTCTGGGCAACCAGAAAAACATCTCCAGGGCGCCCACCCCGTTTGACAGCAAGGTCAGCGATCAGGCCCGGGAGGTCATCGCCTGCCGTGATTTCAGGAAGCCTGACAAGTGGCCAGACCCTCACCGGCCGCTCGGCGTGGCTGCGTCAAGACGGGCGATCAGACGGCCTGCGGCACCGGTGCCGTGATCAGCACGAAAGCGTGCGAGGTCATCGGGTGTATCAACATCCAAACCCAGCCGGGGTCGCTCAAGCACACGGACAGGAACCCCTATGCGCCGGGCATAGGCGAGGTGAAGCGCCATCGACCCAGGGCCCAAATGTGGTTCGATGACCCCGGGTGGGCTCAGAAGCATGGCGTTCGTTCCGGTTCCATCCAGAGACGCGACCAGTGTCGCGCCGGGCGCCGGGAGGGCATTTGCAATCACGAATTCAAGATCCCCGGGGGTCGCGAGCGCCAGGTCTGCCATCAAGACAAGGGCCGGGCAGGTGAGCTCAGCAAGACCACGTGCGACAGCGGTGTTGATCCCTGTCGGTGGATTGACATCAGGCACAACCCGGGCACCGAGCCGCTCCGCAAGCGCGGCGGCGTCGGAATCACTCGTCACGACAATCCGGTGAACGATCGCGGGAACAACCGCGCACGCAGCGAGAATGTCGGCGAGCATTGCCTCCTGCAGGGCGCGACGCGCCGGTCCATCAAGGACACTGGACAGGCGCATCAGTGCGCGTCCGAGGGGCTTGACGGGAATAATGACCCCGACGCTCACACCATCTGCTCCACCACGAACTCCGCCAAACGTGCGCGGCTTGCCCGGTCGGGCATCAAGATGTCAGCGAGGATCGGTTTCACCTCGAGGGACTGGATCTCCTGCGCCCGGTCTGCGTCCGTTTCGTGGATGACAAACCGTGCGCAAACGTCGGCATAGAGGCGGGCCATCACCGGCGCAGAGCACTCGTACTCGCCAATTCCGGCGAGGAAACGGCGAGCGGGACCCTCAACGGGTGCGTCGCCGATGATCGGGCTGACACCCACGACATCGGCGCGACGACGACGAAGCCCATCCCGAATACCTGGAACGGCCAGAATCGTTCCAATCGATACCACCGGACTGGATGGGGCGATCACGATCATCTCCGCAGCGGCGATCGCCTCGAGAACGCCCGGCGCAGGCGTCGCCGTCGTCACCCCATCGATGACAACCGACAGGATGTCTTCGCGTGCGCCGTCACGAACGAGGTATTCCTCGAACCGCTTGACGCCCGTGGCGGTTGTCAGCTGCGTGCGGACCAATTCGTTTGTCATCGGCAAAATCGTCGCCGAGACACCAAGACGTGCTGCGATCTCTGCAGCGATCTCATGGAGCGGCCACCCTTCCGCAATCCGCAAGGTCCGGTGAATGTGGGTGGCGATGTCACGGTCGCCGAGGCCGAACCAGGCATCACGTCCGTAGGTAGCGAGGCCCTCCAGGCAGCGGAATGTGTCGTCCTGGTAGCCCCACCCTCGCTCGGCAACGACCCCGGCAAGGGCGTAGGTGACAATGTCGAGATCCGGACAGATGCGAAGCCCGTGGAAGTCATCGTCATCGGCGGTGTTCACGATTGCGGTCACGGCGGGCTGCCCAACGACCTGGGCGAGGCCATCGACAAGCTTCGAGCCGCCGGTTCCGCCGGTCAGGATCGCGATCACCGGCCGCCGCCAGTTGCGGTCAATAAATCCGGGAGCCACAAGATGGCGGCGCTTGGCAAGAACGTCACGATAAACAAGATGATGAGGCTGACCGCAAGCCATGGCAGCACCGTGATTGACAGTCGCTCGATGGGAACCTTGCTGATGGTCGACACCAAGAAGAGCACCAGACCAATCGGTGGGTGGATGAGCGCAAGGACCAGGTTGAAGACCATGATGAGGCCAAAGTGGACCGGATTGATGCCGTAGATCTCGACCGCGATCGGCGCGAGGAACGGGGCGAGAATGTAGAGGGCCGGGAGGGGCTCGATGAAAATACCGACCGCGAGGAGCAGCAGGTTCACGACCAGCAAGAAGACGTACTTGTTGTTCGTAATCCCGGTGAGAAAGTGATTCAGCTGCTCGCCGAACCCGTTGTTCTTGAGGTTCTTAGCCAGGATTGCGGAATCCCCAAGCAGAAGCAGCACGATTCCTGTCTCGACGCACGCTGATGCGACCAGCCGGGGGATATCGCGGATCGTCAACGTCCCAAACCAGAAAAACGCGAGCACCAAGGCAACCAGCAGCGCCGCTGCTGCCGACTCGGACGGGGTGAATACTCCCCCCTCAATGCCACCGAGAATGATCACCGGGACCGCGAGGACCGGAAGCGCCGAAGAACTGGAGCGACCAACGGCGTTCCACCCCACGAACCTCCTGCGTCTCCCAATGCCGCGGCGGCGAACAATCCAGTAGATCACCGCTGCTTGAGCCAAAAACAGGGAGACCTGCACGAGAATCCCTGAGAGGGCAAGCTTGTTCAGGTCGGCACCGTTCGAGCCCTCAACGACGATCGCGTAGACGATGAACATGATGGAGATCGGGCCAATCGGACCCTTGATCGACGCGCCAGCAACAACGGATGCCGCAACGTCGCGTGGGTACCCATCCTTCTCCATTGCTGGAACGAGTAGTGGCGTCATGATCGCTGCATCCGCCTGGGCTGAACCGGAAATCCCCGCCACCATCATCGAGGTGAGCTGGCACACATAGGCCATGCCACCCCGCAAGTGGCCCATGAGCGAGGCCGCAAACCGGATCAGCCGGTCCGACATGCCGCTTTGGTTCATGACCTCAGCAACGATCAAGAACATCAAGATCACGACGAGTTCGCCGCCGCCGCCAAGGCCCATCGCATTCTGCGTTGCGCGGAACGCGAAGATTGGGTCGGCCGTTGGATAGAAGTCAAGCCCGCCGAATGACTTCAACGAGAGGATGCCAACCATCGACAGCATGAAGACAACCGGCGTCCCCGCAAGGGTCAACACCACAAACACCAACCCCAGAACCGCCAGCTTCGCGACGCCAGCAGCCAAGAGCAGCGCACATAGCCCCCACGTGGCAGCAGCAATCACTGCCGCGCCGCCCAGTCCGCGCCACATCTCAGGGAGCACCGTGCGACCACGCGCCGCAAGCCGCGCCGCACCATTGGCCAGCATCGCCAAGTAGTGAAGGGCGATGAACGAGTACCCAACCGTCATCGACGCAATCGGGTAGAGCTGCCGGATCCGAAAGACCCCAGAGTACGAATCGAGTGACTCCGGGAGTACCGCGTAGTGCACTGACGAGACCACGCAGTAGCCAATGAGGACCGCAAGCGCACTTGACGAAAACACACTGAGCGAACGCTGCCACCACACGGGCCCGTGTTTCGCAACCACGGTGATCACGGTGACCGCACCGCGACGGACCGCGACCGAAACGCCCATCCAAACCGCCCAGAGGAACGCGAAACTTGAGAGTTCCTCCGGACCTGCCAGGGAGAAGCCAAGAACGTAGCGGCAAAAGATGTTCGTAACGATCGTGCCGAACGCGAGCAGTGCCGCGCCGATGGCACCGACAACGCCGATCCGAACGGCTTGATCAGAGGCGATCTCAAACCATCGTGCCAACGTCGTGAGCTTCCCCACAACGCCCCTACGTGTGGTGGGCAGAACCGGCAGCGCAGAGACGTCGAGCACAGGCATGGTCGCGCAACCCTAACGGGGTGGACCGCCTCGTCAATTGACCCGGCTCCAGAGCCGGTCTGGCCCTGACGCCTACAGTTTGTGCCTATCCGCACAAGTCATTGAGAGGGCCGCGATTGGCGCTCCCACCTGCGATCTGGGCCAGTGTGAACGCTGCGTTACGGCCACTGTCGACCGTTGACGCGACACGATTACGTGACATATGCTGCAAAGGCTTCCGGGAGACCTTCGGCATCCGGTGACGGCGTTTCGTCACCACCGAATGCCCACGGGAAATCGGTGAGCACTGTGCTGTACATCCAACAACCTAGGGGGATGCCAGGTTATGGCCGAGATGTTTGCGATCACGCAAATCCCCGGTGCCGAGACAGGCGAAATTCCGCCGT
>JAYTQG010000198.1:0-3470 GCA_043746815.1 Thermoleophilia bacterium | reverse complement strand
CCTGGACGGCTTTGCGCCCGTTGTCATGGGCCTGCGACCAACCACCATCATTGTGCGGTCCAACGTAAATCCAAGCGGCCTTGATCGGCGCTGCCGTGGCGGCTTGAGTGCCTGCGGCTGTCGCTCCAAGCGCGACGAGTACTGCGATTGCCTTCGGACGACGTGTCTGCATGCGAACCCCCGTGTTGTCTGTTCTCCCCGGCTGATGACCGGCAGTCCATCCTCACCGCGAGGGTGGGTTAACCTGCGGTCATGCGCCACGAACGATACGGGGACCGTCGGGGTCGGAGGCTGTTCTCCTGCACAACCCCGTTCCCGGCCACTTGGGCCCCATGACGAAGGGCCGCCTCAGTACCCATGTGCTCGACACCGCGCGCGGCGTTCCGGCAGTGGGCGTGCGCGTCGAGGTGTGGCAAAACGATGAGCTTGTGACCTCGGCCGTCACGAATGGCGACGGCCGAACGGATGCCGCCCTCATTCCCGAAGGGCACCTCCGTTCCGGCCTCTACGAGCTTCGCTTCTACACCGGGGAGTACTTCGGCGAAGGCCTCTACGACGCGATTCCTGTCCGGGTTCGAATCGAGCGACCGGATGAGAACCATCACGTGCCGCTCCTGGTATCACCCTGGGCGTACAGCACCTACCGCGGCAGCTGAGGCGCCGTTTCAGGCAGGGAGTCTCAGGAGCGGGAAGATCTCGCGCCCGGCGAGTCGTGCGCGCCCCCCGAGACCCTCGAGTTCAATGATGACGCCCACGCCCACCACGACGCCGCCCAGCTCCTCGACCAGACGGCACGCGGCGTCGGCGGTGCCACCGGTCGCCAACAGGTCGTCATGGACAAGGACACGCGAGCCCGGGCGGACCGCGTCGCGGTGCATCTCGATTGAGTCGGTGCCGTACTCGAGTGCGTAGTCCGCGGAAACGTGCTCCCAGGGAAGCTTTCCGGGTTTGCGCGCCGCGACGAACCCAGCTCCGAGATCCCCAGCGATGGCGCCACCGAGGATGAACCCGCGGGCTTCGACGCCCAGCACAAGCTCCACCTCGCGGTCCACTGCCCAGTCGGAAAGACCGGAACGACACGCGTTCAGTCCCGCCGGATCGGCGAGCAGGGGCATGATGTCGTAGAAGCAGATCCCTGGCTTCGGGTAGTCGGGAATCCGTCGAACGAGACGGTCGATGAGGTCGCGGTCGACGGGCATCGCGCTATGCGACCTTCAACGTCCGAAGGACGTTCGCGCAACCCGTCTGGATCTCGCGTGCATGCGTATCCCACTGGCAGTTCACGAAGACTTCGTTCTTGCCTTTGAACACAAAGATGATTCGCGCCTTGTCCCATTTGGTGGCCGGAGTTGTGTTCCGGACAACGAAGGCGAAAGCGGTGCGTCCCGCGACCTGCACGCGGCGTTTGCTGACGGTCGCCGGGCCGAGTTTCGCCACAACGCCCGCTGCTTCTGCTTCGAGTGCCGCTGGGGCGAACCGGTCCGCGTTCACCTTCAGCTTGTAGGTGACGATGGTGATGATGTCGCGGACGCCCGGCGTCTTGGCGACTGACTTAGGGGCGATACCGCTTCGAAAGGAACCTGCCCCAGCCGACGAGACATCCGGGGCGGTGGTCGTCACCTCAGAGAACCCGGCAGGCAGCGAATACGTATAGGGCGCGCCCTTCGGATGGACGGTCCCCGCGACGGCGGGCACAGCGAGTCCGAGACCCGCAAAAAGGGTGAGAAGGCGGGGCGTTGTGCGCGTCATGAGTTTCTCCATCCGCTGAGGGGCCGTCAACCTGACTTCAACGACTTTATCGGTTGCCGAATGCCTTGATTCGATCGGCCGACTCGCCGATGTACCCATACACCCACCCGCCTGGAGCACCATGAACGCACGGACGCGTATTGCCCCTGTACCCAGCGAAGCGCTACTGGCGCTCCCCCGCCCCACCGCGCGAGCGGACGCGACGCACTGGGTGGACCGCTCCGCCGCAGGCCGACCCCTTCGGGTGTGTGTCACGCCGCCGGAGCTTGGCTGGCGTCATGCCGTGACCCCTGACGACGTCGCCTGGCTCCTTGGTTTTGTTCCCGCTGACGACTTGGAGGGCCTGGGCGTCGTGCTTCTCGCTCAACCGGTCGGCCCGCAGGCCACCGCGACTCCAACCCTGCGTTTTCATGCCGACATCGTCGGTCATGCTGGTGTGTCCATCATCGTCGGCGCAACGATGGTCGGCGATCGTCAACCCGAGATGCGCTCGGGAACGATGGACCGTCTGGACGTCGAGCCGCTCGGTGAGGAGATTCGGTCACGCTGCCTCGATGGAGCCCTCCACGCGATTGGTCACTACGTCGACGTCCGTCGAAGCGTGGACGACGGCCCTGACGCCGGTTGGTCTGATCGCTGGGAGCGGTACTGGCGGGCACCCGCCATCGATCGGCGCAGAGCAGCCGGGCAGTACGCCGAGGGGTTGAGCGCCGCGCTGAGTGCAGCTGGTGTTCTGCCGTTCGCTGCCCGTTTTGATCCGGATGCACTGCGCGCGGAAGGTCTCCACCCGTCCTGGTTCGGTCCATTCGCTCCGGACGTTCCAGGGGCCACCCCGGACCACCACCCAGTTTCATGGTAGTTCCGAATACTGTGTCCCCGTTGCCGACGGGAGTGCCGACTTTGCGTCGACTCAAGGGACGCTGGCTGGGGCTTTAGGCTCCCCGGCAATGCATCTCCTTCGCACGATCAGCCCAAAGACACTCCTCGCGGTGGGACTCGCTCTGCTGGCAGCGTTGCTGTTCGCCGGGGCGTCGGTGTTGCAGCAGCGAGCCGCCTCCTCCGAGTCTGCCGACGAGGTTCGCGGGCTCGGCCTCATCGCCCGACTGATCCGGCGTCCGATGTGGCTCGCGGGTGGAGGGGCAGACGTTGGTGCCTACGTCGCGCAGGCCGCGGCGCTGGGGTTTGGGTCACTGCTTGTCGTTCAGCCGCTCCTTGCGACCACGCTGCTTTTCGCGTTGCCGCTGGAGGCCAAGTGGAACGCGCGGCGGGTCTCCGCCCATGAGATCGCCTGGGCACTTGTCTTGGCCGCAGGGCTCGCGATCTTTCTGGGGGTTGCGCATCCATCGGCGGGCGTCGAGCGCGTGCCGCGCGGAGATTGGCTGCTACCGCTCGTCATCGTTGGCGTGCCCACGGTCGGCCTGGCGCTGTGGGGAATGCGATCGCGACCGACCGGGAAGGCAGTGTGTTTCGGCATCGCGAGCGGCGCCCTGTTTGGTGTGATGTCGGCCCTCACGAAGTCGGCGGTCAGCGAGTTTGACGGAGGCCTCGCCGGTGTATTGATGTCGTGGGAGCCATACGGTGTTGCGCTGACAGCCGTCCTCGGCCTCACCCTTCAGCAAAGTGCCTACCAAGCTGGCGGCCTCGCCTTCAGTCTTCCCGCCATCGCTGTCTTCGAGCCGTTGGTTGCCTCGCTGCTCGGCGTGTCGGTCCTTGGTGAGGTG
>JAYTQG010000197.1:0-18899 GCA_043746815.1 Thermoleophilia bacterium | reverse complement strand
GGGATGCTGGACCAGGCTGAGGTGCTGGCCACGAGTGTCGGGCGCGATCTTGCTGACCCCATCGCCGTTGCGACCGGAGCCCGGATGTCTGGTCAGGTTGCCGCCGCTCGCGGCGACACGGCGCGGGCCATTCTGGAATTCACGCAGGCGGTCGACGGGGCCCGCGAGGAGGGCCGCTTCGACATTCTGGCAAGTGGATGGCTGGCCGATCTTGGCGCTGCCCGGTTGGACGTCGGTGACATTGCCGGTGCCCGCGCCGCGCTCGTGGAAGCGGCCGAGGTGGCCGACCGCATCCACGGTCATTCCTGGGCAACGGTCCGGGCCCTTCGCCTCCTCGCCTCGGCCTGCTCGAAGGACGGAGACATGGCCGCCGCCGCCGCCGCGTTGGAGCAGGCAACCGAGGCGGCCGATGGAGCGCGGCCAGCCGACCCGGGTGTCGTCGCCACCGTCGCGCGGGAGTACGCCGATGCCCGCCGCGTTGCCGGGCTTCGTCCCGAAGCCACTGCCGCTGCGACGTCAGGAGCGCAAACCGAGGCGCCGAGTGCGGAGGATCGAACCGCCGATCTGGAGGCCGCAAAGGCAGAATTGGCTGGCCTTGTCGGCCTGGCGACCGTAAAGGCCGAGGTCGAGCGCCTCGCGGATCTCCTCGTGGTGCAGGCCCGACGGCGCGAGGCGGGTAAGCGCGTCCCGGAACGCTCGCTGCACATGATTTTCACCGGGCCGCCCGGAACCGGGAAGACGACAGTCGCTCGCCTCATCGGCCGAATCTTCCGGGGTCTCGGCGTCCTGACATCCGGACACCTGGTGGAGGTGGATCGCTCCGGCCTCGTGGCTGGCTACGTGGGCCAGACCGCAATCAAAGTGAACGAGGCGGTGGACAAGGCCCTCGACGGCGTGTTGTTCATCGACGAGGCCTACGCACTCGCGAGTGGTGGATCGGGCGACTTTGGAGGAGAGGCACTCGCGACGCTCCTCAAACGCATGGAGGACGAGCGCGACCGGCTCGCCGTCATCCTGGCTGGTTACGACGAACCGATGGAGGCGCTCCTTACCTCCAACCCCGGCCTCAGAAGTCGCTTTCCGACCCAACTGCAGTTTCCGTCCTACTCCGCGCCTGAGCTTGGGGAAATCTTCACCCGGATGGCCGCCGCGTACGACTACGGACTTTCGCCCGCGGCGCAGACTCGGCTCGCCGAGATGTGCCAAACGATGCGCGACCAGGCCACCGCCGGATTCGGCAATGCCCGTGAGATCCGAAACCTCTTCGAAGACGTGATCGCCGCCCACGCCCAGCGCGCCGTCGACGACCCAACGGTTGATCTCTCGCTCATCGAACCGAGCGACATCGTCTGGCCACCCCCTTCTGCGAGCTAGCGCGACAGACGCCACACCTCGGGAACGCAGAGAATCCCGACGCTAACGACCATCCCGATGACGGCGCCAATCACGAGGACGTTGGACGTTCCGATCGCGTCGCCAAGTGGACCGGAGATCACATAGCCCAACGGCAGCAGCGCCGCAGATCCCATGTAGTCGTAGGCCGAAACACGCGAGAGCAGGTGTCCGGGGATGCGCTCCGCGAGGGCTGTCTCCCACCAGACCCCGAACAGGGCGATGCCAACTCCTGTCAACGCAAACACCGGGACAGTCGCGATCAGTGGCGCGCCCAGGCCGTAGAGGAGGATGGAGATCGGCCACGGCAGGATGGCCAGCGACCCCGCCCTGATCGGATAGCGCGGCCGCCAGTGCGAACCCCACAATGCTCCGACCACCATCCCTGCGCCGAGCGCACTGCTCACGACACCGAACGTCGCAGGGCCGCCGTACTGCTCCTTGCCGACGGTTGCGCCGAGCGTTTCGTAGGGGGCGAGCGCGACGAGCAGCAGCAGCGCATAGCCGGCAACGACACTCCACAACCATTGTCTCGACCGCACCTCTGCCCACCCATCGGCAAGTTCGCGCCACACACTCCGGCGTTCCGGCTCGGTCCCTCGCTGACGGGGCCTCAAGCGGAAGATGAACGCTGCTGACGCCAGAAATGTCGCGGCATCCACGACGAAGGCCCAACCTGCGCCAACCCCAAGTACGAGAACGCTGCCAAGTGCAGGTCCGGCGAACAATGCCGCCATGTTGGCGGTGGAGCTGAGCGCGGTGGCGCGTTGGATCATGTCCTCGGGAACGGTCTGAGGGATGAGCCCCAGGTACGCGGGACGAAAGAATGCCTCGCCGCTGCCAAAGAGCAGTTCGATGACGACGATGTGCCAGATCTCCACAGCGCCGGTGAAGATGAGGACAGCCAGGAAGGCGTGAAGTGCAAACCGGGCGATGTCCGTCGCCAGCATCACCCGATGGCGCGGAAGCCGGTCGGCCCAGACGCCGCCGAACAGCAGCAGACCAACCTCGGGAAGTGTCTTCGCCCCGAGCACGAGGCCGACGTCGGTGGGGGTGCCGATGTCGGTGACATAGAGGGCCAACGCCATGAGGGCGACGGCGTCGCCGATGGAGCTTGCGGTCTGCCCGAGGAAGAGTCGCCGGAAGTCACGCTGGCGAAGGGCCTCAAGCACGCGGCCGAGGCTACAAGGTGTTAAGGGCCAGAGACCAAGTGTCAGAATATGATGTATACTGCAGCCATATGTTGCGTACGCAGATCTACATCACGGAAGAGCAGCAGGCAGAGCTCGCCCGTCGCGCCAGTGCGGTTGGGGTGTCGAAAGCTGAGGTCATTCGACGAATCCTGGATCGTGGACTTGGGCTTGACGGCGGCGAAGACGACGACCGTGCGGCAATCCTGGCGACAGCAGGGATCCTCTCCGACTATCCCGATTGGCCCGAGTGGCAACGGAGTGTCCGCGGGCGAACCAGCGATGAGCGCCTGTCAGCACTTGGGCTTTGAAGACGCTCTTCGACAGCTCCGTCCTGATCGACCACCTTCGTGGGGAATCGAAGGCGACCGCGCTGCTTCTCTCGACCGGGCGCCAGGATCGTTTCGCCTCGGTCCTCTCCCGGATTGAACTTGAGGGTGGAATGCGCAGCGGCGAACGGAGCGCCGTCGCGGCCCTGTTTGCGACGATGACGTTGCTACCCGTAACAGACGGTATCGCTCGCCGGGCGGGGGAGCTTCTGCGCACGCATCGGCGAACCCACCCAGGCATTGACATCATCGACTACGCAATCGCCGCGACGGCAGAGGTACACGGGGCCCAGCTCGTCACGCTGAACGTCAAGCACTTCCCGATGTCTCCCGGTTTAGTGCGCCCCTGGTAGTCGCCCGCGTGAGCGGTTCGTGAGTGGCTCGTGACGGACCGGCGAGAGGGTTGCAACACCAACTCCCGATCAAAGGGCGACACCATGACGGCCAGCACGGAGATCAACCAGACGCCAATGGCTGCCGCTGACCCCGGCAACGACGGAGCGGTACGAATTTCGCGGCCGACGCTCTCGGGTTCGGTTGAATGGATTGGGCGATGACCTTCAAACAGCTGCATAGCCCCAACGCCGGGGGCAACAACATTTGGCGAAGCGTGCTTGTCGTCGACGCGCTCGCGATCGGCACAGCAGTCAACTACTTCGGCTGGCTGGGATGGCATCCGACCAACCCGGAGACATGGCACATCGCGGGTCTTGTCCTGGTGCAGGTGGCGCTCATCGTCGGCGCGATGATTGTCCGCCCGTTCTCATCGCTTCCAATCTTGGTCGTGCCCGCAACCATGACAGCGTGCTTCGCGATCGACGCGAGTCAGGTCCACGTTGTCGCAAATATGTGGCCTGTTGGCGCGGTATTCCTCCTGGTCGGCTCGCTCCTCGCGACGATGACCGTCTTCGGACTTGCCCAGGGAATTCTCACCGCCATCCGGGTGTTTCGAGGTCGCGCTGGGAGTCGGTAGTCCGTCGACCCGCCCGGAGTCGATGTTTGTCGACCATCGGCCGACGGCGACTTGCGGTACGACTGCTCGGGGGTAGCGGCGTGGTCATCACCATGGTGGTCGTCCCGTTAGGCCTGAACACCGATCAGGGCGATCTTGTGCGCTGGTACGTACGCTAACCCTCCCATGTGCATTCGCCACCTCTCCCCTCGCCACATTGCCGCCCTCGGCGTCATCGCGCTGTTCGCGGGCGGGGCCGTCGCCCAGGCAAGTGACACCGACGCGACCTACACGGCACGCGGGTCAACGGTCGGCAGCGGCTTGGGTACCGCACCACAAATCGATGCGGCCATCCAGGCGGCGGCAGGGCGCGCCGGCTGCACGACACGGTCATTCCCTGCTGAGGCGAACGGGGTCGCCTACGCAAACGTGAACGGAAACCTTCATTCTCCTGGTGCGTTGACCTGGTCGCTCTCCAGCGTCCCGACAAACGGCCTGCACTTCCCCGTCTGGGCGGACTACGGCTTTTACAACCAGCCGGTGCCCTACGGCTACCAGGTTCACGACCTCGAACATGGCGCGGTCGTCATCCACTACGGCGCGAAGGTGACCGGACCTCGACTCACTGCGCTCCGCCAATTCTGGGCAGACCACGCGGCATTCATCCTCGTCGTTCCCGACCGTTCGCCCAGCTTTCCGAAGAACGCTGTAGTCGCGACAAGCTGGCAGCGGTGGATTTCGTGCAAACCATTCGCTCCAGCCAAAAGCCTCCCCGCAATCAAGGCGTTTCGCGACGCCTACCGAGGGACCGGACCCGAGGGAGCGAGCGCGATCAACGCGAACGCAACTGCTCCAGGACTCCCGCAGCCGCTTGCCCCGGATCTCACGTCCGCCCTACTTGGCAGGGGGTAGCGCTCGTGTTTCTCACCTCACCGCTACGACTTCGGCATCTCGCGGGCGTCTGTCTGCTGCTCGCAGGCCCCGGAGGGGCGAGCGCAGCCGCACCCCCGCCCTCGCGCCAATGGTTGGAGCTGACTGAGACCCTTGTCTCGGCAGCAAAGCCAGGCCCGCCGGACGCTGCCCGGATCTACGCATACGCAGCGACGGCCTACCGCGACGCGCTTCAGGGAACGCGGAGCTCGACGCAGGCGGGAGAAGCGACCCGGCAGGTACTGCATCTCATCTTCCCTGGCCCAGGCACCGGCATCGACCGGGACGCTCCCACACGTCTCGCGGCAGACCAGACGATCGCGCCAGAGGCAGTTGCCGTCGTCGTCGCGCTCAAGCGTCGACTGGCACGTGACGGCCGCGCCGCTGACGATCCTGCCCGTGCTTGGCGCAGGGCACCGAAGGGCGCGGGCCACTGGGTTCGAGCGCTCCCCGGGACGCCAGCCAACCCAACGGCGGGCACCTGGCGACGATGGGTGATCGAGGGGATAACGTTTTCGGTTCCTTCCCCGCCGACCTTTGGCTCGCCGACCTACCGCGAGCAACTCGCGGCCGTCCATGCGGCCGTCGCTCGGCGGGACGCCAACTGGAGCCGAATCATCGACTTTTGGGCTGGCGTTCCCGGGACGCATACGCCCTCGGGCATCTGGCAAGACCGTTTGTTCGCGGAGGCGGGCTCCAGTCTCGGGATGAGAGATGCGGCCTATGCCAGCGCGCAGGCGGCCCTTGCGCAGGGGCTCTCCGACGCGTTCGATGAATGCTGGAAGGTGAAGTACCGCTGGTGGACCGCCCGCCCGAGCATGGTCGACCCGTCGTTGCCCCTTGCCATGAAGAACCCTCCGTTCCCCGCCTATGTCAGCGGCCACAGCACGGTCTCGGCAGCTGCCGCGGAGATCCTCAGCGCCGTGGTTCCGTCTAAGACAGCGGTCTGGAAACGTGACGCCGCCGAGGCCCGTGACAGCCGCCTCTACGCGGGCATCCATTTCCCACTTGACAACTCTGCTGGCTTTGCGCTGGGGCGCTCGGTCGGAACGGCAGTCGTCATACGCCTTGCTCTGACATCACTGGAGACACGCCGATGAGCCCACTTCGCCCAGTGGCCCTCCTCTTGATGGGAGCCGCCGCCGGCTCGGCTGTGACCGACCCCATTGCCCTCAACCCGGCCTGGAGTGACCACCCGACAAGCCCCCAACAGGCCCGGGTTGACCAGGCGCCCAACCTGGCGAAGCAGTTCCCAATGGGTGTGCTCGGAATCCTGTCAACGCCCGCCCGCCCGGCTGGCTTCCTGCTGGCGGCCGAAAGCGCCGCGCTTCCAAAGCTGACGAGCGCGGTCCGCCCCGGTTGGTCATTCACGACACGCTCAACCGATCGTCAGTGGCGACCAGGCGGATGCGAGGGACTGACCAACGCCGTCGTCGCCGGGCGGTTCGAGGTGTATGCCGATAACCCCGCCGACATCGCCGAGGCGCGGGGAAAAAGTCGGCGCCCGGCTGGCCGTGACCAGGTTGTGGCCCTGGACACCGACACCGGAACGTTTAGCTGGCTGTTGCCGGTGCCGAACGACAATCACTACTACAACACCTTCAGGGTGAATCGCAGCGTGGTCGAGGTCCCGTTCTCTCCGGCCGCGAGCCGTCGGGGCAAGGTGTACACGGAGGTTTGGCTGCGGCGGTTCGACCTCGTCGCGCATACGCAAGAGGACGTCCCGGTGCTCCTCCCTCCCGGCGCCATTGCTGGCAGTGTCTGGGTGAGTCAGCAGGACTTTGGCAAAACGACGATCTCAGTCGGTACGTCGGTCCGCGACGAACGGCCCAAGAACCTTGCTCCAGCGACCGCGGAGGAGGCACCACCAATGGTGCCGTTCGCCACACAGGTAACTGGGTCCCGGTATCTGGTCGTCGGACCGGGACGCAAACCGATCCGGAGGATCAATCCGCTGCGACTCTCCTCCGAGGCCACCTACGTCATCGGGGTCGCCGGGAGTGACCCGTATGCCGAGGCGCTGCCGAACCTGCGCGGATTCCACTGGGGCCTTGGCATCGCGAAGCCATACGACCATTGGGACTGGGGCCTGATCGAGCAGCCCAAGAAGGAATTTGGCGCGTTTCTGGCTGGGTTGGTTCCAACCCCACAGGGCTGACCCGGCGCTACCCCGAGAGCATCGCGGCGACGACTCCAGCTCGCGCGACCCAGGCGACGGTCCGGGGCCAGTTGCGCACGACAAGTGCCCGCGCTGTCCGAGGACCGCCGCCGCGTGAGATCGCGCGGTGGATCGGCACCTGAATACATGCCGTTGATGCCCACACCACGAGCAGGAGCACCAGCCCGAGCGTTGGCAGTCCCCGGCCGATGTTCGCCGGGGGATCGACGACCAGCACAATCGCGGTGAGCGCCTCGACGGCCATCAGAGGACCCACCACCAGTGACGTCCGGTTCGCGTGTGCATCCTCGTAGCCTGGGAGCGCCTCCTCTGGAACGTGCCCGAACAGCGGGTACGCGACGACCTGGACGAAGAGCAGAATTCCCGCCATCGCGCAGGTGGCGACGGCATGAGCAATGAGGACTGCTGGTATCACGCCGCGGTCAAGGCGGGCGTAGAAGGATCGGAGAACGGAATCACACCCGGCATCATGCGCCGCGGAGGACTGAACCACCAGCCCTACGGGACGCCGCCCCCAGCGACCGATCCGACGTGGATCCGATCGGACTGATTCGGGCGCCCTTGCGGGGCTCGTGGTGCGGCCCGACTAACCGGTGACCGCGGGTAAGACTTGGCTGATCGGAACGACGAAGGTCCGTGCCGCTGCCCGAACCAGAACTGCATTTCGCGCGTTCGCTTCAGCTCGGCTCGTGAGGCTCCGAGTCGCCCCACGCGCGAGGCGCACCGTGACGACGATGCTCCGCGTAGCGCCCCGCTGGAGGCTGCCGAACAACCAGGTCGGTCGACCTGACGAGAGGCTCGTCCGCGTCCCTGGCGCGCTCGCACGCACGAACGTCGTTCCCGGTGCGAGGACGCTGGCAACGCGAACGCTGCTGACACCCGAGCGACCCGCGTTGCGGACGAGGATGACGTATGTGGCCCTCGCGCCTGCCGTGACTCGCCGGGGGCCGGTGATGCTAATTCTCAGAGCGGCCGCGCCGCGGGGCACGCGAAGCGACGACCGAACGAGCCCGGCGTCAACGTTGTTGAACGTGATGCCAGTCGCGACCGCGAAGGGTGCGGAGGCCCCCGCCACGTCGATCCGATTGCCCAACCCTGGGCGGGCCACGCGGTATCCAACCGGAACGTCCAAACGAATCGAGTAGGCGCCAGCGAAGAGGTTGCCAGCGCAGTACGTGCCGTCGCTGCCCGAGGTGGCGGCAGCGACGTCCCGTCCGTCGGCAGCAATGACGTGCACGGTAACCCCGCCAAGGGAGGTCCCGCGACGCCGCCCGTCGCCAACTCGGTCGTCCCAGACCCGGCCACAAATTCTGCTTGGAAGCGCGATGGAGACAGGTGCCGCGCTTGGCCCTCCCGTGATGCCATCCGGTCCGGCGACCCGCGCGCGATTGACCGCCGCGCCCGCACCCGCGCTGGCGGCGACATTCACCTCGTAAGCAAGGTCAATGGCCTCACCTGGGGCGATTGACGGGAGCTGGAACGTCGCCGTCGCACCACTCAGCATCGGCGTGATCGAGGCACCGCGGAGGGTTGCGCTGCCCGCGACCATGGAGAGGTCGGTGGGCAGGTCATCGGCGACGAGGACGCCATAGAGACGTACATCGGATGGATTGACGACGTGAATCGTGTATCCAAGATGCCCGCCCGGAAGCACCGTCGCGACGCTCGCGTGCTTCGAGATCTGCAGCTGGACCGTCGGGTGGTCGGCACAGGGGCCGGTGAGGAGTGCGCTGAACAGGATCTCCGGAACGTCAACCTCTGGCGAAACCCGGACGCCAGTCGACCCAGTGGTCGAACTGAGCGGGCCACGCGAGTCGCCCCACCAGTTGCAGCGACCGTCGACGACGTTGTTTGCACCGGCATACAGCGGGTGCGGGACGTTGACGATCCCGTATGGATTTCCGACGAACGCATTTCGATTGACGTGTGTCGTGGGCGAGAGCGTCTGATCGATGACAGCACCCGCAACCGACGGATCGACGCTGAATGCACCCGTTGGGTACGTCGCTCGGTTGAACGTCGGCAGGTTGTTGGTGATCTGGTTGAAGCGGATGGTCGCGTTGGTTGGACCCACGTTGTAGGCCACCGCTGCTGGCGCCGCGTTGATCGAGTTCGGCTCACCCAGGCGCACTCCACGCTCGTTGCCCGTGATGACGTTCCGAAGGACCTGCACTCCATCCAAGTGCCCGGGCAGACCCACGTAGATGCTGCGCTCACCGCGCTCTTTCAACATGATCGCTGCACCCTCAGGGGTGCCCAACCCGTTTCCGACAAAATGTGAGTTCTGGATCAAAATGTTCTGGTACGAACCGTTCTTGAGGTTGATGTCGATGCCCGCCCCATGCGCACCGGTGACCGCGCCCATCGTGCTCGCATAGGGGAAGCCGTTATCGCGAACGTCAAGGTCGGTCAGCGTCGCGTCACTCAACTTCTCCGCGTAAATCCCCTTGTTGCGGTTGCCGATGAACGAGGTCCCCGTGACGCTTACGTTGGTCACAGAACTCGAGTCCCCGGCCACCATCGCCTTGCCGAGATACCAGCCGTAGTGAGTCCGGTCAAATTGACTTGACGTCACCGCGAGGTTCGCGAGGGACGCGGAGAAGCCGACGGTCAGGCCGGAATCGTTCAAGTCAACCGTGCCTCCGTTTCCGACCACCTGCACGCGTGTGAGGTTGAGTCCTGTGACCGACTCGGTGCCAGGAACCAAGACGCCTGATACACCGACGGGCTCAATCCGCAGGTCGCGAACGCTGGAACCCGACGCCGTGCCCTGTAGCTCGACGATCCCGCCAGCGTAAATTCCGGGTGTCGGGCCCGGGGTGTAGCGAAGAATTGTTGATGGGCCAGCACCCACAAGCGCCACGGGCTTCGTCACGATGTTGTGGCTGGCGTACACCCCTGGGGCGAGCACGACGGTGCCAGCGCTTGACGTCTGGGCCAGTGCCGCCGGAATCGACTGAAGGGGCGAGGCGGGCGACGAGCCGGTATTGAGGGCGTCGTTGCCTCCGGGGTCGACGTAGCAGAGGGTCGTGCAGGTCGGAGCAGCCGCCGCAACGTGCGCAGACAGGGCAACGAGTGCTGCCACGACGCTCGCGTAGATGTCCCCACGGCGACGGTGCGAATGACGCGTCATACCGATGAGATCGGTCGATGGTGGCCCTCCCTCAAGGTTCCTGACACCCGGCCGCCAATCGATACGCTCCCGGGCTGATGTCGCCACGCACACGACCGGAAACGCCCAACGCCGCGAACGGCCCCCATTGCGGTACCGGCGGCCACGAGGTCGCGGGCTCGGTCTATCTGGTGAGCGGCCAGCCGTTGTGCCTTCGCCACGCCCTTCTGCGCAGGTCTACGCTCCTTCGTTCCACCAAAATTGCGGCAGTTGTCGGCACGGTGTTGTTCGGAATCAATCAGCTCGACAACGTGCTGGGCGGCAATCACGGAGGCCTTCTCCTCGCAAAGGTCGCGCTGACCTACATGGTTCCATTCGCAGTCGCGACCTTCTCCGCACTTGCCGCCGTGCGCCAACGGAACTAACAGTTCGACCAACCGACCGCCGATCGGCCAGGTTGACCCCCCGCCGACGAGGTGTTATTCATCCGTTTGATACGAGCGGTCCTCCGGCTCCCCTTGGAGTTGGAGCCCTCTAACGAGCGTGGGGCCCACCATCGCAGCATCATGTTGGCGAGCAGGATCGAGGCCCCCGGAATGGGCGCAAATGAAGGTACCCACGCTGCCCCAACGCAGTCTCCACATCGGTGGTGAATGCGGCCAGACGACCGTCGAACGGAGCAGAACTCGATGACCTTTAACCCAAAGGCTGTAACAGGGATTCCAACGGAAAATGTCGGATCTCTCCCCCGCCCGTCCACCCTTCAAGCCGCCTATGCGGACTATGACGCGGGAAACATCACGAAGGAACAGTTGGAAGCCCAGCAGGACGCGGCAGCGAAGGACTCGATCACGAAGATGGAGGCGACCGGCTCACCGATCGTTTCCGATGGCGAGCAACGCTGGTCCAGCTTCGCGACCTACGCGATCACCGACACGCTTGCCGGCACAGGACTGGCCGACACGCTTGAGGGTGCCGGAGGCCAGTTCTTTGCGATCTTCGCCGATGGACATGGCCGCCAGTTGCCACGCCTCGCCCGGGGGCCATTCAGCTACAAGACATACGCAGCCGACACGCTGAAGAAGTCGCTCCCGTACGCCACAAAACCGATGAAACAGGCCGTCATCGCGCCGTCAATGCTGGCGCTGCTCTACCCGCTCACCGAAGAGGTACCCGGCTACTCGCGTGAAGATTTTGAGGCCGACGTGGTCAACGAGTGCGAAAAGGACATCCGCCAGGCATTCGCCGTCGGCGCAAGCCGTGTCTCGATCGACTTCACAGAAGGCCGTCTCGCTACCCGCGCGGATCCGCGTAATCCCTGGACCGGGGCCGGAATGCTGCCGCACTTCATCGAACTCAACAACCGGGTGCTGGCCCGTTTCACTGCAGAGGAGCGCGTGAACATCGGAATCCACACCTGCCCCGGTGGCGACCGCGACTCCGTGCACAGCGCCGACGTCCCGTATGCCAACCTCCTTCCGGAACTGTTCAAGATGAATGCCGGGTACTTCCTCATTCAGCTGGCCAGCGAGCGCGACCGAGACCCCGTCTATGAGATGGTCGGCAAACACAGCCGCGACGACGCCGAAGGCGTTCCTCAGATCTGCTACGTCGGTGTGACCGTCACGCAGAGCCCCCGTCCCGAGAGCGCCCAGGAAGTCTGTGACGCCCTGGTCCGGGCCGCGAACTTCATTCCCAAGGAGCGCCTCGGCTCCACCGACGACTGCGGGTTCTCGCCGTTCTCGATTGACGAGAAGCCGAACCACGGATCGCCGGACTATGCGCGTGAAGTCGCGTTCCAGAAGATCACCTCGCGGGTTGAGGGGACTAAGATGGCGGCGGAAAAACTCGGCATCGACATTCCGGCCTAGCCGCGTCGTAGCCGCACACCGTCGGACCCTTCCCGCCGTGTCGGGGAGGGTCCGGGCCTATTTCGCGTCACCGAGTGTCATGACACTCGCCAATGGGGGCTGAACTCGGCGCATACGTCCTCGCGGACCTTGCGCTCATCATCATCGTCGTGCGACTCGGCGGACGACTCGCCGCTGCCCTGCGTCAGCCCCCAGTCGTTGGCGAGATCATCGGCGGTGTACTGATCGGGCCAACGGTGCTGGGCGGCCACGTCGCATCGGCGACAACCAACGGGTTTGGACTGGTGAATCGACTCTTCCCGGCCGAGGCGTTCACGTTCCTCAGCGTGACCAGTCACGTCGGTCTTGTGCTGTACATGTTTCTCGTCGGCATTGAATTGGAGGGACGACTGCTCGCGGAGCGCCGACGCCCAATATTGATCGTCGCCAGCGCAACGGCCATCGCACCGATCGCCCTCGGCGTTGCCGCCGCACCGCTGTTCGACGGCCCAATGTGGCGGGCACCTGAGGTCAACAGCACGACCTTCGCGCTGTTCCTCGCCGCAGGGTTCGCAGCGACGGCCCTTCCCGTGATGGCCCGCCTTCTTCAGGACAGTGGGCTGATGGCGGACAGTTGTCGTCCTTGTCTTCCTGCCAGTGTTCTTCGCGGTTTCCGGTCTACGAACCGACTCTCGACAGTTGGAGGTTGGACTCCTTCCCGGGGTGCTGCTGGTCCTTGCCCTCATGGTGGCGGGAAAATGGGGCCGGGCTACATCGCTGGCCGCGCGTCAGGACTCACAGGTTCCGAAGCCAACGCCCTTGGGGTCCTCTTGAGCTGCGGGGGCCTCTTGGTCGTCGTCGTCGGCTTACTCGGCCTGCAGCTTGGCGTCATCACCCCCCAACTTCAGACGGCCTTTGTGATCGGAGCCTTCGTAACGTTGGTGATGGCGGGCCCGCTCCTGGACCATTTCACGGCGTCGTGTTAGAGGTCTGGCTCTGAAATGAGGCGGTAGTTCCAGCGAGGGGCCTGTCCGGTATATGAGCGCGAGACCACTACGACGTCTTGTGGTGTTCCGGGTCGGCGCTGTCGATGATGGCGCGCAGGTCCTCCCGTAGCGACCGTCCTTGGGGCATCAGGGTGGAACTGTGGAGTTCAAGGGCATCCACCGCCTGGTCGAGGCGCGCCCGCAGGACTTGAATCTCAACGAGTTGGCGACCTCGCCGTGAGAGGGCTTCGACACCGGTTACGCCTCGCTCGGTCAGTGCTTCAAGGGCAAGCTCGGCCGCTGCGTCCGCGAGCTTCGCGCAGCCAATCGCGGCAGGAGAAGACTGACGACTCCGGCCGATCAGCGCCTCACACAGGTGGACCATCTCGCAGGCCACAAAAACGGTGTCGGCAACGCCGCGGTCGGAGTTCTCAATGTGCTCGACCCGATAAACAACCTGGGCGATCGCGTCCCGAAGCCCACCCGCCCGCGAATCCGAGTTGAGCGAGTCTCCCGCCTTCGCAAGGAGATTCGCGGCAATCATCAGCGCGTCAGACGCAGCGCCAGCCACTCGACCCGGCCTCGCCACCGCCACATCGCTGCTACTTGGCGATACGCGGGTCACGGGCTCAGAATGACCCCTTTAAGTATGGGTGTCAACCGGGGCCACCTGGGGCGAGCCAGCGGTCTGGATGGCCCGCGCGCGCTGCGCCGCAACCCTCCGCCAGCCCCAAACCGGAAGGGCCTCGTATCACCGCAGCTGGCGCGTGCTCTTCAACGGTAGGGCGTATGTCCCAATCTGCGATGCCCGACGAAGGAGACGACCCTGATGGCCCACACCTCCCGCCCAACTCCCGTACGAGCACCTGAGATGGCAGCGACCGTGACGCTTCCACAGTTCCTCGATACGACGGGCACCCTTACCAGGGCGGAAAAGCTGACACTGATCGATCAGGCCGGGGCAATGATCAGCCAACTCTATGTCCACCTCAGTTTGAAGCGGGCCATGCATGCGACCGATCCGGTGCAGCGGCTCGCGTTGATCCGCACGCGACTCTCCACCCTTTCAGAGCGGCAGTTTCACGACGAGATGATCGACATCTTCACCGACCTGCGCGACCTGCACACCAACTACATCCTCCCGACCCCGTACAACACCAAGGTCGCGTTCCTCCCGTTTCTCTTGGAAGAGCTTTTCAGTGGGGGTCGGCGGAAATACATGGTGACAAAGATGCTCGCTGGCTTCACCCACCCAACCTTCGCACCCGGCGTCATCGTGACGGACTGGAATGGCGCTCCCATCGACCGTGCAATCGAGGCAAACGCCGACCGCAACGCCGGGAGCAACCCGGACGCGCGCCATGCCCGCGGTCTTGAGGCCATGACCGTTCGCTCGATGATGATGGCCTCCCCGCCTGATGAGCACTGGGTGATCGTCGGCTACAAGGACGGTGCCACCGCCCGCGAAGTGAAACTCGACTGGAGTGTCTTCGAGCCTGATCCCACGCCGTCAGGCGGCGGGAACGCTGTGACGGGGCATTCGCTTGGCCTCGATGCCAACGTTGAAATGGCGCGGCGCGCCAAGAAGGCACTCTTCAACCCGCAGGCCATGGGTGTAGAGCGTGCGGCGGCATCGGTCAAGCGCGCCGCCCCAGCTCCGGCGGCAGCCTCGACGATGCCGGATGTCTTCTCGTTCAAGACGGTCACGACGCCCGCCGGTCCACTCGGCTACCTGCGGATCTGGACATTCATGGCCGGCGAGGCTGTTTTCGTCGAGGAGATGATGCGCATCCTCTCCCTCCTGCCCGCTGAGGGCCTGATCATCGACGTTCGCGGCAACGGCGGCGGAAACATCATGTGCGCGGAGCTCATCCTGCAACTGCTGACCCCTCGCCCCGTGTCGCCCACGACGCTCTCGTTTGTGAACTCGCCGCTGACGCTCGCCATTTGCAAGAACAACGCCTTTGCCGCGCAGTGGGCACCGTCGATCGAACAGTCGATCGAGACGGGCGAGATTCACTCACAGGGGTTCTCGTTGCTCAGCGCCCCTGAGTACAACCTGATCGGGCAGCGGTATCAGGGGCCGGTGGTGCTCGTCACCGATCCCTTGTGTTACAGCGCCACAGACATCTTCAGCGCAGGCTTCCAAGACAACACGATCGGTCCGGTGCTCTCCGCCGGCGGGCGTACCGGCGCGGGGGGCGCAAACGTCTGGGATCACGACCTCCTCCAGCAGGTTCTCCCCGCACCGAGCAGCCCATTCCGACCGCTTCCGAAGGGCGCCTCGTTCCGCGTTGCCATCCGCCGCGTGCTGCGCTCGGGCGAGCGTCAAGGAGTGCCACTGGAAGACCTGGGCGTTGTGCCAAACGCCAACCACAAAATGACCAAAAACGACGTCCTGAACGGCAACGGTGACCTC
The DNA here is from genome assembly GCA_043746815.1 of Thermoleophilia bacterium. GTDB lineage: Bacteria > Actinomycetota > Thermoleophilia > Miltoncostaeales > Miltoncostaeaceae > JAYTQG01. The sequence goes on along the minus strand of JAYTQG010000197.1, from coordinate 3,560 downwards.
GTTGCGGCGGCCGCCAAACTCCTGGCAACGGCCCAGCGGGTGAGCCTATCGGCCACGACTACCGGCAAGACCGCAGGCAAGCGAACCCTGACGGTCATCACCCAGGGCATCGACCGCGTCGACGTACTCGTGGACGGGCGACCTCGACTGAGCGCGGACGTTACTGATGGAACGACGCCCGTGCCGATCTCAAATCCGGGCCCAGGGACGCATACGTTTGTCCTCCACGGCTACGAGGGCGGAGCGCTCCGGGCCACCTTCACCGTCGCAAAATAGTGGATTTCAAGATTGGTCATGGCTGCCCATATCCCCACGCGGGGCTGCTCATATGGTTCCAAATATGAACTCGGCCAACGCGAAAGGAGATGCCAACATGATCGACGTCACCCTCGGCCAGAAGTGGACCAAGTAGTTCCACTCCACCTCACCGTAGTGCACTAAAACGACCATCCAGACGGCTGGTCGTTTTTCGTTGCGAAACGTTGGGAACGCCCCGCTACCGGCTCGCGACGACCTTGCGGGCCCTGCGTTTGGGCGGCGCTACCGGTACCGGCGGGGCGGCGGTAAGGAGCGGCGCGAGGAAGCGTCCCGTGTCGGAGCCAGCGTGGCCAGCAATCTCCTCGGGCGTTCCCGCGACAAGCACCAGGCCACCCGCTGCACCTCCCTCGGGGCCGAGATCCACCACCCAGTCCGCGCTCTTGATGACATCCAGGTTGTGCTCAATCACAATCGCGGTGTTGCCAGCGTCCACAAGGCGTTGAAGCACCTGCAGCAGGCGTTCGATGTCCGCGAAATGGAGGCCCGTGGTCGGCTCGTCGAGTACGTACATGGTGCGCCCCGTTGCCACCTTTGACAGCTCACTGGCCAACTTCACACGCTGGGCTTCGCCACCGGACAGCGTGGTCGCGGGCTGACCGAGACGAACGTATCCCAGGCCAACGTCCGAGAGGGTCTCAAGGCGCCGGTGGATCCTCGGAACCGGCTGAAAAAACTCCGTCGCATCGGTGATGGACATCTCCAGCACATCGTGAATGGTCGCGCCCTTGTAGCGCACCTCAAGCGTCTCGCGGTTGTACCGCTTGCCCGCGCAGATGTCGCACGGGACGTACACATCGGGCAGAAAGTGCATCTCAATCGTGATCGTGCCCTCACCCTTGCAGGCCTCGCAGCGGCCACCCTTGACGTTGAAGCTAAAGCGACCGGGCGTCCACCCGCGAGCGCGCGCTTCAGGTGTGAGCGAGTAGAGCGTGCGGATGTGATCGAACAGCCCTGTGTAGGTCGCCGGGTTGGACCTCGGCGTGCGGCCGATCGGCGACTGGTCGATGGAGATGACCTTGTCGAAGTGCTCCAGTCCGTCGATCCCATCGTGCCGGCCCGGACGCTGAGGCGTGCGGTTCAGGCGACTCGCGAGTGCTTTGAGAAGGATCTCGTTGACCAGCGTGCTCTTGCCCGATCCCGACACCCCCGTCACACACGTCAGTGCCGCGACGGGGAACGTGACATCCACCCCGCGCAGGTTGTTCTCCCGCGCTCCACGGACCGTGAGGTGGCCTTGGGCCTCCCGACGGACGGCAGGAATCGGAATGCTGCGGCGCCCCGAGAGGTATGCCCCGGTGACTGACCGCGGCTCGGCCAGGATCGCTGCAAGGGGGCCCTCGGCCACGACCTCGCCGCCGTGCTCGCCAGCACCCGGCCCCATATCGATGACATGGTCGGCGGTGCGCATCATGTCCTCGTCGTGCTCGACAACGATGACCGTGTTGCCGAGGTCGCGCAGACGCTCCAGGGTGCCAATGAGCAAGTGATTGTCGCGCTGGTGCAATCCAATCGAGGGCTCGTCGAGGATGTAGAGCACGCCGACCAGCCCGGCACCGATCTGAGTCGCCAGGCGAATCCGCTGCGCCTCGCCGCCGGACAGGCTCCCCGCCGAACGATCGAGCGTCAGGTAACCGACACCCACATCGTCAAGGAAGCGAAGCCGCTCGGTTACCTCCTGGCGGATCCGAACCGCGATGTGCTCCTGGGTATCGCTCAGCTTCAAGTCGCGGATCCACTGCAGGGTCTCCGCCACGGACTTGCCCGTAACGGCCGTGATGGCCAGGCCGCCAACCGTCACGGCAAGACTCTCGGGCTTGAGGCGGGCACCGTCGCAGGATGGGCAGGGCCGCAGCGACATGAACTCTTCGACACGGTCACGGATCGCCTCCGAGCCGGTGGAGGCATGTTGACGGCGCAGCTGCGGCATGACGCCCTCGAACCACGTCACGCCCGAGAACCCTCGGGTACGCCGACGTCCGAGGGAGATCCGTTCGCGCTTGCCTGGGCCATTCAGAATCAGCTGTTGGTAATCCTCGGAGAGTTCATTCCACGGCGTGTGTAGGTCCACGCCGTAGCGGTTTGAGACGGCCACGAGCAGGAGGTCGTAGTAATCGGTGGTGCGGTCGGCCCACGGAAGAACCGCACCGGCCGCGAGCGTGCGCTCTGCGGCGACGACAAGTTCCGGGTCCACCTCGGGGCGGAAGCCGAGTCCCGTGCATGTCTCGCAGGCACCGTGCGGTGAGTTGAACGAAAATATCCTGGGTGCAAGCTCGGCGAGCGAAGCACCATGCTCCGGGCAGGCGAAGCGCTCCGAGAAGGTCTGATCACGTTCCTCCCCGCCAACCTCCTCTACTCGTACGAGGCCTTCGGCCAGCGTGGTCGCGGTCTCGATGCTCTCGGCCAGGCGACGACGGACGTCGTCTTTCATGACCAGCCGGTCGACGACCACCTCAATCGTGTGGCTCTTGGTCTTTTCAAGGTCCGGGACCGCCTCGATGGCCATCGTGACGCCGTCGACGGCAACGCGGACAAAACCTTCAGTGCGGATGCGCTCCAGGACGTCCTTGTGCTCGCCCTTACGGCCGCGAACGAGGGGAGCCAGGATCTGGAAGCGCGTGCCCTCAGGGAGCCAGCCGAGAATTCGCTCGGTGATCTGCTCGGCGCTCTGCCCGGCAATCGGTCGAGCGCAGATGGGACAGTGCGGCTCGCCGACGCGCGCGTAGAGCAGGCGCAGGTAGTCGTACACCTCGGTGACGGTCGCGACTGTCGAGCGAGGGTTGCGACTCGTGGTCTTCTGATCGATCGAGATCGCTGGCGACAACCCATCAATGTGATCGACATCCGGCTTGTCCATCTGACCCAAAAACTGCCGGGCATAGGCGGAAAGGCTCTCGACATAGCGGCGCTGACCCTCCGCATAGAGGGTGTCGAAGGCAAGGCTGGACTTCCCACTCCCAGAGAGCCCGGTAATCACGGTCAACGAATCGCGGGGGATGTCCACCGAGATGTTCCGAAGGTTGTGGGCCCGGGCTCCAACAACGCGGATGCTGTCTTGCTGCTGCGGGCGGGCCGTCACCCGTGGAGCCTAGTGGTCTGACACGGAAATGAGGTGGTGGTACCGGCGAGCGAGACCGAGGGAGACTAGGACGCAGTGTTTCTTGCAGATCGGGAATCTTCGGGAAACCGAGGACGCCGTATCGCGATGTGTCGCAGCCGTCGGAACGGCATCGGTATTTCCGTGT
>JAYTQG010000196.1:0-7784 GCA_043746815.1 Thermoleophilia bacterium | reverse complement strand
CGGAGTCCCGCCGCCAGTGCCCTCCAGTCCGCCCCCGCGGGGGGGTGAAGGTCGATCAGGACCAGACCGTCATCGCTGCGCGCTGGGCGTGGAGCAGGGGAGAGCGACGCCAGTTCCAGGAGAAGTCGCTCTCGGGCAAACGGAAGGCAAGCAATTGGCAGCACCCCCCAAGCGTCAAGGGATGAAACAAGCTTCGGCTCATCCACGAGCACGACGAACCGCTGAGACGCCACTGCGACGACACGCTCTCGGACATGGGCGCCGCCCGCGCCTTTCACCAAGAGCCCTGACGGATCCACCGCATCGGCCCCGTCGAACGCCAGATCCAGGTCATCGGTGAGCCGCCCGAGACGAACTCCGAGGCCCCGAGCAAGCTCAGCGCTGGCCCGCGACGTGGGCACCCCAACCACCGTGAGACCCTCAGCCACGCGGGCGGCAAGCGAACGAATTCCCGCCGCCGCCGCCCGGCCGGTACCAAGGCCAACGCGTTGCCGGTCCCTGACGAGAGCGCTGGCGGCCGCGCCAGCGGCGTCCCAGGCAAGTTGACGGGCGTTCGACACGGCCGGATCCTATGGGAGACTTAGGGCGTGACCGAACTGAGCCCCGACCTGACCGTGATCGACACGATGCTGGGCGGCGTCAGCGGATTGATGGCCGCGCTCCTCGTCCGCGGGCCATCACCGGCCGTGATCGACGTGGGTGCCGAGACCTCAGCGGCGGTTGTGATCGCGGCCATCGAGGCACAGGACATTGGACCGGCCGACCTCGCGTGGATCGTCCTGACACATATTCATCTGGACCACTGTGGCGCGACCGGTGCCCTCGCCCGACACTTTCCGAACGCCCAGATCGTGGTGCACGGACGCGGGGCGCGTCACCTCGCCGAGCCGGATCGTCTTGTGACCGCGTCCCACGCCGTCTATGGCCCGCAGACGTACCTGTACGGTGGACTCGCCGCGACGGATCCGGTACGGATCACGGTCGCCGAGGATGGCCACCGAGTGATCGTCGGACCGGGTCGCGAGCTGGTCATGTTGGAGGCACCCGGCCACGCCCGCCATCACATGGCGGTCCTCGATGAGGCCACTGGGACACTCGTCGCTGGCGACGCCCTCGGGGTTTCGTTCGATGGGTGTCCGCTGTACCCGACCCTTCCGCCCTCCGACATCGACCCTGTCGCCGGTGACGCAACCCTGGTGCGCATCGCCGGGATCAACCCGAGCGCGCTCATGATCAGCCACTTCGGCTTCGTCGCCGAGCCGCAGGCCCAGGTGACATGCGCACGCGAACAGTTGGCCACGGTGTCACAGGCGGTGCGCGCCGCGTGGGACCGAGATCCTGAAGTCGCGGCCGTCGCGACGGCGATCGAGGCGGCACTGCCGCTGGGCGCGGCCGCCCTCACTGCCGACGCCCAAGCGCGGTGGGAACTGACCCAGTGGGCGCCAGCGAACGCGCACGGCCTGGCAGGGTGGGCGGAACGCACCGCGTGAGGACGGTAGACGTCAGTTTGGCCGTGTTCACCGTGCGTGACGGCGCGCTGGAGGTGCTGCTCGTGCGTGGTCCGAAAACGACATGGTCACTCGCAGGTCGGCCGGTCCCACCGGGACGGGCCCTCTTGGAGGTCGCCACCGAGACACTCGCGGAGCAGACGGGTGTGACCGGGGTGGCGCTGGAACAGCTTTACACGTTCGACCGTCCGGGCGATTCGATCAGCGTGGCCTACCTGGCGCTCATCGCGGCGGCACGCCACCCCTTGCATCCGGGTGAGGCTGAGGTCGAGGTGCGGTGGTTTCGGGTTGATGACGCTCCAGAGCTGGCGGACGCCGACCGGGAAACCCTCAGATATGGGCATGCTCGGCTGCGAGCCAAGACGGCATATGCCCCGGTCGCTGTCCAGTTGATGCCGGATCTCTTCACCCTGCGCGAGCTGCAGACCGTCTATGAGGCCGTGCTTGGAACCATGCTCGACCCCCGGAACTTCCGTCGCGACGTGCTTTCCGCCGGAATCGTGGCTGATGCTGGCACCGTCCGCGCCGCAGGTCCCGGGCGTCCGGCGCGCCTTCACCGTTGGGTTGGCGGAGAGTTTGCCGTCGTTGCTGGGGAGCGTCGCGCGGCGCGCACCATCGCGGGAGCACGTCGCGACGGTTGATAGAATCACCTCCTCGTTGGGAACCGACCGCATGAAAGGCTGTCCGTGGCATCACACAGTGACGATGACCGAGGAATTTCGAAGGCGTGGCCCTTCACCCTCGGCGCAACCATGATCATCGGTGCAATGGCGTGGTTCTGCCTTGGCTTTGCCGTGAAGGACGCCACGAAGACGAAAGAACTCAAAGAGGGCAAAGAACTCTGGATGCACTACGAGCTCTTCTGGGTCCTGATCATCGGCGCCCTGATTTTGGGCGTGGTCGGCGGGATCATGAACGGCCGCATGCGCAAGGCTTACGTCGCCAGCCACTGATCGATGCAGCAGGTGGGTGGGCCCGAGGGCCCACCCACCGAGTTCCTTCTAGCCGAGGCGCGAAGCTTCGGCCATCGTGCCCAGCTTCTGCAGCGACTGGTGCTCAACCTGCCGGATGCGCTCACGGGTGACGTTGAACATCCGACCAAGCTCGTCCAGTGTGCGGGGCTTCTCTCCGGCAAGGCCGTAGCGAAGCTCAAGGACGCGACGCTCCCGGTAGCTCAGCTGGTCCAGGAGATCCCGGAGGGCCGCTTCGCGCAGTGACGTCTCGGCCGCGGCTTCCGGAGCAACCGAGTTCTCATCGGCCAGAAAGCGACCGAACTCTGACTCCTCGTCCTCACCGACAGGCTTCTCCAGCGAGACGATCGGCTGAGCGCTACGCAGGATGTCCTCAACCTCGCTGGCTGGAAGGCCAGCGGCCTCGCCGATCTCCTCAGCGGTGGGCTCACGCCCAAGCTGACCGACGAGCATGCGCTCGGCGCGAGAGATCTGGTTCAACTTCTCGACGACGTGAACCGGAATACGAATCGTCCGGCCCTTGTCCGCGAGCGCGCGTGTCACGGCCTGGCGAATCCACCAGGTGGCATACGTGGAGAACTTGAAGCCACGGCGCCAGTCGAACTTCTCGACGGCACGCACGAGGCCGAGGGTTCCCTCCTGGATGAGATCGAGGAACGGAAGCCCTCGGCCGCGGTAGCCCTTGGCGATCGACACAACCAGACGAAGGTTCGCTTCGACCATCTGTGTCTTCGCGCTGGGGTCTCCCGACTCGATGCGCTTGGCGAGCGACACTTCCTGGCCCGCCGTCAACAGCGGGACGCGACCAATGTCCTTGAGAAACAGCTGGAGTGCGTCGGTGGTCTGCTCGACCGCCGCCGCAGCGCGACGGGGCCGCTCTGCAAAATCGTTGAGCTCGGCCGTGCGCGTACGCGCCTCAGCCGCATCGAGGAGTTCGACTCCCAGCTCATCGAGCTGTGCATAGAGCTCTTCCGCGCTGCCGCCGTCCAGGCCGACCAACTCGATCGCCTCAGCGACCTCTTCAACGCTCAAAAAGCCGACCTCTTGGCCGCGTACGAGCAGCGTCGCAAGTTCCGTTCCCTCAAGCACCTCAGCGAGCTGTGCCAATGGTGTCATCCGACTCCTATTCCGTCGTTCGCCCATCCCGAGCGAGTGTCACTTCGAGCTTCTCCGGTCAACTGACCGACGCCTGAGCACCACGGCCGATAGCCATGGAATCAGCCGCTGCGGACGCGCCCCCGAGCCCGCGATTGCCTACGGTATGCGCTTTTCGTAAAACGTGCAAGCCCCCAATGTGTCAACTCTGCTCAATGCGTACGCTTTCGAGTCGCTGTTCGGTTATCGGGCGGTCATTTCGGCCAGTTGGCGTGGTGCCAAGGGTCGCAAGCACATCATCGCCGTCGATGATGCGACCGAAGGCCGTGTGGGCGCCATCGAGCCAGGGTGTGGCGGTTGCCGTGACGAGGAAGAACTGGCTTCCATTGGTGCCCGGACCGGCGTTCGCCATCGCGAGGGTCCCCATGACGATCTTGTGGTCGTTGATTTCGTCCTTGAAGTTATAGCCGGGGCCGCCTGTGCCCGTACCCTGCGGGCACCCGCCCTGAACCATGAAGTCGGGGATCACACGGTGAAAAATCGTGCCGTCGTAGTAGCCAGCATTTGCCAGGCCCACAAAATTGCCGACGGTTTGTGGTGCGGCGTCCGCGAAGAGTTCGCAGCGGATCTCGCCAGCGGTGGTCGTGAAGACCGCGACGTACTTCGCCGTTGGATTTGCAGGCGGGGGAAGTTGGGCCATCATGGTCCTTTCAGTTGAACAGTAGGTTCGGGAGAGGGTAGCCCGACGACCTACGGAAGGAACTCCTGAGTGGCGGCGGCATGACGAGCGGCCGGGGTCACGAGGGGCGCTGTTGCCGGTGGAGAGGGGGAAGTCTGCGGGCGTCCGCGAACGACGGGCCGCACACTTTTCCGCGGGCCGACGCGAATTGCTGGACGGATTGGGGCCGTGACGACCTTCGCCTGGGCGGGAGTGGGAACCTTGTGGTGAAGCGCAGGACCGAGCACGATCACCGGAATCAGCGCCCCCGCCGCCATGAGGGCCAAGGTGCTTGCCGCAAGCGGGGCCAAGGGCAGGCTCGCGACGATTGCGCTGGCGGACCCCGCACCAAGTGCCCCCATCCCGAGCCCGGCTGCTCCCACGCCGGGTGCCAGCGCGGCCATGATTCCGCGGCGGTAGAAGCGTTGCTCGCGTTGACAGCGCAGGCAGCTCTTCGCGTGCGCGGCAATCCGCTCTGCGTCCTCGCTCCCCACTTCCTCGGCGAGGGTTCCAGCCTGGAGCTTCGGAAGGAGCGTTGATGCCTCCTCGCAGAGCTGCCCGGCTTCACGCGATGAGTACAAATCGCGCATTCGCTCCAAGGTGCGCTCCACCCCGAGTGCCGCTCGGCGCTGGGTCTCGCCCGTGCGCTCGGAGACCTCGCGGTAGCTCAGCTGGTAGCACGCGCGAAGAAGGAGCGCCTCGCGGTCGCGTTCGGGGACCTGGGCCAGGAGATCGGTTACCGCGGCGATGAGGTCGTCGGTTCCCGGTTCCGGGCCGGGGAGGCTCCGCATGTCTGGTTCGGCAACACGGTCGGGCCCCCGAAACCCGAACCGGTTCGCATCCATCGCCTTCCACCCGACGCACTGCGTGAGCATGCCGAAAATCGCCCCGGGCTCGACGACGCCGCTGCGCTCGCAGAGGGTCGCCGCGTAGATGATCGCCTCTTGGACCACATCCTCGTCCAGGTCGGCCTGTCGGAGGCGGCGGCGGGCCAAGGCGACGAGGGTGCCTCGTTGGGCGGCACCGACGCGAAAGACGCGCGCCGAGATGTCCTGGCACTGATCCAGGTCACTCATCAGCGCCAGCGACGGCTGAAAGCGGCGCGGACGTCTCGTCTCGGGTACTGCCGACGCTGGAGCGGTCATCAGGTCCCGCATCGTCTACTTCCCCCCGGCATCCGTGCCGCGCGCCGTTCGGGCGTCGTGAAATGAGTTTGTACGTTGATCGAGGGTTTGGTCAACTCAGTCGGGTTGCGCACGAGGCGACGACCACTTCGCTACTCGGAGGGTGGCGTCTGGCCGATAGATCCAAAGAGATGACCCGTGCACGCAAAACGCCCGCGTCCGATCGGCCGCCCGGATCGGTAGAGGTAGCCCAGTCGGAGGTAGCCGCAACAACCCTCGCTCCAGCACTCCAGGAGTCTGGAGTTCCCAACCTCAATCTCAGTTGGGTTCGCGGGCACTTTCCCTTTGACCGCCTTGCATTGGTCGTCGGGGCGGCGGCGGCGCTCCTGATCCTTCTTCTGCCTGGCCAGCCGATTCTCCTGATCACTGGCGCAGCCGCGATCGGGTCCGCTGCTTGGTCGATCGTGGTTCACCAACCGATACGCCGTGGACCCTGGATTGCGATCGTTGGCGGCGTCGCGGTGATGCTCATCGCGGACCTCCTGCACGTCGGGGGACCCCCGATATTTGCTTGGCGGGAAGCCGTTCAACTCGGAGCCCGGGCCCTGATCGTTGTCGGCCTCGTCTGGATGATTCGAATTCGTCAGCCGCGCGGGGATCTCTCGGCGCTGATCGACGCGGCCATCATTGGCTTGGGCTTCGGCACGCTCATGTGGGTGTTCACCGTTGCCCCCCACCTGGCCGAGCGCGGTCTGACCGGATCGGGTCGTCTCACCGTCGCTGCCTTCCCCGTGTTGGATCTTCTGATGGCCGTCCTCGCAGTGCGACTGCTGGCATGCGGAGGGGTGCGGGACACTGCAGGGTTGCGCATCGCGATGGCGGCTCCGCTGCTGTTCGCTGCCGACGCGTTGGGCTCGTTCGGAGCGCTCGATCCCGCCAGCGGTCTGGTGGAGGCCAGCGGGAGTGCGCGGCTCGCCTTCGCTGTCCTGATCGCAGCAGCGGCCTTACACCCGACGATGCGTTCCCTCGTCGAGCGTGCACCCCCACGCGAGCCGGTAATCGCCTCGGCGCGGCTGATGCTGCTGGTTCTGGCTGTTCTCCTGGGACCGACCGTACTCGCGGTTCAGGCAGCACGCGGGATCCGGTCCAATATCCCGGTGTTTATCGCCGTCTCGGGGATTCTCGCGCTCCTCGTTCTGGTCCGAATCGCGGGCCTCATCGCCGTGCTCGGGAGTACGGCAGATCGCCACCGTAGGGCCGTTGTTCGCGAGACAACCCTTCGGCGTGCGGCGGCGAATCTGGTGGCCGCTGCGGACCGGACAGCGGTGCACATGGTCACGGAACGCACGGCCGTCGCGCTGGCGGACGGAAGCTCAGGGGCGGCGGTACGGTTGATCATGGATCGCGACGCGGGTTTGGGATTCGATCGGGATGTGATGACCGGCAACTTCGCTGCCCTTCCCGAGGGCATTCGCCAGCGCCTGGAACGCGGTGAGTCAGTCGTACTGACTGAGGCGTCGGAGCGGGTGCGCACGGCGGTGGCCGTCCCACCGGATCGCGGTGCGCTCTTTCTCTCGCCGCTGATCGTCAACGACGTTCTGCGCGGGATCATCGTCATGCCGAGCCGTGTGGAGATTGACGACGAGGTCGCAAATGCCCTGCAAACGCTGGCATCGCAGGCGGCCCTTGCCCTTGAGACGATCGAACTGACGGAGGCCGTCAGGGGGAAGGCTGGAGCCGAACGATTCCGCTCGCTGGTTCAACACGCCTCGGATGTCATCACGATCACCGACGCGTCGGGTGTCATCCGCGAGCAGACGCCCTCCGTTCAACGGGTTCTTGGGTACGGCCAGGCGAAGCTCGTTGGTACCGCGTTTGCGGACATCCTGCACCAGGATGATCAGGTCCGCTTTGCCGACACCCTTCGCGACGCCGCAGAGCATCCGACGGTCGGAATCACGTTCAGCGGTCTTGCCCGGCATACCTCTGGGCGCTGGCGCAACATCGAGACGGTCGTGACCAATCTCCTTGAGGACCCGAACGTCCGGGGCTTCGTCCTGACGACCCGCGATGTCACCGACCAAAAGGCCTTGCAGGAGCGGCTGTTTCATCAGGCGTTCCACGATCCCCTCACAGGCCTCGCCAACCGGCGCCTGTTCACCGAGCGTGTTGAGAAGGCCCTTCAGCTTCGGCCGATTGGCGAGTCGGTGAGCGTCCTGTTCTTTGACCTTGACGACTTCAAGACGGTGAATGACAGTCTCGGACATCAGGCTGGCGACGAGCTGTTGGTCAGCGCGGCAGATCGCTTGCGAAGTGCTCTCTCACCAGGTGAGCTGGCCTCGCGCCTTGGCGGAGACGAATTCGCGGT
>JAYTQG010000195.1:0-19073 GCA_043746815.1 Thermoleophilia bacterium | reverse complement strand
GCGGGGCAAGCAGCCGCGGGCCGGGTAACCGGTTCGAGGAAAGTCCGGACACCACAGAGCAGGGTGCTGGTTAACGGCCAGCGGGGGAAACCCCAGGGAAAGTGCCACAGAAACGAAACAGCCACACGGCGTGCCGTGGGGCAATGGTGAAACGGTGCGGTAAGAGCGCACCAGCGGCTTGGTGACAAGTCGGCTGGGTAAACCCCACCCGGTGCAAGGCCAAATCGAAGCGCTACGGGTTGCTCGCCCAGCTTCAGGTAGGCCGCTTGAGGCATCTGGTAACAGGTGTCCCAGATGGATGGTTGCTCACGACAGAATCCGGCTTACGCCCCGCTACGGAGAGCCCCGCGCAAGCGGGGTTCTCTATTTCTTCAACGGCGCGTGATGCGGTAGTTTCGCCTCATGAAGCGAGCAACGGTCATGTTCCCGGACGATGTCGACACGCGCCTTCGCGTCGAAGTACGTCGGCGGGGAGTACCAATTGCCCAGGTCGTGCGAGACGCGGTTGAGGGCCACCTTCGGGCGCTGGAACCCGGACGGCGGCTAGCCTTCTTCGCGACCGGCGAAGGAACACCTGACGGCTCGTCGCGAGTGGACCAAGTTGTTCTCCATGCGATGCGAGCCCGTTAGGTCCTGAGGGCTCGTCGCAGGCTCACTCGCCGCAGCAGCGGGAACCCACGGTTGTACGGCCGCGCCATTGCAAGGCGCCGGACCTTGCTCCCGCGTGACTGACATTCGAGCCCGTACGACCTGCTGATCACTGGGTTGCGGATTGCGCCGACCACGACAGCCCAGCGAGGGTTGTCACGATGACGAGGATCACACCGAGTGTGAGCGCTGCGCCGAGTCGTGCTCCGGCCGCCCAACTGATTGCGGTGGAACCCGCCCCAAGCACTGCAGCGACGAGCCAGATGATGCGGTCCGACGGTCCGTGAGTCATATCGATGGTGTACCGGTCCCCTCCGGTGGTGTCAACGCTTGGGCAGACTAGCCGGGTGAACGCGCCGCTTTGCACAATCGTCTGGTTTCGTCGGGACCTCCGCGTCGCGGATCACCCGGCGCTCTCGGCAGCAGCCGATCGCGGGGACGTGGTTGCCCTCTTCGTGCTCGACCCAGCGCTGCTCGTCAAACGTCACCACACCAGTACCGAGCGCCTCACCTTCCTGCGATCCGGGCTCGAAGCGCTCGACGGGGAGCTTCGGGCGCGCGGGATCAGCCTCACCGTTCGAAGCGGCGATCCGCGCCTGGTCATTTCAGATCTGGCGCGGGAGGTTGGCGCGGATCAGGTCCACATCACCCGAGAAATTTCGGGGTTCGGCCGGGGACGCGACGACGCGGTCGTCGAAGCACTCGCGGGCCAGGGCGCGGCACTTGTGGAGTTCGGCGGAGATCTCGTCGTCGAGCCGTTGGACCTCCCCGGCAGCAGCGGGGCGGGCTACCAAGTCTTCACGCCGTTCTACCGGGCTTGGCAGGAACATCCGCTTCCACCACATGACCCGGGACCCGTAATGTTGACCGGACCCGCGTTGGTGTCGGATGGGCTGGGGGCACTGCCTACTGGCGAGTCCCTCATTCCGGCGGGGCCAGCGGCGGCGAGGGAAAAACTCGCTGAGTTCGTCCGCTCCGGGGCTGTGGAGAAGTACGGAGCGCGCCGAAATTCCGTCGCAGAGGTTGGAACGTCCCAGATCTCTCCCTATCTCCGATTCGGGATGTGCACAGGTGCCCAGATCGGCCGGGCGTTGCGCGTGGGCGGTGAGCTGCCAAGTGGCCGAGGTTCCTTCTGGCGTCAAGTCGCATGGCGAGAGTTCTTCCACCACCTCGCGGCCCGACGTCCAGACGTCTTGCGCCAATCCTTGCGAGAGGACCTTCGCGACATCCAGTGGAACGAGGACGACGACGGGTTCGTGGCCTGGAAAGCTGGCCGGACCGGCTATCCGATTGTTGATGCCGCCATGCGCCAGCTGCTCGAGACCGGCTGGATGCACAACCGTACTCGGATGGTTGTTGCGTCCTTCCTCGTGAAGGACCTTCTCATCGACTGGCGTCGCGGTGAGACACACTTCATGCAGCACCTGCTCGACGGGGATCCGGCCAGTAACAACGGTGGCTGGCAATGGGTCGCGGGAACCGGAGCCGATGCCGCCCCGTACTTTCGGGTCTTCAACCCGACGCTGCAGGGCCAGAAGTTTGACCCGGATGGAACGTACGTGCGGCGATACGTCGCGGAACTCGCCAGCGTCCCAACCAAACGCATCCACGAACCATGGCTGATGACTGACCTGGAGCAAATGGATTCCAGCTGCCGCATCGGAACCGACTATCCAGCGCCAATTGTGGATCATCGCGAGCGACGGGCAGAGGTGCTGGATCGGTACCGCGCGGCACGCGAAGTCGCCGGGGCCCCCGAGTCTGGCGACTCGGAGGTCCGGGAAAGCGGCTAGTGAGAAACCGCCTTGGGAAGGGTCTTCGCGTGTGCGATCCATCCCTCGACAGCGGCCTCAGTCGGTAACGCCTTCACGAGATTTCGTTTCTCGTTGACATCCGCCATCGCCTTGGTGAGGTTCGCGGCATTCCGCTGCCCGAGCTCGGCAACGGTGTCAACACCGGCCTCCTCAAGGAGATCCGAATACTGCTCGCCGATGCCCTTGACGCGCATGAGATCGGCGCGGTTTACCCAGCCAAGAATGAGCTTCTCGGACGCCCCGCTACTGGCCGCGAGGGCTGCGCGACCCTTCGCCGTTCCGCCCATTTCAAGAAGCTCTTCTACGGAGTTACAGCCCGCGGCATTCAGCTTCGCTGCATAGTCCGGGCCAATCCCCTCGATCGTCAACAGGCTTGCCATCGGATCACCTTTCGTGCGTCAGGACAGCGCCGAGCAGAGGCCCGACGACTGGACGCTAGCCGCTGGGACGGACGTCAGGGAGGGTCAGTCGCATTGCTCGCATTCCGAGCAGATAGGCCAATGGTGCCGAGCGATTTGCGGAAGGGTCGCGATCCATCCCAATACTCGCGCAGAGTCGAAGTGCTGGATCGTTCCGGCGATGGACCCAGCCCGTGAGATCGGTCGCGCCCGCCTCGCGGGCGGTGGTGATCGCTGCAACGAGAAGTTCCCTTCCAATTCCGGCACCGCGTGCGGTCGGGAAGACCGCAATGCTCTCGACGTAGCCTTCGCCAGGTCGCAGTGGACCCTGCCCGAGCACCAGTTGAGCACACCTTGCCCGGACGGTCACGGGCGCAATTGGCTGCGACCGCGAGGGGGTGAACGTCATCAGTCGGACGACTCCAGTCACATTGCCCGCGTGGGCGGCGACCAGCGTCGTCACTCCGTCGTGCCCCAACCCGGAAGAGAGCACACTCCGAAGCCCGCGCGTGGCGTTGCGACCGAACGCGAGGCGAAGCCACGGACCGCCAGCTGTTGCCAAGATGGCGGCGGCCGAGTCGATATCGTCGGCGTTCAGGTGGCGGATCACAGCGGCAGTTTGGTAGCGTCGGCCCACTCGCGTTCCCCGCACGAAACGAGATGGAAGCAATGGCCTGGGACGATGTATCGCGCTGGCAAGCGGTTGATTTGGTCGCATCCTTTCGGATGGGCGACGCCGTCCAGCCGGTCGACGTCCGCGACCTGACCTACCGGGACGCGGCCACACAAATTAAGGGTGCCATCCGGATCGATCCGATGGAGTTTGAGCCATCCATCGCCGAGCTTCCCACGGGCAAGGAGGTCATTTTCTACTGCGATCGCCCAGGGGAGGCCACCAGTATGAAAATTGCACTCTGGGCCTTCGACCACGGAGTCCGCCGCGTCGGGGTGCTTGTCGGTGGGTGGCCAGCCTGGGAAACGGCTGGCCACCCGCAGGAGCCTATCCCTTCGGAGTGAGGCCGTAGGTGGCCTCCAGCCAGTCCGGCAGGATGGCCGCGATTGTACGGCACATCAGGACGCGCTCCGAGATTGCCACCCGGGCGGCGATTTCGATTGCCATCTTGGGCTCCTCCTCGCGGAACCCCTGAACACCAGAAACCGTGTCCGCGGCTTCCTTCTTCGCGTAGATCATCCCGCGGGCAGCCATCGGCCAATTCGCCGCCGACCAGTCGATCAACTGTGTTTCGAGTGGAGTTGCGGTGTACTCCAGCAGTGCTTTTTGGAGTTCGTTCGGCGTGGAATCGTGATCGCGTTGCATGGCGTCCTTCACTGTGGCTATCGGCTTGACCGGGCAAGCATAGTTGCCGCTACGCTTTCCGCAGTTCTATGGCCACCTACATTCTCTTGACGACGCTGACGCCCCAGGGCCTCAGTTCGCTGCGCGCGGTTCCTGAGCGCCTACTTGAAGTGAACCGGGAACTGGAGTCGATGGGTGCGGTCGTCCGTCGTCAGTGGGCACTTCTTGGCAGCTACGACTTCCTCAGCCTCGTCGAAGCGGACAGTACGGAGACGGTGCTCGCCGCTGCCATCAACCTTGCGGCCCGCGGGAGTGCAACGATCGAAACGTTGCCAGCCGTCGACGTTGACGAGTTCCTGGCGGGAATTGTCTAGGAGACTGCGCGCCACTCCTCACACCCGCACAGGGTGCAGGGTGGCAGGACAAGGACTCCATCGTTTTCTCGGGGCGAGACGATCAGGAGGTCACATTCCACGCACCGGAAGCGGCCCACTACTTCGTCGCCGGTCGTGTGGAGGTCCCCGGCGGATGATGCGCTGATTGCTGGCATGGGCGAACTATGCCAAGACAGCGGCGACGCCGCTTGCAATCGCGATGATTCCGAACACTAGGGACAGCGCCGCGAGTAGTGCGGGTTCTGGGATGCCAGCAACGCGGCGTACCTCGGGTCCGCCAGCGAATATCCGTCGGCCTTGGGTGACGAGTCGCGTTACCGGCGTTTCGCGCAGTCGCCGCTCGCAGTACGGGCAAAATGTAGCCCCGTCGAGGAGTGGAAGCCCACAGCGATGGCATCCCGGAGCGCCGGAATGATGAGACCACTGGAGATCAGATTCGGTTCTCATGCATGCACTCCACGGAGAGGCTTCCCCCCGAGGATACAACCCTTTCGCGCAATCGCGCCAGTGGTAGGCCCTATGGGGAACGTCGGAAGAAGCGGTCGGCGGCTTCCCAACCCGCGCCAGCATGGTGTCCGGCGCCGTTCGAATCGTCTGCAGCGCCAGGGGCAGGCACCGCTCCGTCGGTTGTCGGTTCACCGGCCGCGCGGACGGCGTCGATCTCGCTGCGGTTGGAATCAAGCTCGATGAGCTTTCGCTCTACTGCCGCAACGTGGGAAGCAAATAGACCGTCCGGCAACTTGCCTGCGGTGGCCAGGTCAAATGCGCGCTCACCCAGAGCCTCCAGCGCATTGCGGTGCGCACGCTGAATCACACGGCGCTCGCCCTCGAGGCGGGCACGTTTCACCGAGACTTGGACGTCACCCACAAGTCGACCTGCTTGGCGGGCGATCGATTCGAACAGCGCCATCGTGGCTCTCCTCTTGTTGGTCCCGGTACCAGTCTACGTCTGCTGACACACACCTGGCACAGGTCTGCGTAGAGGTGTCACATGAGCCTGTTGGAGGATGACCGTCTCATCCGCACGACACAGGAGGGACACGATGTTCGAACACATGCTTCGCCAGTTCGCCTGGGCGCAGATCCGTCTCGCTGGAGCGACGAACTCCGAGCGGCGCCGAGGACAGGGGACGGTCGAGTACATCGGGATGGTTGTCATGGTGACCCTGCTGATCGCGGCCGTTGCGGTGCTCGGAAAGAGTTGGGCGCCCGATATTGGGAGCGGTATGAAGCGGGCCCTCTCGGCAGCGATCAAGAAGCTCTCCGGAGGACTGACCTAGGTTTGACCAGTAACGTTTCCCTCGTGCCCGAGCCCGTCGAACTGGTTTCCTTTCCGTCGGCGCCGCTCGGCGCGAGCGACACGACCCGCCGGTTCTCGCTGCGCTTTGATGACGGGGCGCGACGGTTTCCTGGCCTTACTCGTGGCGAAGCTGCCGTGATGATCACGCGTCTGGGTGGTCCAGCCGGGGCCCTTCGTGATGACCTTCTGGTGGCGATCGGTTTGCCGGTGCTGGTCAGCGACGGGGCAGGGCCATACCTGCTTGCTGCTGACGGCTCGCTTGTGCTCGTACTTGGCCCGCACGCCCATCTTCGGGATCACTGTGTCGCAATGGGCCAGCCCAATCCAGATCACCTGATCGGAGCCGTTGTGGACGAACGCGACGTGGGATGGCACTGGACCGCTTGCGCGACGGTCTCGTCTGATCAGCACATTGACGCGCTGGATGGGCTCGCAGCGGCGGCCGATGAGGTCTCGCTCTCCGCTTGGGGCAAACGCTGGAACCAGTAGCCTGGTTCGGATGGCCGAACCAAATCGCTACCTGGTGCACTTCACCGCGACAACGGATACGGACCTCGAACCAGATGCACCGGCGCGGATCGCGGAGAGCATCGCGGCGATGCCCGGCGTAGTCCTTATCCATCTACCAGCGGCACAGACGCCACTGCGCCAGGTGTTGGCAAGCTTTGAGATCGAGGTCGCCCACGGGATCGGTGATGCCGCACGCGACGGCAGTCGTCTCGCCAAACAAGCACTCCACAGCGCGGATTTGCAGCACGCCCACCTCACGACCCTGACGGTCGAGCTGCTCCACGGAGCAGATCCCGGAAGTTCCGCGTGAGTACGCGCGTCCATGGCTTTGGCGGCTCTCTCGGCGAAACGCCGGAGCGTCCCTCGGACAAGGCGGTGCGTTCCGCAAACTTCCATCGAATCGTCGGCCTCTTCAGTGCCTACCGGGCGCGCCTTGGCGTCGTTTGCGGGCTCATCTTCGTCTCGGCGCTCCTTGGTGCGGTCAGTCCGTTCCTCCTTCGTCGGGTACTTGATGACGCGATTCCCGGCAAGCGACTCGGCCTCCTGGGTGTGCTCGTCGCGGGGATGGTCGCAATCGCGATCGTCACCGGTGTGATCGGCGTCTGGCAGACGCTGTTGTCGAACCAGGTCGGTCAAAGCGTCATGCATGACCTGCGCACCTCCGTGTACCGACACCTCCAACGGCTCTCCCTCGCGTTCTTCACGCGGACGCGAACGGGTGAGGTGCAAAGCCGAATCGCGAATGACATCGGTGGGATCGACAACGTCGTCACGACCACCGCAACGTCGGTGCTCTCCAGCCTCACGACCGTCATCGCAACGATCGGAGCGATGGTCTTCTTGGACTGGCGCCTCGCGCTCTTTGCGCTCGCCTTGCTGCCCCTGTTTGTCTGGTTGACACGTCGGGTTGGAACCCAGCGGCGCAAGATCACCGCGGAGCGGCAGATCTCACTCGCTGAGGTCTCATCGATTGTCCAGGAATCGCTCTCGATCTCAGGGATCCTGCTGGGCAAAACGATGGGACGCTCCGCGGACCTCGCAGAGCGATTCGCGGGCGAGTCCAAACGCCTGGCGGATCTCGAAGTACGAAGCCGCATGAGCGGCCGCTGGATGATGTCGTCGATCCAGATGACCTTCGCAATCATGCCCGCGCTGGTCTACTGGTTCGCTGGCTGGTCGCTCTCGCGCGGCGACACGGGGATCACGATCGGCACGGTGGTTGCGTTTACCACCCTCCAAACCCAGCTGTTCTTTCCGGTCGGTCGACTTTTGGGCGTCCAGGTGGAGGTACAAAGCTCGCTCGCGCTGTTCGACCGGATTTTCGAATATCTGGACCAGCCGGTCGACATCGTCGAGGGTACGCAGACGCCGCCCCACGTCGTTGGTGACGTCCGGTTTGACGCCGTGCACTTCGCATACGAGCCTGGACAGCCGACGCTTACGGAAGTCTCGTTCACGGTTCCCGCGGGGAGCACCACTGCGCTGGTCGGTGAGACGGGATCGGGCAAGACAACCTGCGCGTACCTCGTCGCACGCCTCTATGACGCAACCTCTGGCAGTGTGAGCATCGACGGCGTTGACCTCCGCGAGCTGACCTTCCCGGCGCTCGCCGCCTCGGTTGGTGTGGTCTCCCAGGAGACCTATCTTTTCCACGAGTCGATCCGCGAGAACCTTCGGTTTGCACGACCCGAAGCCTCCGATGACGAGATTGAGGCCGCTGCCGCCGCCGCCCAAATCCATGAGTTGATCTCCGGGCTGCCTGATGGCTACGACACGGTCGTGGGCGAGCGTGGCTACCGCTTTTCGGGTGGCGAAAAGCAGCGCATTGCGATCGCCCGCACGATCCTCCGTAACCCGCCGATCCTGGTCCTGGACGAAGCGACCTCAGCGCTTGACACTCACACCGAGCGGCTGGTCCAGACGGCGATCGAAACGCTCGCCGCAGGACGAACGACCATCGCGATTGCGCACCGCCTCTCGACGATTCGGGACGCCGATCAGATCGTGGTGCTCGACCACGGTCGCGTCGCCGAGGTCGGGACGCACGAGGACCTGCTCAGCGCAGGCGGGCGCTATGCGGCGCTGGTCGCCCGCGACACCGAAGGCGGTTTCGCGGAGCAGGATGCGGCTGGGATCCGCTAAATGCGGCGCCAGCGGAAGAACAGCACCCCGTCGTCTTCGTAGAGGCCTGCGAGGGCGTAGCCGGACGGGGGCACGAGTGATTGGCCAGCGAGGATACCCTTCGAGTCACCTCCCGCAAGGAGCGGCGAAAGCGTCACGCAGAGCTCGTCGATGAGGCCCGCGGCCGCAAGCTCTGCATTGAGGGTCGGACCGCCTTCCACCAGGACCGAGCGCATACCGCGCTCGCTGAGGCGACCGAAGAGGACGCTCAGGTCAACCGAGTCCCCCTCGAGTTCAATGACCTCGGCGTGTTGGCGCGCCTGGGCACGACGCTCCGCTGGCGCCGCTCTGACGGTCGCCACGATGGGGCGCGGTCCACCCGGTGCGAATAGGCGCGAGGTCCAGTCCAGATCACACGACCGGGACATCACCACGATTGCCGGGACTGGCATTTGCCCGCGTTGCACCCGTGTCTCGCGGAGTTCTGGGCTGAGGATGGCTGGGCCGTAGTCCTCAGCCCGAGCGGTCCCTGCACCGACCAGAACTGCGTCGCAGAGTGAACGTAGGACTTTGAACACGCGAAGATCCGCCGGGCCGCCGAGCCCCTTCGACACACCGTCGATGGCAGTGCGCCCGTCGATGCTTGTCACCATGTTTACCCGGACACCGGGTCGCCCCGGCGGGCCCGACAGTTCGCCATACGCGGTCTCTGGTGAAACATCCAAACGCGGTTCCGGGAAGAGTTGGCGCATTGGCCGCACGCTACGCCACCGGCCCCTAACGTGTGGGCGTGACCGAGTGGCTGATCCAATACCGCGACGTCGTCCTGACGCGCGAAGGGCGGCCGGTACTTGACGGGGCCACCGGGGACGTTCCGGCGAGCGGCATCACCGTCGTCGTGGGTCCCTCTGGATCCGGAAAGAGCACACTGCTTCGTCTCGCCAATCGCCTTGATGCGGCCGACGGCGGAATGGTCATCACACTCGGTGAGGACGTCGCCGCGCAAGAAACGATGATGCTTCGCCGTCGCGTCGGAATGGTGTTCCAGAAGCCGACGCTCTTCCCCGGGAGTGTGCTCGACAATCTCCGTATCGCCGAGCCGACGATCGATCGGTCGGCCGGCGAGAAGGTGTTGGCGCGAGCGGCGCTCGGACCGGGTCTACTGGACCGCGCGGAGGGACTTTCAGGTGGCGAGGCGCAGCGGGTCTGCGTGGCCCGCGCGCTCGCGGCTGAGCCGGTGGCGCTGCTGATGGACGAGCCGACCTCCAGCTTGGACTCCAGGTCGCGGGACGAGATCGAGGAGCTGGCAAGGAGCCTCTCTGCTGGTGGCCTGCCGATTGTCTGGGTGACCCACGATCTCGGCCAGATGCATCGGCTGGCAGATCACGTCCTCGTCGTTGTCAACGGGCGAATCGCGTTTTCTGGAGAGCCCACCCTGGCTTCGGCATACCTGGAGGCGGCGGGTTCCCATGCGCGGTGACGTCAGCGCATGGGGTCTCGCCGCATCTCTGGTACTGGTCGCAGTCGCGGTCGCGATCTCGGCCTGGCAGCACCTTGGTCTCGGACGAGGCATCGTGGTCGCCTCGGCTCGTGCGATGGCACAGCTGTTGCTGGTAGGACTTGCGTTGCGGTTTATCGTCGATCCAAAACAGCCGCTCATCTACGCATGGCTCTGGGTCGTCGCCATGATCGTCTTCGCGGTCGAAACCGTCCAGCGGCGTGCCCCGGAGGTTCCGAACGCGCGTGCCCTTGGGTTCGCCGCCTTCTTTGCATCAGCGGTCGTGTCGCTCGGCGTCCTGTTCGCGCTTCGGATCTTCCCGCTTGAGGCCAGAACTCTGGTGCCGCTCGCGGGAATGACGATCGGTAACTCCATGACCGCTACCGTCGTCGTCGGGAGGCGAATCGTGGACGGCCTCCGGGAAAGTCGGGACGCGGTCGAAGCGCGGCTTGCTCTCGGTGCGTCGTCGCACATCGCGGCACGCCCATACATTCGGGCGGCACTCCGCACCGCCCTCAGCCCCCCGATTGAGGCCACGAAGGCGGTCGGGGTCGTGATCCTCCCCGGTGCGATGACCGGTCTGATCCTCGCCGGGGTCGACCCCGTGCACGCCGTTCTCGTGCAAGCGGTCGTGATGTACCTCGTCCTCGGAGCGACCGCGACGACCACCGTCGTCGTGGCTCTCGGCTTGGAGCGGCGGATGTTCACCGCCGACCATCGCCTCCGGCGGTCGGCCTTCGTCGGGGAGGGTCGGGCCTAACCCGGAGTCCGAACACGTAGGGTCCACCGGCATGACCACTCCTCAGTCAGACAAGTGGCACGAGCTCCGAATCGTCGTTGGCGCTGCCGCTGGGTTGCATGCACGTCCGGCTGCCGCCTTCGTTCACATCGTCTGTGGCTTCGACGCTGACGTTGAGGTCGTCAACCTCACGACTGGACGAGGTCCTGCGCCCGCGAGCAGCATCACGAGTCTGGCGATTTTGGGCGTTGTTCAGGGGCACGAAATCAGCGTGAGGGCGCGCGGTGGAGGGGCACGGGAAGTACTGAGCGCCCTTGCTGCTCTCGCGGAGCGTGGGTTTGACGAACACGGCGCGCTCCCAACGCAGATCCTGCACCATCAGCCGACCGTCAACCTTGGCGGCCCGGGCGACGTGATCCGTGGTTTTGCGGCTGCCCCTGGGGTTGTTCTTGGTCCCGCGCGCAAACTCCGCAGGGCCGTTGCCGGAGGTCCGAGACCGCAGGGTACGCCGACGCAAGAAGCGGCCACCCTCACGGGGGCGATCGCACTCGCGCAGGAGGAGGTCCGCCGGACTCGGGATGTCATCGCCAGCCAAGCCGGACCCGAGCACGCGGCGATTTTGGACACCCAGGTGATGATCCTCGGCGACACCGCCCTCAGCGAACCCGCACTCGCGGCGATCCAGGACGGAGTGGCCGCCGAGGACGCCTGGAAGGCTGCCGTCGGGGCTGTCGTCGCGCAGTACCAGGCCCTTCCCGACCTCTACCAGCGTGCACGGGCCAGCGACATCCAGGAGGTCGGCCGACAGGTCCTTGGCAAGATCGCAGGAGCTGCGGCGCCGCCGACGCTGAATGGGCCGGGCATCCTCATTGCCCCGGACCTTGGACCCGCTGAGACGGCGGGGCTCGATCCCGCCATCGTTCTTGGCATCGCGACGGCCGGTGGCGGACCGACCTCCCATAGCTCGATCCTCGCCCGAGCGCTTGGGGTTCCGGCGGTTGTGGGGCTGGGTGATCACATTCTCACCGTCGTAGAGGGCACACCACTGCTACTCGACGGCGCGGCGGGCACCCTCATCATCGACCCGGATGCCCGCGCGATCGCCGCCTACGAGGCACAGCAGGCGACTCGCATCGGGGTGCCGGTTGCTCGGGGACCGCGCACCGTGACCTGGAGCGGCGAGCCGGTGATCGTGAGTGCAAATGTGGGCACCGTGGCGGACGCACGGATGGCGGCCGAGTATCGGGCAGACGGTATTGGTCTCCTGCGAACAGAGTTCCTCTTCGCTGGACGCGCCACGCCGCCAACGGAGGCCGAGCAGGTCCACGCCTACCGCGAAATCGCCGAGGCGATGGGTGGACGTCCAGTGACGCTTCGGACGTTGGACGCCGGTGGGGACAAACCGCTGGCATACCTCGACCACCCGGCTGAGGCGAATCCCATGCTCGGTCTCCGAGGGATTCGTCTCTTGCTACGCCAACGGGAGATCCTCCGCACCCAACTTCGGGCGGCCTTGCGTGTCGCGGCGGACCATCCCCTACGAATCATGTTCCCGATGGTGACCACCATTGAGGAGTGGCGTGAAGTGCGGGCGATCCTCGGGGAGGAAGAGGCCGCGATGGGTGTCGACGTCCAGGCGGGGATGATGGTCGAGACGCCCGCTGCGGCGATCTGTGCGGACGCATTTGCGCCGGAGGTCGACTTCTTTTCGATCGGCACGAACGACCTCACCCAGTACGTGATGGCAGCCGACCGAGGAAACCCGGCGACCGGACACCTGGCGGGGCCACTCCACGCGGCGGTGCTTCGGTTGATCGAGGAGGTCTGCGCGGCGGCGGCTGACCACGGTCGGCCTGTCAGCCTCTGTGGCGAACTCGCTGGCGATCCGGAGGTGATCGGTGCCCTTCTACTCGCTGGAGTTCGCGACCTATCAGTCGCGCCGCCGATGGTTGCGCCGATCCGCTCCGCGATCGGCATCTAACCCGGACGATCAAGCGAGAGCGGTCGCGCGTCGATGCTGAGGGGAGAGGATGGAACCGACCCCCCGGGAGTCCTGGCAGTGAGCAAACCACTGGAGCACTACGACGCGCTAGCGCGTCGGATGGACGAACGCGCCCGGCACGACCCGTCTGCATACCGTCGCCGCGTGCGCCGTATCGCGGTCGGCGCGGTTGCGGTTCCGTGGCTGCTCGTCATTCTCTGCCTCGCCATGATTACCGGGGGCGGTGCGCTACTCCTGACCGGGCGGCCGAGTTTCGGCGCGTTCGTTCTCATCGCAACCGGTTTCACCCTCGGCGCTGTCGCGGTCCGCTCGCTGTTCAGTCGTCTGCCGGACCCAACGGGAAGGCGCCTCGACCCCACAGAGGCCCCGGTTCTCTTCTCGGAGGTCGAAGCCGTGCGGCTCCGCCTGGGCGCACCCATGCCCGAGGTCGTGATCCTTGACCATAGTTTCAACGCAGGTGTCCATCAGACGCGCCGCTACGGATTCACCGGGCGGACTGTCAATACGCTGATCCTCGGTTTGCCGTTGATGGATGCACTTTCCCCGCACCAGTTCCGTGCCGTGCTCGCGCACGAATATGGACACCTCCGCGCTGGCCATTCGCGGGAGGCTGGCCTGACCATCCGGGCGCTCGTCGCCTGGCAGACACTCATCCCCCGGCTGCAAAAGGACGGCGGCTGGACCGCCCGAATATTCGTGAAAATGGGGCAACGCATCGTCCCTCACCTCAGCGTCTGCTCGGCCGCGCTCCGTCGCTCTGACGAGTTCGAAGCAGACGCGGCGTGCGTCCAACTGGCAGGGGCAACGATTGGCGCGTCGATGCTTTCGGCCTTGGCGACCCGCGCCCGGTTTGCGGATCGATACTGGGAGGGGGTGTGGCAGCGGTCCGTTGATGCGTCCTCCCCACCCACGGACGTCTACAGCGCCTTCCCAAACGCCTTGCGGACCCACTTCTACGAGGATGACGCTCGCCGCTGGATCGGTACGGCCCTGCGTGAGCGCTCGACACTGACCGACAGTCATCCGAGTCTCGCGGAGCGCATCCACGCATTCGCTGGCGAGCCAATCTTGGAACCCGCGCCCACCGTAAGCGCGGCTGAGCACTATCTCGGGGGACTGCGGGAAACGCTCGCAGCCGAGTTGGATCGCCAGTGGCACACGGAGATGGCGGACGCTTGGGCGAGTCGACACGCGGCGTCGGTCGATCAGTTGAAACGCCTGACCGAGATCAACGCAGCAGACTCGACGCCTGACCAACAGCACGAATCGGCCCTGATCACATCGAACCTCTACGGTGAACGCGCGACATGGCCCATCTACGAGGCAATCCTTCGCGAGAACCCCGAGGATGCGGCGGCCCACTTCCACATCGGCCGCGGGCTGCTCGCCGAGGGTGAGGACACCGGGATCGCCTGGCTGGAGCGGGCCATGGTGCTCGACCCGGACGCCGTTGAGCCTGGCGGCGCGCTGATCGCCGGATACCTGCGCGGCCTCGGCGACACGCAGCAGGCTGGTCGCTACCTCAGTGAGGGCGAAACTCATGGACAGTCTGAGGCGAAACGCCTACGACTGGGGCGCGGTGATCCACTGCTGCCGCACGATTTGGATCCCTCCCAGCTAACGGTCCTGACTGACCATCTCGACACGTTGGAGTTGCTGTCGTCGGCATTTCTCGCTCGGACCGAAGCTGCGGCTGTCGCAGGCCCCGTCTACGTACTTCTGCTTGCTCCGAGCCGTCGCAACATGGTGGTGATGGAACGCGTTGATGCCCTTCGCCGGTTGGCGGTCAGCAACTGGCCAAGTGGCCTACCGGGCGATTGGCTGGTTTTCGTCAACCATGCCGCGACGCTGCGCCGGGGTCAGTTTCGTGCAATCCGCCGTCTACCTGGGGCAGCGATCTTCCCGGCGCTACCAGCGGTCCCAATGGACCACCTCGTCGAGGGATTTGCGGGGGCCGACCCGGAACTCGGTGCCGATGGTGTGGGCAACGGGGATCAGCGCGACCTGCATGTACTCGTCGAACGGAATACCCAGGATGTCGGCGGCCTCTCGCTCGTGGAACAGGTGGACGGTGGTCCAGGCGGTGCCCAGGCCTCGGGCGCGAGCGGCCAGCATGAAACTCCAGGTGGCGGGCAGGATCGAACCGAAGGCTGAGGCCTGCTCGATGGATCCGCGCCCTTCGGTCCGGGCCCGCACCAGCGGCACGAGGAGGACAGGGACCTCGCCCATGTGGTCCGCGAGGTAGCGCGCAGACTGACCGATGCGCTTCTGGGCGTCGGTCGGCGGGGGAGGTGCGGCCTTGGAATCGGCGATCCCTGCTGTCCGGTACTGGTCGAACCCTCGGCGGTAAAGATCGCCGATGGCAGCCCGCTGGGCGGGGTCTTCCACGACGACAAAGGACCATGTCTGCCGGTTGCCGCCGCTTGGTGCCTGCAGCGCGACCTCGAGGCACTCCTCAATCAACTTTCGCTCAACGGGACGGGAGAGGTCCAGCCGTTTACGTACTGCGCGGGTCGTACAGAGAAGCTCGTCGGGTGTGAGGTCGAGCATCGAAGTGCCTTTCGTGGAATTCGCCGAGTGGTCTGACACGGAAATGAGGTGATGGTTCCGGCGAGCGAGACCGAGTCAGCTGGGGCCGCCGTCAGGCGTCCCCAGCGTCTGGAGTGTTGGACCATTGTCCAACACGGAAGTCAGGACGCAGTGTTTCTTGCAGATCGGGAATCTTCGGGAAACCGAGGACGCCGTATCGCGATGTGTCGCAGCCGTCGGAACGGCATCGGTATTTTCGTGTCAGGCCACTCAAAAGGTTCTCACCTTCACGCCACCCCTACGCGGGGGAACCCGCGCGTGAGCCGGACCGACTCGTCCGCCAAGATAACCATTCCTTCGTACTCGCCTCGTCTCGCGATCCACTCGGGTCCGGCCGTGCCCATCGCGAACACGGCCGTGGCATACGCATCAGCCGTGGCGAGATCCGGTCCAACGACCGTGACCGAGAGGACACCCGTAGGAGGCTGGCCGGTGTGTGGGTTGATGACATGCTGGCCCCGGGCGTAGTCACCGGAGGTTGCGATGGCAAGGTCGGTGGTCACAACGACCTTTGCAACCCTGTCCGCGATCAGCGGGTGACGGATCCCGACGCGCCACGCCGTGTCTCCCATTGGCGCGCCGAGTACGCGGAGGTCGCCGCCCGCGTAGATCCCGTAGTTCCTTACGCCAGCCGCCTCCAAAATGGATGACGCGCGGTCGACTGACCATCCCTTGACGAGCCCAGAGGGATCGACGCCAGCAGGCATCCCCGGCGGCATCACTGCTGCCGATACATCGAAGTAGCCGTTGGTCTCGGCGCTGAGGTTCTCGCACCGAGCAAGGACGTCCCGCATGTCGGGATGCGCGTCGTCCAGGTGGAGCTCACCGCGGTTGATCCGAGTGATTTCACTGGACTCCTTGTAGGTGCTAAACGTGTCGTCGACCCAGCGCAGCCAGCCGAATGCCCGGTCCAGCGCCGCCGGATCGACGCCCGGGTCATGGACGTCGATCACGATGGGCATACCCATAATGAACTCGGTGCGGGTCAGCTCCGGGGAGCGCTGCGGGTGCGTCGTCATGCGGCTACTTGAGCCCAGCCTGGGTCAAGGCTGCCTGCAGTGATTTCGCGAAGGCCTCACTGGTCAATGTCGCCTCTGACAGAAGGTTGATTCGCGCGCTTTGGGCCTTGAGCGTCTCCTGGCGAAGCAGCGGCTCGGCCTGGCTGTTGATCTGGTCGGACTCTTCTTTGCCATGCGGTGAGGTGACGCGAACATCGGTGATCCGTTTGCCCTTGACGACGATTGTCGCCCGTACCGGACCCCACTCCATCTGAACGAAGGGACCCACGATCGTTCGGACCTTGACGACGGGGTTCTTGTGCTTCACGACGGGTTTGGCCACCGCCGCGCCAGGGGCGGCGGCAACGGCGACGGCGGAGAGGGCGATACGGACGGTACGGTTCATTCGTGCTCCAGTGGTGTTCGTTGGCTACAGGGCAAAGCGTTCGGTGTGAATGTGGCGGCGTGAGGCGCCAGCGCGGCGAAGGTTCGTTTCAATTGCGTGCGCCATTGCTGGCGGCCCACACAGGTAGACATCGCGCGTTTCCAGATCTGGGATGAGCGCCCGCAGGTGTTCTGGGTCGAGGAGTCGGTCCCTTCCCGAGGATGTGTGGTCGCCGATCACGTAGTGGAGGGTGACGCCTGGGCGCTCGGCGAGGGCATCAAGCTCGCCGCGGAAGATCACATCCTCATCCCGCATGGCGCGATAGACGAGCGTGACGTCTCCCGACATCTCCTCAAGGAGGCAGCGAATTGGCGTGATCCCAATCCCACCAGCGATCAGGGCGACGCGTTCGCGTGTGCGAACCGATCGCGTGAATGCGCCGAAGGGACCTTCAGCCCAGACGCGGGTGCCCGGTTTGATGTTTCCAACCGCGCCAGTGAAGTCGCCGGAGGCTTTCACGGTAATTCGAAGTGAGTGCCCGTCTGGTGACTCCGACAGGGAGAACGGATGCGCTTGAAGGAACCGGTCACGGCTCATAAACCGCCAGAGGAAGAACTGTCCCCCTTCGGCGCGCAGGCGGTGGAGGTTTCTACCGGTGATGCGCAGCGACACGACACCGGGTGCCTCCTCCGTTACTTCCGCGACGCGCATCCGGAACCAAAAGCCCCTGACGATTGGCTGCAGAATGCGAAAGACCACGAGCAGGGCGAGCGTTCCGACGTAGAGCGACGTCCAGTAGGTCGCGGCTGCGTGGTCGCTTGCCAGTTCGGTTCCGGTCGGGATCTGGTGAAACCACCCGAGCGCAATTGAGGCGTAGGCCAGGAGGTGAACGAGATGCCACGTCTCGTAACGGAACCTGCGTCGCACGATCACGAGCGACGTCGCAACGACGAGAATCATCAGCACGGTTCCGATGACGGCGGTAACCATCCCCTCGTAGCTCGTCCAGAGCTTCGCGATCTGATGAGTGACGGAGGTCTTGTGCTTCATGGCGTAGCCAATGGTGGTCAGTACGGTGTGAGCAAGCACGAGGGAGAGGCACAGCTTGCCGTTGCGTCGGTGCCACACCGTTAGTCGGTCGAACCCAGCGATGCGCTCCATCCACGGCATACGGGCGAGGAGAAGCACCTGCAAGAGCGCGGAGTAGGCTCCAAGCAGGCCCGTGATACGCCCGATGCTGGTCAACAACTGGCCCGTGGTGTGGACACCGGAAATGCCGCCACCGTGTATCCAGAGCCAAACGATCGCCAGGCCGTTCGCGAGCGCAGTTGCCCAGATCACCCAGGCGGCAACGCTTCGGAGTCCGCGTCGCGGAGTCCGTGCTTCCCAGCTCGCGACGACGTTGGCGTCGGAAAGAAGTTCGGCGGTACTCATCACTCTCAAGATAGTTCGGCTCCGTAAGCGCCACCGAAGAGTGGTTCCAAGGTGGGCTGCAGCGTCGAAGGTCCAGGGTATGAGGCGAATCTGAGCGGCAGATGAACACGACGCGACGCATCCACAACGATGAATGGCCTGCCGGGAAGGCAGGCCATTCATCGTTACGTCACCTGCGTTGGTCCTTCCTCGTACTTACACGCGGACCGTCCGTGTCGCGACCGAGTTCATCTGCTCCGACGAGCCACCCTGGTCGACGAAGAAGACGTGCACCCGGAGACGGCGGTTGACCAGGCCTGCCGTCGGCAGGAACGTGCTCGTCCTGGCGCCAGCGATGTTGGTCCACGTGACACCGTTCGCGCTCTGCTGCCACTGGTAGCGGAACACCACCCCGGTAAGGCCGTTGCCATCCGCGATCCGCGAGATGTTCGTGCCGAGGCGAACCCCGACGCGTGGCCGTGTGCCGCCAAGGAAGACTCCTGTGCCTGCCGTGGTGACGATTGGAGCGCCCGTGGCCAGGATGTTGACTGGCACGAGGACGTTCCCCGCGACCGAAAGGGTCGGGGTTGATGCGAGGGCGCTATTGCCACCGACAGCGTCGATGACCGTGGCGACCACCCGGATGCGGTGTCCGACCTGTCCTTGGCCGGGGGTGAAGCTGCCACCCGTCGCAACCTGGGTCCAAACGTTTGCTGCCCCCTCCTGCTCCCAGTCGAAGGTGATGGAGGTAATGCCGTCAACGTCGGCGACATCTCCGTTACCTGCCGTCAACAGGGTCCCGGCCTGAGCAACACCCGAGACCGTGGGCGTTCCCGTTGCGGGGGTGTTGACGAAGACCGGCGCTGTGACCGCGAGGGTCGGAGCTGAGGGACGTGCGGTAACTGCGGCGAGGTTGTCGGTCACCGTTGCCATCACCCGGAGGCGGTGGCCGACCTGAGCGGCGCC
>JAYTQG010000194.1:0-7865 GCA_043746815.1 Thermoleophilia bacterium | reverse complement strand
AGGAGGGGCCTCGCGCAACATCGGCGCATCGCTCCCAGCCATGCCGTTGATTGGACCGAACTCGTCACCGACGAGGAGCATCGCGCGGTGGTCTACGGGCCGGTAAACCGCCTCACGCAGCCACGAAATCGCGTCTCCCTTGTCCGTTGGCGGGGCGAGTCCCGCCCTCGACCAAAGGTGGGACGGCCCGTTCACCCCGATCACGAAGACGTCGGCGCCGCCGCGTGTGCACACGAGCAAGCGCCCTGGCCCCGTTGGCCGGGCGAGGAGCTGCCCATCGATTCGTCCGATGTGGGTGTCGGCCACAATGGCGATGTCCGTGCCAAGTCGGGTCAGGTGTTCAACGCGGCCTCGCACCGCAACCGCATCGGCGGAGTAGTCGGTAACGGCGGTGCCAGCCCAGTCGAAGGCCACAAGCCGTGCCCCGGCGGTAACCGTCGATAAGCCAATCGTCGCGGCCCCCAACGCGACATCCGGGTGTTTCACGGCTGAGGCGTCTCGCCATCGGGGATGGGGTTCGTCGTGACCGTGCGGACGGCCGCGGCCTCCCGACTGGCGAACGCCGCGACATCCTGGATGGTGCTCATCAGTTGTGCGGGGAAGACGACGGTCGAGTTCTTGTCAACGGAGATCTCGACCAAGGTCTGGAGGTTGCGAAGCTGAAGTGCCAAGGGGTGTTGCATCATCACGTCAGCAGCACGCCCGAGCTCGCCCGCTGCGAGCGCCTCGCCTTCCGCGGCGATGATCTTCGCGCGCTTCTCGCGTTCGGCTTCCGCCTGTCGGGCCATGGCCCGCTTCATGCTCTCCGGAAGCTGAATGTCCTTCAGCTCGACGAGCGTCACCTGGACGCCCCAATCCTCGGTTTGAACGTCGAGAATGGTCCGTATGTTCTGGTTAATCTCCTCGGTCTCCGACAGCGTCTCGTCCAACGTGTGACGGCCCACGACGGCACGCAACGTCGTCTGGGCGATTTGGTTGATCGCGGCAGCGACATTCTCGATCGCCACAACGGAGCGGATCGCGTCAATGACCCGGTAGTACGCCACTGCGGAGATGTCCACGCTGACGTTGTCGCGGGTGATGATGCCTTGGGATTCGATTGGCATGGTCACGATGCGCAGCGAGACACGCTGGACCCGGTCGACAAGGGGAATGATCATCACAAGGCCAGGGCCGCGCTCGGCGTGGCGAACCTGACCGAGGCGGAACTGCACCCCACGCTCGTACTGCTTCAGTATCCGGACAGAGGCCGCCAAGAGTAAGAGCGCCACCGCGATGACAGGAATGAGAACGGCCATGGCCGGACTACGTCGCCTTCTTGGTCGGTGTTGGCTGGCCCTGATTCAGTGCCGCGCTCGCAAGGACGTGAAGGCCCGACAGGATGTCCTGAACCCGGGCTGTGTCGCCCACATCGGCGGGATCAAGCTGATCGGCGCGTGCCCTGATAGTCAGCGCACTGCTCACTGGAACGTGGGAGAGGAGGGTCCCGGTGACGAAATCGCGGATTCGACTAACCAGCTGCGTGCGCTCTTCGTCGGAGAGCTCTGGTATCTCTGCGGCCGCAACCGCGATGTGGTCCACATGCCCGCGGAGCGCTGCCCGGTCGTCCTGTCCGGCGCCTGCATCGCCAGTATTCATCGTCGTCTCCCTCGTCAGGGTTGCTCGTGCCGTCAAGCTGAGGTTAGAAGCCCCGGCGTCCCTGCCCGAGGGTCAGATCCCGGATCGTGCGCGTGGTTTTTCCCGGTTCGTCGTCGCCCAACAGGGAACCTGGCGCGCAGCGTGGTGCCCGTGCCCGGCCGTGAGTCGATTTCGAATACACCGCCGAGAATCTCGACACGTTCGCGCATCGCGACCAGTCCAAGGGTATGGGGACCGATGGTGGCCGGGTCGAAGCCGATGCCGTCGTCTTCCACGATGGCAATGGCACGGTCGCCGTTGCGGGTGACGAGGACACTCGCTCGCGCTGCGTGGGCATGTTTCTCGACATTCGAGAGGGCTTCTTGGACGACCCGGAAGAGTGCTGCCTCGACGTCCTCGGGAAGGCGTTCAGCGAGTTCGGCATGGACGTCGATCGCCAACCCGCCCGTGGATTGGACCTGTTCGGCGAGATGTTCCAGCGCAGATGCGAGCCCGTACCGGTCGAGTGTCGGTGGGTGCAGTTGATGTGAGAGCTGCCGGACGCCTTCCAACGCCGTTTCCGAGAGCTGGCGCAGCTGAGCGCAGGCCGTCCGCCGCTCGTCATCCGTGGCAGCCCCTTCGACCGAGCGAACGCCCATCAGGATGAGCGCGAGGGCCTGGGCAGTTTCGTCGTGGAGCTCACGGCCGATGCGCCGTCGCTCCTGTTCTTGGATCGCGACGACCCGTTCGACCGCCTCACGAGAGACCCGCTGGGACATGTCGATCGCCTGCGCTGCGCGTACCGCAAACAGTTCGGCGAGGCGAAGATCCGCGTCGGAAAAGCGTGAGTCTCGCCCAGCCCGGTTCATGAGCATCAGCACGCCGATGCGGCGGTCTCCGACGAGCAGTGGAACGAACATCCCAGAACGCAGATTGATCTGGCGTGCGAGGTCGTGGTCGACCTCAGGGTCGTCGAGCACGGAATCCACACGTTCGGCCCGTCCTCGCTCAAGCACTCGGCCAGACTTCGTTGTTCCAAGGCTTGCACGTACGCCGCAGATCATTTGAGCGGCGTCACCGACGACCGCGCGGCTGTGGAGTTGCCCCTCGTCGTTTGGAAGTGTAACGAGCGCCGTCTCTGCGCCGACTAAGTCGCGAACCCGTTCACATACGACATGCAAAATGGTGTCGAGATCGAGCTCCTCTGAGAGTGAGCGGCTGAGATCGCCCAGCGATTCGAGCTGTCGCGCCCAACCAGTCGCCCCGAGCAGACGGTCCGTGATCCGGTTTCGGATGACGGATCTCGATAGTCGTGCCGTCCGCCGTGTGTGTCGCTCCGGCACAGTCCACTCCGCTGCGACGGTTTGATGCTGCGGCTCGATGCTCACATGGCTCCAGACGTTGGGGTCAAGCACGGGCGTCACCGAGGTCTGGAGCAACGCCGACAGAGGGTACACCGGGAGACATACCCCCCATGGGGCGTACGTAGTCATCCGCACCGATCAGGTCCCCGAATCACCTACTACTCCCCGAACTTGCGGAAAATCCCGGAGCCCTGTTCGGGAGCAATCGCGGTGGCATCGCCCGCGTCGACCCTCCAGGCTCTCGATATGGAAACGGCCCGAGTCGCGACGCAGAGTCGCGCTGAACCTATTCCCCCGGCGAGCATCCTGGACGTTTCGCCTCGGCGGTTGCGCTTTCGGGAGTGGTCGGGGCCGCGTGATCGACGAACCTTCGTTTGTCTGCATGGCCTCGGAGGCTCACACCTGAACTGGATAGCGGTTGCCGACCAACTCAGTGAAGCCGGGCGAGTACTCGCGATTGACCTCCCTGGGTTTGGGTGCAGTTCTCCAGCGAGCGGCATCACCTGCCTTGATGAGATGTGTGACGGGGTGCGTGACACGATTGACGCGCTCGCGGTCGGACGAGTGACCCTGGTCGGGCAGGGGATGGGTGCCATGGTCGCGCTGCTCCAAGCGCGCGGCTGCGCGCGGGTTGACAGCGTCATCGCGACCGCACCTCCGCTCGCTCCCGCAGAGGAATGGGCGCGCGCCGCTCACGTCCTTGTCGGCCCAGCCGGGATGCTCGCCGAACGTGCGGCGCAGACACTTGTCCATTCTGCGTCGATCGGAGGCGAGCTAACCGGATGGCTTACGGAGCAATTCATCCAGGACGGTTCAGCCGATCCGACTGCGATTCCCGACTGGGTGTCGTCGGCAAATATTGAGGATGGCAACCAGCTGCTGCTGGGTCCCGCGGTCGCCGGAATCGGTTCGGCAAGCGCCAGTCTTGTCTCCAAGGCCAGAACACCCGGCTGGATCGCGCACGTCGTCTCGCAGGTGACCTGCCCCGTGCTCGTGATTCACGGAACTGAGGACCGCCACGCACCAGCGAAGTGGTCGACTCGGGCGTGCGCGGACCATGATGGGTGGACACTGAGACTCCTCGAGGGAGTCGGTCACAACGCCCACATGGAAGCTGCCGACCGATGGATGGATGCGGTGGAGGAGTGGTTCGCGCGGCCACTGGAGGTGGACAGCGGGGGCCGAGCCCGCGCCGACACCGCCGGGCGGTTCTGATGAGCGATTTCCAGCCAGTCGCAAGAGTTGATCCAGCCGCGAGGGTTGCGCGTCCGGCGGCGCCAGCGTCCGATCGAAATCCGTCTCATCCGGGCATCGCGCCATTTCGGAATATCGCATGCTGCGTTGACCGCTCATCGCAGGCGCGCGATGCGCTGCGGGAGGCGCAACGGCTCCGCGCGCTCGGCCCCGGAACGCTGTCACTCCTACACGTTGCGCCAATGCCGCTCCTCTACGACGATGTCGACCCGACCCAAGTGGACCCCAGAGACATCCACGAGGTTGCACGGAGGTGGCTGGCGGATCAGGTCGCGCAGACACCTGGTTCGCAGGGGGTGTTCCTCGCTGGTCACGCCCCCGCGGTCGTCTGCGACTGGGCAGCGGACAACGCGCCAGACGTCATCGTGGCCGCTCCCCATCACGGCCTGCGCGAGCGTCTCGTCTTCGGCAGCTTCGTCGCCCATCTCCTGCATCACTCACCATCGCCGGTCCTCGTGACACGACCGCGATCCAGCGGCCAGGCCCCGATTCCAGCCGGAACGCCGTATTCCCACGTCGCCTGCTGTATCGACGACAGTGTGCCGTCAATGGATGCCCTCGCACTCGCCCGACAGATTCAGGGAAGCGGTCCTGGACGGCTGACGGCCCTCAACGCCGCGTTTCTCCCCCCGCAGTCCGACATGTTCATGGACTCATACGTGCTGTCCGACGTCGAGGAATACCGCTGCTCGTCTGAGGATTGGCTTCGAGCCCGGACCGCGGGGATGAGCGATGTCCGAGCAGTGTCGCTCTATGGCGATCCGCCGACAACCTGCGCGGATTGGGCGGACGCCAACGGTTGCGATCTCATGATCGTTGCTGCGCACCGCGGCCTGGTTGAGCGAATTCTTCTCGGGAGCTTCGCGGGGTACCTTGCGCAGCATGCGCCGTGCTCGGTGCTTGTCACGCGACCTGCACTCAAGGAGCACTCGATTCCAGGGCCTCCATGAGTGTCCTCGAACCGTCTGCGGAGATCGACGTACTCCGCCGGGCTGTCGCCGCACAGGAGGCCGAACGCACGCGAATCTCTCGTGAGTTGGATGATGAGTCGGGGCAGGTCCTCGCAGCACTCACCCTCCGTGTGCGGGCACTTGAGTCGTTCATCTCCGACCCACGCGGCCTCAGGAGCCTTGCAGATCTTCGCGACGAAATCGCCGCCGCCGCGCGACGCGTCCACAGCGTGGCGCGCGACCTGCGGCCCGCGGCTATCGCTCAGACAGGTCTCGTCTTAGCCTTGCAGCGCCAAGCCGAACGCCTTGAACATCAGCACTCGGTCCGCGTCGAGCTGGCCATCGACGACCTCCCGGTCGACTTGAGTCAGGCTGCCGAGGAAGCGGTATTTCGGGTCGTACAGGAGGCCGTCCTCAATGTGGCGCGGCACAGTGGTGTCGCCTTCGTTAGCGTTGTCGTCGTCGGGCAGCCGGGAAATGTGCGCATCATGATCGAGGACAATGGACGCGGTTTCGACCCCGACGCCGCGACGCATGGCCTTGGCCTGAGCGAAATCCGGGAGCGCGTTGGCCTCCTTGGGGGGCAGGTGCGGCTTGAGTCGTCGCCGGGAACCGGTACCGTCCTCATCGTGGACCTGCCCGCCGAGCCTGCACGGTGAATACCCCAGACTCGGATGCGTTCGCGATGCAGAGCGCAGCGAAAGTCGTCATCGCCGACGATCACGTCATCATGCGCCAAGGGTTGCGCGCACTGCTTGAACGTGAGCCCGACCTTGACTGGGTCGGCGAGGCTGGCACGGCGGAGGAGGCACTTCGGGTCGTGGAGCGTCTGAAGCCGGACATCTTGATTTTGGATCTCGGGATGCCCGGCATCGGTGGCATGGCTGGGCTTGAACGTCTTCGCGGTCGCCATCCAGATCTCCCCGTACTTGTCCTGTCGATGGAGGATCGACCCGAGATCGTGCGCGACGCGTTCGCTGCCGGTGCGAACGGCTACCTCGTCAAGACCGCGGCCGACCAAGAGCTCGTTCAAGCGATCCGCGCCATCCTCGCCGGAGCGACGTATCTCCAACCATCAATGGGAGCCGCCCTCGCCCGCGCCCAGCGACAGGTCGGCCCGCTTGACGACCTTTCCGACCGAGAGCGGCAGGTTCTCTCGATGCTCGCGCTGGGGCTAACAAATCAGGAAATCGCCGACGAACTTGTCGTCAGTCCCCGGACTGTGGAGAGCCACCGCGCCCACATCATGACGAAACTCCGTGCGTCCACCCGCGCCGAGATGGTGCGTGTTGCCCTCCAGGCAGGCCTACTTGATTCGGTACGCACCGGCGACGCCGAGGCTGGCTGACCGCGCTCTGAGCGCCTCATCGGACACTGGCCCCCCACGGGTTGCACGCTTGGAGCGGCATCTTTCGCACCGAACGGGTTGGTTGCGTGCTGCCGTCCTCGGCGCGAATGACGGAATCCTCTCGACCGGTAGCCTCGTCCTTGGGGTTGCCGCCGCGGGCGGAGCACGCTCGGCAATCGTCACGGCGGGTGTCGCGGGCGTGGCCGCTGGCTCGATGTCGATGGCGGCAGGTGAGTACGTATCGGTCAGTTCCCAGCGAGACACGGAGCGCGCAGACCTCGCGCTCGAGGCCCGTGAGCTTGCCAATGATCCCGAAGGCGAGCTTGACGAGCTCGCGGGGATCTACCGCGATCGCGGTCTGCCGGATGCACTCGCCTTGGATGTGGCCCGCGCGCTGTCCTCCGGTGATCGTCTCAGGGTGCATGCGCTGGATGAGCTTCGCTTCGACCCTGATGCGCTTGCCCGGCCGTTGCAGGCTGCCTGGACCTCCGCACTCTCGTTCTCAGTCGGCGCGGCAATTCCCCTGATCGCCATCGCGGTCGTCCCTGCCGGTGGACGGATTGCCGCCGCGATTGGGGTCACCCTCGTCACCTTGGCCGGACTGGGCCTCACTGGCGCTCGTCTCGGTGGTGCCCCACCAATGCGAGCGATCCTCCGCGTTGTGCTCGGAGGTGCGCTCGCCATGGCGGTGACAATGGGCATCGGAGCGATCGTTGGCACTGCGGTGTAGGGCACAGGCCGCCGCGACCCTCGATCCCCGGAGCGAATCACCAGTACCGCTTGTACGGCGGCGGCGAACCGATTGATTCCACGGGTCTCAACGCGACGCCTGGCAGCCCAGTTTGACGAGGGCGTGATGTCTGACACATCACCGACGGCGGTGCTTCGCCAGTTCATACCGACAGGTGCCTGACTCCACTCGGGTCGCTAACGGCCTGGGTGGTGTCAAAGCACCTGGTTGTGGGTTTGGGGGGTGTCGGTGGTGTCAGATCCTGCGTCTGCTGACTACCCAACCACGGCTGGTGTCACGACGGCCTTGACGGTGGGCTTCGGGGTCTTCCTTCGTATAACGCGCTTGGTCACCTTCTTCGGCGCTGTCGTGCCCACGATCTGTGCGGCGACACCTGGCACGCCCTGCGGGCCAGAGCTCCCCTGAATTCCGGCCGGTCCCGCGGGGCCAACGGCTCCTGTCGGGCCGACCGCTCCGGCGGGTCCCGACGGGCCAGTTTGACCGATCGTCACTCCGGGCGGGCAGGCAATTCTGGGCCAGAATGACACTATGACAATCGGCTTTCCGGCCTGGTCAACGATGGCGCCGTTCGAGACGGGGAG
>JAYTQG010000193.1:0-1527 GCA_043746815.1 Thermoleophilia bacterium | reverse complement strand
CGTAGACCACCGCGCGATGCTCCTCGTCGGTGACGAGTTCGGTCCAATCAACGGCATGGCTGGGAGCGATGCGCCGATGTTGCGCGAGGCCCCTCCTGGGGCGATCATCGTCTCAGTGGGCCTCGAGCCCGATGGCGTGCCCGCCGGTGTGCAGCACGTGCCGGGCGGGCCCGCTCGCTTTCTGGACGTGTTGGACGAGTTGATCGATGCCCTGGAAGGTTTTCCGGAGCCCGTGAGCGACGACAGCTGGCTCATCACCGCCACCGGATTCAGCCCGCTCCATGAGGGTGCAATCGAGTCGCGGTTCGCGGTGGTGAATGGCCGGTACGGGACCCGAGCTTCGATGGAGGAAGGCTCGCTGGCGTCAGCTCCCGCGTGTTACGCCGCGGGCGTCTACGGTCGCGATGCCACCGGCCCCATCCCGGTGCCGTTGGCGTCCCTGCCGGATTGGGCCCACGTGGAACCGCGCGTCGGTGGCCGTCGGGCGAGCGTGCAGCAGGGAGTACTCGTCGCCCACGAACGGTGCCTGGACCTGCGCCAGGGCCTCCTCGTACGCACCTGGCATCAGCGCGCCGGGCACGAGCTGGTCGTGCGCAGCGCTCGCTTTGCTTCCCTTGCCGAACGGGACGTTCTCGGGATGCGGGTCATGGCGACCTCCGACGCCTCAGTGTCGTTCTCGAGCCTGGCCAGCGAGGTGAGTGTCACGGAACCAGGCGGGCCGCTCGCCGTCGCGATGGCCATCTCCACGAGTGAGGAGTCGGACGCGCTCACACGCCTCGCCGTGGTTGGCGTCGGCGAAGGAGTTGCGCCCACGGACGCAGTCGAGCATCGACTGAGCGTGGTCGTGCGGGAGGGGCTGCCGGAGGCGTTCGCCCGCCATCGGGCGGCCTGGATCGACCGCTGGGAGGATGCGGACGTTCGCATCGATGGTGACCCAATGGCGCAGCGTGCGCTCCGCTTTGCCGCCTATCACCTGATCGGCGCGATTGATCCGGAGGGTGACCTTGGTTCGGTGCCAGCCCGCGGCCTCACTGGTCTCGGATACGGGGGCCACGTCTTCTGGGACACCGAAGTGTTTGCCTTCCCGTTCTACCTTTTCACCCACCCGGCGAGTGCTCGGGCGGTACTCGCCTACCGGTATCGGACCCTGCCCCACGCGCGTGCCCGCGCAGCCACACTCGGGTACTCGGGTGCCCTGTTCGCCTGGGAGTCCGCGGACACCGGGGAGGACACCACTCCATCAAGCGGAGCGCTGTCAAATGGAGCCCGCGTCCCGATTCTCACGGCCGCGCAAGAGCTTCACATCTCGGCGGACGTTGCATGGGCCACATGGCGGTATTTCGAGGTCACCGGCGATATGGAGTTCCTCGTCGAGCAGGGGGTTGAACTCCTCGTTGAGACCGCGCGGTTTTGGGCGTCGCGGGTGCGCGAGGACGCAGCCGGACATTTCCACATCGACGCAGTCATGGGACCGGACGAGTACCACGAGAACGTCGACGACAACGCCTTCACGAATGTCCTCGCCCG
>JAYTQG010000192.1:0-3514 GCA_043746815.1 Thermoleophilia bacterium | reverse complement strand
ATTCGAGCGCTCGCAGCGGCCGCGCGCGGGGGGCTCGTCCGCAGTGCCCATGACGTCAGCTCCGGTGGTATCGCCGTGGCACTGGCTGAGTCGTGCATTTCGGGCGAGATCGGCGCAACGATATCGCTTCCCGCCGGAGGTCGCACCGATGAAGTGCTATTCGGCGAGGGGCCGGGCCAAGTACTGTTGAGCTGCCTCGCAACCAATGTCGGCGCGCTCCTGGACGGCTTTTCGGATCGCGGTGTCGCAGCTCGTGAGGTCGGGAAGGTCGGTGGACGGAAAATCAAGGTCACCGTCGGCGACTCCCGCGCGGAAGTCGCTCTCGCCGACGCACAGTTGGCATGGTGGAATGGTCTGGAGATCGCATGCACGCGGTAGAGGACTTCTTCACAGATGACGTCCTGCACGACGAATGCGGCGTCGTGGCCATCTACGCCCCAACCCTCGACGTCTCGCGCCTTGCGTACTTCGCGCTCCACGCCCTGCAGCACCGGGGTCAGGAAAGCGCTGGCATCGCCGTCGCAGACGGGGACCGCCTTACCGTCGTGCGCGAGATGGGCCTTGTCAGTGCGGTCTTCGATGAGTCGGCCCTTCGCAGCCTCACCGGTCACGCCGCGATCGGCCATGTTCGCTACTCGACCACCGGTTCGAATCGGTGGGAGAACGCCCAGCCCGTTGCCCTGGCTCGCGGTCGCGACCTCATTGCGCTGGGGCACAACGGCAACCTGACGAATTCGGACATCCTGCGCAGCGAACTTGCCGACGCTGGTGAGCAGCTCCTCGCAACGACCGATTCCGAGGCAATTGCCGCGATGATTGCCCGGGCGCCCGGCAGCCTCTTTCGGGCGGCAGGGGATGTGATGCAGCACCTCGTGGGCGCCTACTCCGCGGTTGTCATCGGGCCGGGCGAGGTCGTCGCGTTCCGCGATCCGCACGGCGTTCGGCCACTCGTCCTGGGGCGCCTTGACGACGGCTGGTGCGTCGCCTCCGAGACCTGCGCACTCGATCAGATTGGTGCAACATTCGAGCGAGATGTCCGTCCCGGCGAGGTCGTCCGGCTGGGCCCGAAGGGTGTCGAGAGTCGTCAGGCCGTCGCCCCGGCATCCCGCCAAATGTGTGTGTTTGAGCACATCTACTTTGCGCGCCCGGACAGCACAATCGAGGGCGTCTCGATCTGGCAGGCCCGCAGCCGTATGGGGGCCGAGCTTGCGCGGAGGGCACCGGTGGAGGCCGATCTCGTGGTTGGTCTTCCGGATTCCGGCACACCCGCTGCGATTGGCTACTCAACTGAATCAGGCATCCCATACGCCGAGGCGGTTGTCCGTAATCGCTACGTCGGCCGGAGCTTCATCCAGCCGGACCAGCACCTTCGCCAACAGGGCGTGAAGCTGAAGTTCAACCCGCTGCGCCACGTGATCGACGGTAAGCGCCTGGTCGTGATCGACGACTCCATCGTGCGCGGCAATACCGTCCACCAGGTTGTGAAGATGCTCTTTGACGCGGGCGCCGCCGAGGTGCATCTGCGCATCTCAAGCCCCCCGGTCATGTGGCCCTGCTTCTATGGAATCGATATGCCTAATCGGGCCGAGCTGATCGCGGCGACCAGCACGATCCAAGAGATTGCGGACATGTCCGGGGCGACAAGCCTTTCGTATCTGACCCTGGATGACGTCCACCGTGCAATCGGAAAGCCAGCGAGCGGCTTCTGCGGGGCGTGTTTCACTGGCGACTACCCAATCCCGATCCCGGATGCGAGCGTCAAGCTGCGGTTCGAGCCCGCCCGATGAGCGATAACGCGGTCCGGTACCGCGACGCTGGCGTCGATCTGACCGCCGCTCGGGCGCATACCGCGGGGATCGCGAGCCTCATCCAGGGCGGCGTGGGTGGATTTGCCGGAGTGATGGCCCTCCCACAAATGAGGGAGCCGCTCATCGTCGGATGTACCGATGGTGTCGGCACGAAGGTGCTCCTCGCCCGAGAGCTTGATTGGATCGACGGGCTCGGCCAGGACCTCGTCGCGATGTCGGTGAACGATCTCGTGTGCACGGGCGCAACTCCCTTCTTCTTCCTTGACTACCTTGCTGTCGGCAAGCTGGACCCAGGCGAGGCGAAGCGAATCGTCGCGGCCATCGCCGATGCCTGCCGCGAATCGGGCTGCGCCCTTATCGGTGGTGAGACCGCTGAGATGCCAGGGCTCTACCAACCAGGCCACTTTGACCTCGCAGGGTTCGCCTGCGGACTGGTGGAGCGCGATGACCTTCTCGGTCCCTCGCGGGTACGGGAAGGCGACGCGGTTGTCGGCCTCGCCTCATCGGGCGTTCACTCAAACGGCTTTTCACTCGTCCGGCGATTGGTTGATGCGGGAGCCCTTGCCCCCGAGCGTGATCTCCTGGAGCCGACCCGCCTGTACCCCGCAGACCTCGCCGCAATTCGGGCCGCAGACATCGGGCTCCACGCCGCCGCGCACATCACCGGGGGCGGCCTTCCGGAGAATCTTCCCCGGGTTCTCCCAGATGGCCTCGAAGCCGCGGTCCACGCGGGGAGCTGGGCGGTGAACCCAGTTATGCAACGGATCATCGACTGCGGGCGAGTTCCCGAGGATGATCTGTGGGACACGTTCAATATGGGCATCGGAATGTGCCTTGTTCTTCCCTCCGCTGAGGCCGAGAAGGTAGTCGACCTCGTCGACGGCGCCTCGCTGATTGGCGAGATCCGCTCCGGTCGCGGTGGCTTCGTTCGTGCCTA
Source organism: Thermoleophilia bacterium (assembly GCA_043746815.1). Lineage (GTDB taxonomy): Bacteria > Actinomycetota > Thermoleophilia > Miltoncostaeales > Miltoncostaeaceae > JAYTQG01. Next base: position 769 of record JAYTQG010000192.1, on the reverse strand, counting down.
GTCCGTTCCGATTGGCTGTCCTGATCTCCGGCTCTGGCGGAAATCTTCAGGCGATCATCGATCAGCTGCACGTGCCCGCGAGTGAGTCGACGGAAATCGTCCTGGTGGTCTCGTCGACACCCACCGCCGCCGGACTCTCGCGAGCAACCGATGCGGGAATCGACACGACGGTTGTCCGTCAGGCCGACCATCCCGACCGTTCGACGCGTGACGCTGCCCTAGCCGACGTCGTCGGGGCAGCGAACCCCGATCTTGTGGTGCTCGCGGGGTTCATGAGCATCCTGACGCGTACGTTCCTTGACCAATTCCCAGACCGGGTAATCAACCTGCATCCGTCGCTCCTGCCGTCATTTCCGGGAGTTGACGCGATCGGACAAGCGTTGGAGTGGGGAGTCCGCCTGACCGGTGTGACCGTCCACTTCGCAGAGGAAGAGGTCGACGCAGGTCCGCCGGTGATTCAGACCGCCGTGCCGGTGGAATATGGTGATACGGCCGAGTCGCTTGGCGCCCGGATTCACGAAGTCGAACATCAACTTCTTCCTGCCGCAATTCGCTTGTTCGCCGAGGGACGGGTGAACCGCGACCCAGTTAGCCGTCGGTTGGTCACGATCACGAAAGAGGACTTATGAGGCGCGCACTCCTATCGGTGTCGGACAAGACGGGCCTAGTGGACTTCGGTCGCGGGCTGGTCGAATTGGGCTTCGAGCTGGTCTCAACCGGCGGCACGGCGAGTGCGTTGCGCGAGGGAGGCCTTGCCGTGACGTCGGTG
>JAYTQG010000191.1:0-1537 GCA_043746815.1 Thermoleophilia bacterium | reverse complement strand
ACGAACTGCGCACCCCGCTGACCCTCGTACAAGCGCGCATTGAAGCCATGCAAGACGGAATCGTCCCGCTCGACGCACCAAACCTTGAGGTCGTCCATACCGAGATTCTTCGACTCACCCGCCTCATCGGGCAAATCGAGCGACTTGCAAGCGCCGAGGCACATCCGGTGGCCGCGAACCGTGCTCCCCTTCCACTGGATACGACAGCCGGTGAGATACACGCGTCGCTCCTTGGAGCATTCGAGGCACGAGGGATCGACCTCCGCCTCGACATCAAACCTGCCCTCGCCCACGCCGACCCGGACACGACCCTCCAAATCGCCGCGAATCTCCTCAGCAACGCACTGAAATACACCCCCGAGGGGGGGACCGTCACGGTGACCACCGGCACCGAAGGCGCCCACGCGACCCTGGCTGTCCGGGATACCGGTGCACCGATCCCGCAGCGGGAGGCGGCTCGCGTGTTCGAACGCTTCTACCGGGGCTCAGGGGCGCTTCGCACTGGCGGCGCCGGTCTCGGTCTCAGCATCGCGCGGGACCTTGCCGTCGCGCAAAACGGCTCGCTGGACCTCGAAACGCTCCCTGACGGAAATCGGTTCGTGCTCCGACTTCCGATCGTCCCGGCGCGCCCACCGTCCCGGGTCCTCGCCGCAGTCCCCGGTGCGAAGCCACCGAGAAGCCGCCGAAGTCCGTGATCACACGGATGCGGATCGCGAATTCCGAGGAGGACACGTACAGTGAGTGACGCGAAGAGACCCACTACGCGCAGAAGCGGCCAGGCGTCCCAGGGATTTACGGACGACGAACGGGCCGCGATGAAGGATCGCGCCCAGGAACTGAAGGCGGCCGCGCGCAGGGGACCGAAGTCGGGCAAGGCAGATGGGGAACGCGACGTGCTCGCAAAGATCGCCGAAATGCCGGAACCGGATCGCAGCATGGCCGAGCGACTCCACGCGCTCGTCAAGGCCAGCGCCCCAGCCCTCTCACCGAGGACCTGGTACGGCATGCCCGCCTACGCGCGAGACGGCAAGGTCGTCTGTTTCTTCCAGGGCGCCGCGAAGTTCAAGACGAGGTACGCGACGTTGGGTTTCAGCGACACGGCGAACCTGGACGCAGGCGAAATGTGGCCCACCGCCTTCGCCTTGAAAACGTTGACGCCCGTTGAAGCGGAGCAGATCAGCGCACTCTTGAAGCGAGCGATGGGCTGAGGATTCAGCCCGCGGGCGCGCCGCGCATCTCTCGGCTCAGGCCATGCCCTCGATGTGACCCGCTCACGGCGGGTCCGGAGGCTACGCTCACCTGAAGCGGTTGGACTCGGGCACAGGGGTGTCCGACACCAGCCCGAGGAAGGCGGACATGCCGCTCTCGAGCGGCAGCGTCTGGCGCGAAACGAGGAGGTCGGTGTCGAGGCGTCCGGCGGTGATCGTGGGGGCGAATGGACTCCAGAAGAGCCCGTCCACGGTGACGGTTGCCTCGGCGGGGAGGTCGCTGATGGTCGCCAGCTCCCCCATCTCTGCCTCGATCGCCCGGCCCCGGT
>JAYTQG010000190.1:0-7915 GCA_043746815.1 Thermoleophilia bacterium | reverse complement strand
GACGGCATCCGCCGACTTGGCGGCAACGTCATCAAGGTTGACGGCGAGTTCATCACCATCGGAACCCGTCAATCAGCAAGCGATCGCACGATCACGCCCGAGGACGTCGACGCAATCACGAAGCTGCCGATGGTTTCGGGGGTCGCACCGCACCAAGACCTGGAAAGCGCCGTCGTCTCCGCCGGACGGCGCCAGGCCAACACATGGGTGGTCGGGATGACCGAGACCTACGCGACCGTACAAAACCAGCACGCCCAGACCGGCCGACTGATCTCAGCCTCCGACGTGAATTTCGGCAGGAGCGTCATGGTCGTCGGACTCACCGCCCGCGACCGCCTCTTCCCCGGAGAGAACCCGATCGGCAAGTCGGTCCGTGTCGGTGGTCACGAGTTCGAAGTCATCGGTGTGCAATCCCGCAGAGGGAAGCTCTCGTCGGAGAACCTCGACAACCGCATCTTCGTCCCCCTCCCAGTCGCAACTCGAGTACTCCTGGGCGGCGTCAACGTTGTCCACGCCGATACACGCGTCCGCACCGAGGCCGACATCGCCCCCGCGATCGAACAGATCTCGACGATGCTGCGCCAACAGCACAAGCTGCCCGCCGCCTACCCCGACGACTTCTCCGCAGAGGATCAGGCCGGGCTGGTTCGCGAGGCGCAGCGCGCGTCGTCGACCTTCCGCCTGCTTACCTTCTCACTCGGCGGGATTGCGATGCTCGTCGGCGGGATCGGCATCATGAACATGATGCTGGTCTCGGTTCATGAACGTACACGGGAAATCGGCATACGAAAGTCCGTCGGCGCGACGCCCGCCAAGGTCCAGCTGCAGTTCCTGATTGAGGCCCTCGTCCTGAGCTCGTTAGGCGGAGCTGTCGGCGTCCTCACCGGCGTCGGCGCCACCCGACTGATCAGCACGTTCGCTGGCTGGAGGACACTCATCAGTCCCGCCTCCCTCGCCGTCGCGTTCCTCGTGGCCCTCGGCGTTGGACTGTTCTTCGGCTACTTTCCGGCCCGACGTGCGGCACGGATGGACCCCATCACGGCCCTACGGTACGAGTAGCGCCAAACGATGGGGCGTAGGTGTCAAGCGTCGCCCAGCAGCGCTGCCAGTTCCTCCAACGTCCTGACGATCAGATCTGCCCCGGCGCGTTCCAGCTCCTCGCGTTCGCCAAACCCAGTCAATACGCCAACCGTCTGCGCGCCAGCTGACTTCCCCGCGCGGATGTCGACGGGAGTGTCACCGACCATCAGCCCTGCGCTTGGGTCCACGCCCAGTGTGGCCAGGGCTGCCAGGACGGGGTCGGGGTGCGGTTTCGTCCGCTTGCAGGTCTGCCCGGTAACGACTACCCGCATCGCGGCGCGCAGATCGTGTTCACTCAGAAATCGATCGACCAGGACTCCCGGCCCCGCCGAGACGACCCCGATCGGGAAACGCGCGCCAATCACGGCGACCGCCTGCGCCGCTCCGGGCGTGAGACGAGTACCAGTCCGACCGCCTCCTCCGAGACGGGCGGCCAGCCGGTTCACGGCCCCGTCGAGGTTGAATCTGTCTGCTTGCGACAGGAGATGTTGGAGTGGGTTCTCCATTCGCATCACCGCGAGGCGAGCCCAGTGGTGCGCCCGCCGTTCGCCGATCAGATGACGCAGCGCGCCAGCGGCACGATCCACCACTTCGTCGTCGGTGTCGCGCAACGTACCGTCGATGTCAAACAGCACCGCCCCCACGCGGGCGGCAACGATTCCCATTACGGGACAGCCGCCGCCGAGCAACCGGCGACCGCGGCAGCCAGACCATCCCGGTAGTGGGCGTGCCAGTACGTCGCGTCATGGCCCCCGGGTGACTCAGTCGACTCGATGCCGACGCCACCGGCGCGGAGCGCTGCGACGAGTGCGGCCTGTCCCTGGCGGAACGGATCGCTCGTCCCGCTATCCATCCACAGCTTCAGCCCGCCGAACCTCGAGGCAGAGCTCCGGGCGGTGCCAATGAGGTCGTGGCGGGCGAAATCCGCGGCGTTATCGAAGGCGCCGTCGGCCGTATCTCCGGCCCGCGTCCAAAGGGCGGGGCTGCTGCCATACGCGGCACAGAACCGCCCTGGATTCAGTCGGGCGAGATCGTACGCACCGAAGCCTCCCATCGAGATCCCGCCAATCGCGACGCGATCACGGTCTGCTCCCAACGAGGTAACAGCGAGTGGAATAACCTCGTCCAGGATGTACTTCGCCCAGTCCCCACTCTGACGGTCGTGCCAGTAGGAATGGTCGCCGCCGTACGGGAACACAACAATCGGAGCGCGGTCTCCCAGACTGACGAGCGCGGCGGCGAACGATTCGTTCAGTTGGCTGCGCTCGTTACCGCCGCGACCGTGAAGGAAGACCAGTAGCGGGCGCCGAACTGCACCGGCTGGGACCAGGCCGATGACCGGCATCGTCCGATGGACGAGCGTGCTTTCGAGGGTGAGGTGCCGGACCGCGATCCCGCGCCTGGTGAACGCGGTCTCATCGACCGTCTCGGAGGTACGCGAGTGCAGCACCGCGGCGCCAACGGCGGTGAGAGCCGCGATCCCTGCGGCAACAAGCCAGGCCCGGGAGGACCTCGCGTGGTGCGGACGACGCTCCACGCTGCGAGCATACCGCTACCCTCTCCGCGATGCTCGACAGATTCATTGATGCCGCCGGAACCGTGCCCGCGCGCCGCCCTGAGGACCGGTGGCGACAGGTGGCGCTGCTCGGACTGTGTGCGGCGGCCGACCCCAGTGGCCCTGGACGCGCCGCCCTCGCGGGTGCGCTCGTCGGCCTCGACTTGCCGGTCCCCGCCAAGACCCTGACCACGCCAAATGACGACAACCCATGGGGTCGATGGTGGGCTGTGCTCGCTACCGGCCAGGCGGAGGGCGCTGACCGTCTCGCAGCGGCGCTCTCGGACGCGCGTTCACGCGGAACGACAGGGGATGGTGGGAGGGAAGTGGCGCGGCGTATCAGCGACCTCACCGATGAGATCGACGCCCTTGCAACGGGAGCTTCCGATCGTGCCCGATTCGTCGTGCTCGGACATCAATCGCTTCCACTCCGGCGGATGCTGATCGCGGGACGATCGTCCGCAACGTTTCTCGTGGAGCCAAGCTGGGACGGGTTTCGACTGATTCGCTTGGGACCGACGGATGGTCCCGCGCTTGGAAATGCCGCGCAGTATTCGGTTGCCGAGATCATCGGCATGGCACGTCGCGGAGAGTCCGGGCACGGTCGCCCGGTGCCGGGCGACGCTCCGACGGTCCCAGACCCCGAGGCGCTTGTCGACGCGATGCGGGAAGTGCCTGGGGAGCGTGATGAACGCCTCCTTCGACTCGCGACCGAGGTACGCGAGGAGCGGGAGCGCCTCAACGTCGAACGGCTCCGACTTGAACGTGAGCGGGAGGAATTCCTCACCGAACGCGCTCGCGCTCGTCGCGCGCAGCCAGCGGACAGCGTCGCTCGCCCGCCGACGGACGCTCCCTCCGAAGTTCCGACCACGAAAGCAGCCGCAGCGCGGCTCCTCGGTGTGGACTCCCGGGCGAAGGAGTCAACCGTGGAGCGCGCGTACCGGACGCTCGTCGCCTCGGCACATCCAGACCGGGTCGCCGACCTCGACCCTCGGATCCAAGCCCGCGCGGAAGAGGTCACTGTTGCACTCAACGCCGCACGAGACCTCCTCGTGGGGCGGCGGGCTCCCGCCCGCGCAGTGCGGTAGCGGCGCAAACCTGATCGCGACCGGCCGCCTTCGCGCGATAGAGCGCCTCGTCTGCCGCTCGATAGACGCCGCGGGAATCGTGGGCAGGTTCTACCTCTGCGACACCGATCGAAATGGTGATCGCTCCCACCTGTGCAAACGGCAGCCGGCGAATCGCTTGGCGGGCCCGTTCACCGACTTGCTCTGCGGTCGCCAAATCACACCCCGGAAGCATCAGTGCGAATTCTTCGCCGCCCGCACGCCCCAACTGCCCGTCACTGCGAACCGCGGATCGAAGGCGGCGAACCACCTCAACGATTACATCGTCGCCAACAAGGTGCCCAAACCTGTCGTTGACGCGTTTGAAGTGGTCGATGTCCAGAATCGCGATGCTCAACGGATGTCCCTCCGCCCGATACTTCACGACCGCGCGTGCCAGCCGACGGTGCCACTCGCCTTGGTTCAAAAGGCCCGTGAGCGGATCGGAAACCGCGCGGCGTGCCAACTCGGTTCTCGCTTCGGTGTTCGCAATTGCGATGGCAGCCAACGAGGCAAATTCGGCCAAGACTGTCTCCGAGCCTGCGCGGAGTTCGCGAGCCTTCGCGGCAACGGCGACGACGCCCCACCGGTTGGTACCGATGAGGATCGGTGCGGCCGCACCAGCACGGAACCCTCGTGCGACAAGGCCGTGGGCGCCTGGCCCAGTGGTGGGGTCGTATGCGGCGATATGCGCTGGGCGGCCAGACAAGAACGCGCGTCCCGACGCCGTGTCGTCCGCGAGGAGAAGGGGCTTTCGATCCATATCCATCTCACTGCCATGCTCGTGATCCCACCAGCCAAGCTGTTCGCCCACGAGTGCCCCGGGAGAGACCCGCATCAGACAGCCACTTTCGACTTGCAGGAGTGCTGAGACCTCAGCGGCGATCAGATCGAATACCCGCTTAGCTCCACCACCGGAGGCCACGGCGATCGCGACGCGCTGAAGCGCCTCATGCTGCGCCACCCGCTGGCCAAGACGCCAGTTCAGATCCTGCATTGCGCCCGCTCGGCTCGTGATCGAGCGTTCCAACTCAGACCGCGTCTGATCAGCGGACAGGTACGACTCGCTGACGCCCTCCAGGAGACGCCCCCAGGTCGCAGTCGTCTCGGGAGCGGCCGCGGGGGAGAGCCGCAGCGCGCGGAGTTGACGGACAAGTGCCTCGTGCATTAGATATCACCGCGCAAGTTACTTTGACCTGATGATAATACTCGCGTGTTGAAGACAATAAATAGCGTCATATTCAACGTATCGTCAGCAAGCGTGACAAAGATGAGGTGGACCGGCGAAACAGCCTGCGGGGCGTTACTCGATCTCCCAGTCGTCGGCGTCGGCCAGTCCCGCGTAGGCCCGCCACTCCCGCAAAATCACCTTCGCGTGGCGCCGTCGTACTTGGCTCTGGGTCGCAGCCAGAAGGTTCAGCGCAATTCCGTCGCTTCCCGCGACGGGCGGCGTCCCCAGCTCGTTGAGTACGCTCCAGACGTCCGCTTCTTCAAGCTTCGGGCGCTCAGCCAAGATGTAGTCGGCGGCCTCGCCGAGATCCGGGCCTTCGCCGGTCACTGACGCTCCCGGTCCCATGTGTCCATCGTGATCCCCTCGTCCCGAAGTTTGACCTTCTGGACCCGTGCGGTTGGGGTTTTGGGGAGGTCGTCCACAAACCGGACGTAGCGCGGGACCATGAAATACGGCATCCGTTCGCCGAGAAACGCCATGAGTTCAGTTGGATCCGGTGGTTCGGCCCGAGGGATAACGCAAATGAGGATTTCGTCCTCGGCACCGGTCCCATCAGTGGCCTTGACTCCGACCGCCGCTGCCTCCAGCACTCCCGCGTGCTGACAGACAATGCGTTCGACTTCCATCGAGGAGACGTTCTCGCCGCGACGACGGATGTAGTCCTTCACGCGGTCCATGAAGTACAGGTAGCCGTCCTCGTCCATGCGGCCCAGATCGCCGGTGTGGAGTTTGAGGTTCCGAAAGTCCTCAGCGGTCTTCTCGGGCATACCGGCGTAGGCGCGCATCACGATGTTTGGAAGCGCCATGTCCACGACGATTTCGCCTGGAGTGTTTGGCGGCAGCGGCACATCGGAGGACGGGTCGACGACGCTGACCCGAAAGCCTGGGGTGGACTTTCCGCATGAGCCGGGACGAGACTCGCCGGGCGGGACGTAGGTGACCATGCCCGTCTCGGTCAGACCGTAGCCCTCGTGAAACCGGATGCCGAAACGTTCTTCGAACCCCGCGTAGATGTCTTTGGGGGCTGGCATCGCCATGATTCGGCTGACCTTGTGGGCACGGTCGAGCGGGCTGGGTGTTGTATTCCAGATGAAGTAGTTCATCGCGCTCACGGTATTCAGAACTGTGGCCTCGGCGTCGACCACCTGCTGCCAGAAGTTCGTTGACGAATACCGATCGACGAAGGCCACCCGTGCCCCGGCGATCATCGCGGGGTAGGCCCCAAGAACCTGCGCGTTCGAGTGAAAGAGCGGCAGGCACGAAAAGAGCGTGTCCGCGGCAGTGACACCGCAGACCTCGTTGTACGTCCGTCCAGAGAAGTAGTCCGAGGCATGCTGTTTGACGACGCCTTTGCTTCGACCCGTGGTTCCCGACGTAAACATGATGCGTGCGTCATCGGTCCAAGAGACCGGAACCCCTGGCTCCGAGTCGGGTGCTCCAGCAACGAACTCGCCGAACGACCGGGCACGTAACCCGGGGGGCACCGGAGCGCTCGAGATCTCGGGAGACCAGACGATGATGTCTTCGAGTAGTGGCAGTTGGTCGGCCACCGCGGCCAGGCGATCCAGGAACTCGGCCGAGATCACCAGAAACCGTGAGCGAGGGAGGTTCAGGACCCATGAGAGGAAGTCGCCCTTATAGGCGGTATTCACGGGACACTGGACTGCTCCCGCCTTCAGGATGCCGAACCAGATGGGCAGGTGGTCCTCACAGTTGGGCAGCATCGTCGACACGCTCTCGCCGGGTGCAACGCCCAGCCCGAGCAAGGCATTGGCGACCGCGTTCGACCGACGGTTGACGACTCCGTAGCTCAACCAGGGGCCGCTGCCAAAGCGAAAGTAGTCGCGGGCCGGAAATTGCTCGGCGCGAGCCGTGAGGATCTCCGGCAGTACCCAACGTCTCGGATCTTCCCGCGTGTACCAGTCGCTCCATTCGTCCATAGCGACGAATAGAACCAGAACGGCGGCCGCAGCGTTTTCTGCCGGAGTCGTTCAAGAACCAGAGCGAATTGGTCGACACCGTAAGTAGAGGCCATCAGGCCCGCCATCTCCCGAACGAAGAAGCTCAGTGACCAACGCCTCCCAGCACGAACCTGCCGATCGGACCGCCGCCTGCCTCGAACGGGCGCTGCACGAGCTCGAGGGTCGCACGAAGCTTCCGCTCCGCGTGGTGGCCCATGCCGCTGCGAGCAGTCACCAAACCTTCGAGTTTGAGGAAGAGCACGAGTTGGGGACCGGCGGTCGACGTCGATTTCTCGTATCGGTCGACGATGCCCGGCGGGATCTCCTGGTGGTTGTACTCCCCCCAGACCTCGGAGGCCGAGCGTGAGACGCCTTGTGTCGGACGAACGCCCAACAATTGTCGAGCTCCAGACCCTCTGTCAGCGTGTGCGCTTGGCGGGCGCGCCTGGTGGGCCGCCGCGATCCGCCCTTCTGGCGGAATACCGGCGACTCGCGGCTGGCCTCGGTATCGAGCCGATCGAAGTCGAAACGGGCCGTGAACTGCAGCATGCATCCGTCGAGCTCCTAAAGCAGACCTCAGCAGCAAACCGCGCCGCGGAGCCAGCCCCTGCTCCCAGGCGGCGCGCGGGGACCTGGTAGCTCAGCCTTTCGTCGAGGTGTGGTAGCCTCCCGGACCGAAACCGAACGAAGCGAGTAACGCGCGTGGCACCGGGCCAACGCGTCGCGATCACCTTGGCATGCCAGGAGTGCAAGCGGCGCAACTACCAGACGAACAAGAGCAAGCGGAACACGCCCGACCGGGTGGAGTTCAACAAGTACTGCCGATGGTGCGCGCATCACACGCCGCACAAAGAGACGCGCTAGCGTTCGCACTGCAGGTACCTAGGGTCGTAGCTCAATTGGTAGAGCACCGGTCTCCAAAACCGGGGGTTGGGGGTTCAATTCCCTCCGGCCCTGTGGCGAACACAGACGAGATGCCCGA
>JAYTQG010000189.1:0-19277 GCA_043746815.1 Thermoleophilia bacterium | reverse complement strand
GCGCCGACGGCGTATCCGTCCGCGGGCCAAAAGCGCGAGGAGTCCGGCGTCACGGCCTCGTCGGCAAGTACGAGGGTTCCGCGCTGGTCGCGTCCAATTTCGAACTTTGTGTCGGCCAGGATGATCCCGACTGCCAGACATGCCGCCGCGGCCCGTTTGTACAGGGAGACCGAGATGCGCTCAAGTTCCCGGGCGGTTTTCTCACCCACAAGATCGGCGGCCTGGTCGCGTGAGATGTTCTCGTCGTGGCCCTCGGCGGCTTTCGTGGAGGGGGTGAAGATTGGCTCGATCAGGGCGCTGGCAAGCTCAAGGCCCGGCGGTAGCGCGTGTCCGCAGACCTTCCCGGTCTCGACGTAGTCCCGCCACCCCGAACCGGCGAGGTATCCCCGGACGGCACACTCGACCGGCAGCATCTCAAGGCGTCGCACCAGCATCGTGCGGCCGACGAACTCGTCGCCTTGCCAGGCTGGAGGGAGATCCCCGCGACGTGTGGAGATGAGGTGGTTTGGGACGATGTCAGCGGTGTTTGCGAACCAGTGCGCCGCGAGGCCGTTGAGGACCTGCCCCTTACCCGGGATCAGGGTGGGGAGGATCACGTCGTAGGCCGAAATACGGTCGCTTGTGACAATGACCAGCCGATCATCACCGGCGTCGTAGACCTCACGGACCTTGCCTTGGAGAATCAGACTCACAGGGCCGAGACCCGCTCCATCACATCGTCCAGGTGGCGAACGTGGAAGCTTGGGTCGAACAGTCGGTCAAGATCGGTCGCACTGAGGTGTGATTCGATCTCGGGGTCGTTGCCGAGGAGATCCTTGAAGGAGCGTCCCTCGTCCCATGCGCGCAAGCCACTTCGTTGAACGAGCGTGTACGCCGCCTCGCGTGTCATGCCGCGCTCGACAAGTTCCAGCAGGATGCGCTGGGAGTAGATCAATCCGTGCGAGCTCTCGAGGACCTCGGTCATTCGCTCCGGGTAGACGACGAGACCCTCGACGAGACGGTTGCTGAGGTGCAGGAGGTAGTCCATGAGGATGTGCGAGTCGGGGAGGATGACCCGCTCAACCGAGGAGTGCGAGATGTCGCGCTCGTGCCAGAGCGCGACGTTCTCGAAGCCTGCGATCGCGTTCGAACGGATGACGCGCGAGAGGCCAGAGATGCGCTCGCCCGTGATCGGATTGCGCTTGTGTGGCATCGCCGAACTGCCTTTTTGGCCGACGGTGAAGGCCTCCTCAGCTTCGCGAAGTTCCGTGCGCTGAAGGTGGCGAAGCTCGGTCGCCAAACGGTCCAGGCCACTGGCGGCGACTGCCAGTTGGGCCAACAGCTCGGCGTGGCGGTCGCGTGGGATGACCTGCGTCGCAACAGGCTCAACCGACAGGCCAAGCGCGCCGAGCACTTCGGCTTCGAGGGCCGGGTCGAGCATTGCGTAAGTGCCGACGGCCCCGGACAGACTCCCGAAGGTAACGCCGCGAATCGCCGCCGCAAGGCGCTCTTCATTCCGGCGACTCTCGAACGCGAACCCCGCGAGTTTGAACCCAAACGTGGTCGGCTCCGCGTGGATCCCATGTGTCCGGCCAACGGTCACCGTCATGCGGTGCTCAAGGGCCCGGTCGCGCAGCGTTTGCGTCAGCTTGGCCTGACCGGCGAGGAGAAGCTTCCCGGCGTCGGCAAGAACCAGTCCAAGTCCGGTGTCGAGGACATCGCTCGATGTCAGCCCGTAGTGGATCCAACGGGAGGCTGGGCCGACATGTTCGGCGACGTCCGTCAAGAACGCGACGACATCGTGGTTGGTGGTTCGCTCAATTTCGCGAGTCCGCTCGACCGTAAAGGCAGCCTTCGCTTCAATGGTAACCAGGTCCTCTGCAGGTATTACCCCGCGTGAGGCCCAGGCCCGGCACACGGCGATCTCAACTTTCAACCAGCGCGATAGGCGCGCCTCGTCGGTCCACATCGCCGCCATCTCGGGTCGTGAGTAGCGGCCGATCATTCGAGGCCCGCCGCAATATCCGTGCGCATCTGTCTCCCGGAAAAGCGCACGACCTCGGCCGCGGCATAGGCGCGAAGGCGCGCAGTTTCGATTGTTGACCCAAGAGCGGCGACGGCAAGCACACGCCCGCCGGATGTCAGAATCGCGTCGCCAGCTCCGGCGCAGGTGCCCGCATGAAGAACCTCCGCGCCCAAATCCGCGGCGCGATCCAGCCCTGAGATGGCGTCGCCCGAACGTGGCTCGGAAGGATAGTTATGGGCGGCCAGTACGACGGCAACGCATGCATCGGCGTGGACACGAACCGGACCGTCCGAGAGGGTGCCAGCGGCGACGGCATCGAAGAGCTCCAGCGGATCCTCGGCGAGTCGCGGCATGAGGGCCTGCGTCTCCGGGTCGCCAAAGCGTGTATTGAACTCAAGGACCCGAGGGCCATCCGGGGTCATCATCAGACCCGCGTAGAGAACGCCGACGAATGGGATACCCCGTCGCGCAAGCTCGGTGATGATCGGACGGTGAACCTGCTCGATGAGCGCGTCCGCGACTCCATCCGGTACGTCTGGCACCGGAGATACCGAGCCCATGCCACCGGTGTTTGGTCCGGTGTCACCGTCCCCGATGCGCTTGTAGTCACGAGCGGCGGGGAAGCGCGCAATGTGGGAGCCGTCAACGAGGGCGAGAAGCGAGACCTCGGGCCCGGTCATGTGCGCTTCGACCAGCGCGAGGTGGCCAGCTTCGCCAAACGCGCCCAGTTCCAGACAGGCAATGAGCGCCGTGCGCGCCTCCTCGCGCGAGCCTGCGATGACGACACCCTTGCCCGCGGCGAGCCCATCGGCCTTGATCACGACCGGGTAGCCGTACTCGTCTGCCAGCTGGAGGCCGACGTCCACGTCGGTGACCGTGCCGGAACGGGCCGTCAGAACGCCAGCGGCGGCCATGATCTCTTTCGCGAAGGTCTTGCTTCCTTCCAGCCTCGCAGCCTCCGCTGAGGGACCGACGGTCGGCACCCCGATTGCCCGAAGTCGGTCTGCCAAGCCGGCGACGAGCGGTGCTTCCGGACCCACAATTGTCAGGTCGACCCGTTGACCCGTCGCAAGGGAACAAATCGCATCCGCGTCGCTCGCGGGAATTGGGTGCACTTCGGCATCCAGCGCGATGCCAGCATTTCCTGGGGCGCAGAGAATCCGAGGCCGCGCAGCCGAACGCGCTAACGCACGTACGAGCGCGTGCTCACGGCCTCCACCCCCGACCACGAGGACCGTCCGAGTCACTGGGTGAGGATACGCAACGGCTCGGCTGGTCGTCGTCGGAGGACCGCTACAGTCCACCCCAATGACGAGCTCTCCCCGCTCTGAGCGAGAGGCCTTACGGGCGCTTCTGAAAGATGGCCTACTCGAACTGCGTCAGGCGCCCGATCCCGAACGCGCTGCTGATGACATTCTCCGGACACTCGACGCGTATATCGATCACCATCCGACTGCCGTCGAGCCCAGCGAGCGCCCCGTAACTGACTACGAGGCGCGTCAGGGGCGCGAGGCTCGGACGATTACCTGGGTGATCGTGGGGTCAGTCGTTATCGCAACGGGTGTCGTTGCGGTTGCCCTTGGCGGTGGCTGGCCCTCCGCGATCACCGTGCTGGCGATTTGGGTGGGTGGGCTTATCGCTCTGACATCGACCTAGGAACTAGAGCTCGACTCGGTCGATGACCTGGCGGCGCCCCTGGCCTGTTCCGATCAGCGAGATCGGGACCTCGAGGCGTTCACTGATGAGCGTCAGGTAACTTCGGGCCGCCTCGGGAAGATCATCGAGGCTGGTCGCCCCCGTGAGGTCCTCATCCCAACCGGGAAGCTCTTCGTAGACCGGTCGACATCCGTGGAAGATGCTTTGGTTCCAGGGTAGTTCGGTGAGGCGCTCCCCGTCGCGGGTCTCGTAGGCGACGCAGACGGAGATTGATGGGAACCCCGACAAGACGTCGAGCTTCGTGATCGCGATTTGATCCATTCCGGAGACCCGGACCGCGTAGCGAAGCGCAACAAGGTCGAGCCATCCGCACCGTCGCTGACGGCCGGTCGTTGTTCCGAATTCGTTGCCGCGGGTCATCATCTGATGACCCGCCTCGTCGTCCAATTCAGTCGGGAAGGGGCCCTCACCCACGCGCGTGGTGTAGGCCTTGCTGACGCCGAGGACCTGGTCGATTCGTCGAGGGCCGACGCCAATGCCGGTACACGCGGCACCGGCAATCGGGCTCGAAGACGTGACGAAGGGGTACGTGCCGTGATCGATATCGAGGAGCGTGCCCTGTGCACCCTCAAAAAGTACGCGCTTTTCGGCCCGTAGTGCCTCGTCTACGAGCAGCGAGGTGTCTGCGATGTAGGGCGTCAGGCGCTCGGCGAAGGGGAGGAGTTCGGCAGCAATTTCTTCGGGGCTCTGGACCGGTAGTCCGAAGAGTTCCAGGATTGGATTCTTCTCGGCAAGGGCGATGCTCAGCTTTCGGATGAGGATGCTCTCGTCCAGAAGGTCCTGAACGCGGATACCAATCCGCGCCGCCTTGTCCTGGTAGCAAGGCCCGATTCCACGCCCGGTCGTGCCAATCGAGAAGCGTCCGAGCCGTCGCTCGGAGGCTCCGTCCAGAGCGATGTGGTACGGCATGATCAGGTGGGCGTTCCCGGAGATCCGCAGGTGCTCGACGCTGAGGCCACGGGAGACCAGATCATCGATCTCGATGCAGAGAACGCCAGCATCAATGACGACGCCGTTGCCGATGAGGCAAAGCGTCCCTGGGAAGAGAATTCCGGACGGAATCAGATGCAGCTTGTACACCTCACCGTCGGCCACGATCGTGTGCCCAGCGTTGTTTCCGCCTTGGTAGCGCGCGACAACATCGCTTCGCTCCGCGAGCAGGTCAACGACCTTGCCCTTGCCTTCGTCGCCCCATTGGGCACCAACCACCACGATCGCCGGCACTAGATTCCCTTCACGGCGTTGCTAAAGCGCGCATACGTGCTTTCGAAGTTCAAGGTAAAGCGCCCCGTGGGTCCATTGCGGTTCTTGGCGATGTTGATCTCCGCTTTCCCGCGGTTTTCATTGTTTTCCGGGTTGTAGTAGTCCTCGCGAAAAATCAGCATCACGAGGTCGGCATCCTGCTCGATTGCACCTGACTCGCGAAGGTCGGAGAGCAGGGGCTTCTTGTCGGGGCGGCTCTCGGCACTCCGGTTCAACTGGGACAGACAGACGACGGGAACGTCGAGGTCGCGGGCGAGGAGCTTGAGGCCGCGGGAGATGGCTGAGATCTCATTGACGCGGTTATCGTCGCGTCCCCTGCGCGAGTCACCCTCCATCAACTGGAGGTAGTCGACGATGACGAGGTCAAGCCCTTCACGCGATTTCAGGCGCTTCGCTTTGGTCCGCATCTCGGCCACGGTCATCCCGGCGGACTCGTCGATGTAGAGCTGTGCCCGGCTGAGGCGATCAGCGACCTGGGTCACGCGCGGCCAGTCGCCAGCGGAGAGTTGGCCGCTGTGCATACGCTTTGAGTCAACCATTCCCTCAGAGCTGACCATCCGGCTAATGAGGTCGTCGCCGCTCATTTCGAGGCTGAAAATCGCGACCGTCTTGTCTTCGCGGAGCGCAACGTGTTGGGCGATGGCCAGCGCGAATGCGGTCTTGCCCATTGACGGGCGTGCGGCGACGATCAGCAGGTTGCCGTTACGCATCCCGCCGATCATTTGGTCGAGATCAATGAAGCCGCTCGGCAGGCCGGAGATGGAAGCGCCGCGCTCGAAGGCTTCGGTGAGGTTTTGGATCGTTCGGTCGGCCATCTGCCGCGCATGCACAAGGCCGCCGCGCACCTGGCGCTGCATGAGGCCGTACACAAGGTCCTCGGCCCGAACGAGGAGATCATCCGTATCAGCTTGACGCTGACCGACCATCGTCTCGATGTCCTGGCCAACGCGGAGCAGGCGGCGTAGCGTCGCCGCTTCCCGGACGAGTCCGGCATAGGTTCGATAACTCGCCGCGGTGAACGCTCGCTCCATGAGGTCAAGCACACGATCGCGCCCACCGGCCCGCTCCAGCTGGCCGCCTTTTGCCAGCCAGTCGATGACGGTGAGTGGTTCGACCGGTGTCCCACTGGCATCGAGGCCGACAATCGCCGAAAAAATGTCGCGGTGAGCCTCATCGTAGAAGTCTTCGCCCGAGACGGCGACGAGCGCGTCGGCAACGTTTCCGGGCGCCGCAATCAGCGCGCCGAGAAGCATCTCCTCCGCCTCGTGATTCCGCGGCGGAGGGACCTGATGGTCAGTCGTCATTGCGCGAGCGTCCGCGGTCGAACCGCGGGAATCGACGGGGACGTTGCTATTCGTCGTGGATCGGGCTAACGAGGGTTTTCACCTCTGCCGAAACGCCCGGGCGGATCTGGACTGGTACGGAGTACGTGCCAGTGGAGCGGATTGGCGGATCCACCGTGATCTCGCGACGATCGATTCGAATCCCACGCGCCTCGAAGATCGCGTCAGAAATGTCGCCCGAGGTGATTGAGCCAAAGAGCTTTCCGTCTGCGCCAGCCTTGGCTTTCAACGTCAGAATCGTCCGTTCCAGCAGATCACGAGTCTCGGATGCGCCTGCTTCGGCGCGCGCCTCAGAATTGCGCCGCTGCGCCTCGCGTTCCGCCACCTGAGCGATGCGCGCAGGCGTTGCTGCCTCAGCCAGTTTCCGCGGGCCGAGATAGTTGCGCATGTACCCCCGCGCAACCGTCACGACGGAACCGGCTGTGCCCAGACCCTGAACATCCTTAATCAAGATTGCTTGCATCGCGATCGTGTCCTTGTCGCCCTAGAAGGGGATGTCGTCGTCGTCGGCAGGGGCGGCCGGTGGCCGCATGTCACTCGTATCAATCGGCAAGTCGCTGCCGGAGGATGCCGGAGCCGTCCAGCTCCCACCACCGCCGGTGCTTGCCCCGCCCTCGCCGCCTTCACGTGAGTCGAGGAAGAAAATGTCGTTCGCCGTCACCTCAACCGACTGGCGTTTGTTGCCATCCTGCGCCTGCCATTCGCGCCAGGTCAATCGTCCATCGACGCCAATGCGTCGGCCTTTTGCAAGATAGGTCGACGCTGTCTCCGCCTGCCGTCCGAAGACCGTCACATCGAAGTAGTTCGGCTTGTCGGTCCAGTTCCCGCCCTCGTCGCGACCGCGGCTTGACACCGCGAGGCGAATTGAGCAAATGGGATCTCCTGAGGGTGTCCGGCGAAGTTCCGGATCCCGGGTGAGGCGACCCACAAGGGTCACTCGGTTAAGGTCAGCAGGCATAGCTCAGTCCTCCCGGCAGTTCAGCGGGGGCGTCGGCGTGGTCCGCGGGGTCCGCCCCGTGGGCGCGAGTCGGGCTCGGGGCGCTCATCCAATGGCGCTGGCGCACCGTTGGCCATCGCGAACTCGGTCTGGGTACGCGATAGTTTGATCCGCGTCGAACGCAGGACGACGTCCTTGCTGATCGTGACCACACGCTCGACCTCATCAAGTGTTGCCGCCTCTGCGTGGCACGTAATGACGATGAAGGTTCCATCTGCCTGACGGTCGATCGGGAACGCAATCTTCCTTCGACCCCAGTCGTTGAGGTGGTCGACAGTGCCGCCTGCCTCGGTGATGATCGAACGAACCCGCTCGATCATTTCTTCGTGGCGCTCGCCAGGAAGATCTGGGTTGAGGATCAACATGAGCTCGTACGCGGTGATGCCGGCCTCCTAGGATCAAGGGCCCCTGGCCGCCGCGAGTTTCGTCGCGGAGCGTTCGGGCAAGCGGGAAACTATAGCGTCAAGTGTGCCGAGGGTGACTCACGGGTGTGCCGACCCTTAAACAGTCTCCGCGGGTAGACTCCATCGCAGTCGCGTCCAGGGAGAGAATCGTGCGAAGCATCACCCGCAAGTTCACCGCGGTGGTCACCGCCGCCGCCGTCGGCGCACTCGCTGCAGTCCTTCGTCGTCGAACGCCTGACACCGAGGTCGTTTCAAGTTCCCTACCGCCAGCAACAGTTGCGGTAGCCGCCCCTGTCGAGCCGGTCGGCGGCGAGACGGAAGCGCAAGCCGCAATTGATGAGGCGCGCGACCGTTTGCGTGCCCGGGCTGAAGCGCTGCGCCGGGAGATCGACGGCGAGGACGCTGGAACTGCGTAGCGTCATCGGCTGGATGTCGCTTGCTGCCGTCTTTCCTGGCGTGGCAAGCGCTGAGCGCTCCATCCGGTTCGCCGTAAAGGGGGACTGGGGGTACGGATCGACAGCTCAAGCCGATGTTTCCTCTCGGATGTGTGCGCGAAACGCTTCGATCCCGTACCGATTTGTTTTGACCACCGGTGACAACTTCTATCGCCCTGATGGCGCCGCTACCACCGGCAACTTTGACGACCCGGAACGCTGCCTGATTCAGGCCAGGATCCCATGGCGGGCAGCCTGGGGAAACCATGACCTCGCTGGATCGGGCACCGCCACCAGACTCGGCGGAACCTCTCGCTGGTATCGCTTCCGCTCCGGCCCGGCAACGATTGTGGTCTTGGACGCCAATCAGCCGAACGCTGCAAGCCAGCGCTCCTTTCTCGCGCGTGTGCTCGCAGCGGCCCCTCCGGGGCCGCTGATTGTTGCTCTTCATCAGCCCTTGTATACGGGTGGCCCACACGCGCCGAACGTTGATGCCCAGCGGCAGTGGGCGCCGCTCTTTCGGCAGTTCCACGTCGATCTCGTGCTGCAAGGCCACAATCATCTCTACGAGCGGCTGCGGGTCGACGGTGTTCGCTACATCACCACCGGCGGCGGAGGTGCACCCGTTTACCCATGTATTCGTGCTCAGCGCGGGCTTGAACGCTGCGTTCCCGTGAACCACTTCTTGGAAGTTCGCGCCTCAGAGACCGCCATCGCCGTTACCGCGGTGCAGGCGGACGGTCACGTGATCGAGCGCATCGTCGAGTCCGTCCACGATCACGGCTCGGGGTAGGATGCCTGTGCCCAACTCGTCGCGACGCGAATCGTGAGCGTGCCGAGTGTCGCGCTCACGAGCCGGCGTTCCGAGAGCGGAACACTGCGCTCCTCGAGCGCGGCATCCAGGGCCCGTTCGAGGGCGAGACTGCCGGTCAGTGCCAGCTCCGCGCTCGACCGCGCAAGCCCGTGGGCACGTCCATAGGCACCGGATTGCTCGAGTGCTGCAGCGAGGCGACCGCTTTCCAGCGCATCGGCGAGAACATCGAGCCATGCCAGGATCGTTCCCCGTTGCTCGTTCTCCGCGAGTCGACGGTACTCAGATAGGGACTGTCCGTCCAAGTACCGCTCGATTGAGGCGATTACGGCATCGGACGAGGCACGAACGCTTGCTCCCGCGGCTGCCGACGCGGTCAGACGCGGATTGCTCCTGCGTGTGCTCTGGGGCGTGGCGCTCGGGCGCTCCGCCATCCACTCTCGGAGGCCTTCCGGGTTGAAGCGACGGTGCCCGCCAGCCGTTCGGACGTGGGGAACGGATCCCTCGCTGGCCCAGACGCGCAGCGTGCTGGTACTTACCCCGAGGGCACGGGCCGCTGCGGCGATCGACACCCATGGGTCGTCGTTGCGTCGTGTCCGCACCGGATTGCGCGGGTCAATGCTCGACATGTGTCGCCTCATTCCGGGCGCGCAGCCCATCCGCAAGCCCCGATACGACGCGCACAACCAGACGATCCAGCGAACGATGAAGGGCACGAACGTCGCGAGGTGGTTGTCCTGCGAGTCCCGGTCCGACGACTGCCCCCACCGCCCACCGAAGTGCGACAGCGTCGACGAGCGGTCCGTCATCGCTCGCGCCGCTTGCCCCCTGGCGAAAGCCGTTCCATTCCGCCTCGCGCAGATACCCGCCAAGATCACCGCTTTCGACGGCATAGATCAGTGCTCGCACTTGCGACTCCAGGCGACCGCGCCGTCGGGCACGTCGACGTGAATGACGTATCCCAGGGGCCGCCGCCGATTCGGCTGCGTCGACCACGTCATCGAGCGCGTCGGCGATCGCTGCGGCGATCGCAGGGAGCGGCTCTGCGCGCGCGGCAAGGAGTTCGGTCGCGCGGGGTTGGATGCCCGGTAGGCGGGCACCACGTGCCGTGAGCCACGAATCCAGATCGCTCCGTCGAAAGCGTCGATGACCTCCGGTCGTGCGCTCATGGGGCACCTTTCCTTCGGCCGCCCATGCGCGAAGGGACGATGCACTCACACCAATGAGCCGGGCGGCGGCGGACACCGAAAGAACGGGGTCGGGATCTGTCGTGACGCTGCTCATTGGCTTTCGTCTGCGGATAGGACCGAAACGGTCATACGAACTGCCTCGCAAAACGTGCGGCCGCAGCGATCGGGGGATCACAAAACGCTGCGAAGTTTTTACCGACCATCCGTGGCAGGAGGAGTCGTTCAAGGATACACCCGCGTTCGGGGCGGTGCAGCTCTGTAGCGTCTACCGCGCGCACTGCGCCGTGGAGTGGCCGGGGCCTGGTGGCCCAACTCGTCTTCAAAACGAGCGGGGAGGGGTTCACCCCCGCCCGGTAGGTTCGATTCCTACGCCGCTCCGTTGATCGCCCGTCTCAGAGACGAGAGATCCTGCCGACGTTGCGAGAGAGCAACATGTTTGCAACGGCGGCAGGAATGGTGTCTGCCGTGGGCGAACGAACCCGCCCATGACGAATGATCACGACAGTCACGGCATCGGTCAGCCGCTTCCTGGTGCCCTCCGACTGGCGGGCCGGGATCTACTGGACGCACGGCTCATCGTCCGGGATGTGATCTGCTCGCTTGCCGATGAATGGACGGCCTCGGGTGTCGCTGGTTCATGGTTTGCAGCGTTCGACCGAGCTGCCCGCTTACTCGAAGCGCTGGGGCCGGTTGAAAATCCCCTGGTCGCTCCAGGAGGCTCGCTCGGACCGGATCTCACGGAAGCGCTCGTGGAATTCGCCGCCGACGAAGTCCGCCTGGCTTGGCAGTGGCTGCAGGTGGAAATCGAGGACGGCGGCCAGCGTGTCGCGATCGAAGAACGGGAACTGCGGGCCCGTCGGGTCCTCGCAAGGATCGGCGAGGCCGAAGGAGACTGACCTCTGGAGGTTGGCCCGTGTCGGTGAATGCCCTCGGCATGAATCGAACATGCGACACCAGGTTTAGGAAACCTGTGCTCTATCCACTGAGCTACGAGGGCGCAGTGCGCCTCAGGATACCCCGGCCTCGGCCGGTCGGGCGGGGCTGAGGTATCGCTCCCAGCTCTCGGGCCGCTTGGGAGCCGCCACGGCGATAAAGACGTTCGGTGCCGGTGGTCGTGGGGCTCGGCCCGGAAACATTTGCGCCTCGGCGGGCAGGCGATTGCCCTTACGTGAGTTACATGGGGCACACGACGTGACGACGTTTTCCCAACTGGAACCGCCACCGCGACTGCGCGGGACGACGTGATCGATTGTCAACCTGCCGGTCGCGCCGCAGTAGACGCACGCGAAGCCATCACGGGCGAAGAGCGCCCGACGGGTGATCTTTCGGCTCTCAAATCGGGGAACCCGGACGACATAGTTCAACCGGATGACGTGTGGCCGCGCGTGGCTGGCGTGACAACTCCGCAAACGCTTGGCGGACTCTTCCAGGACCTCAGCCTTTTCTTTCAGGACCAGATTTACGGCGCGGTGAAGCGAGCACACGTTGATGGGCTCGTAGGTGGCATTCAGGACAAGCACCTGGGTGGCCATACGCGCTGAATAGTAGCGGCGTCTGCAGCGCTCGCGACTACGACTCGAATGCGTGCCCGACTGCCCGAATCTCCTCAGGCGACAGTCGTTGATCTGAGTTCCCTTCGACAACTTCCTTGAGATAAACGCGAGCGTGATCCCGTGCGTGCAGACAGGTGATGACGGTTCCGGTGCGCGAGGCATTGAGGAGGGCCAGCGACCACGACTGTTGGCCTCCCATATCGCGATACGCGTCGTACCTGACCAAGCCCTGGAATCGAATCGCCCGTGCCAGTTCGGCCTCGGTCGCCCGTGCCTGCGCGTCGAACCGCGCGGAGAGGTCTCGCAGGGAGTCGGCCAACACATTGACCGAAGCATGAAGCTCGTGCTGACGCGCCAGGAGGTCACCAGATGCGCCTGAGGGGAGGAGAACCCGCTGGGCGGCGCTCAGCGCAGCCACTCGGCGCCACAGGAGGCCAGCGCCCGTGGCTGACACAAGTGCCACGGCGCCAGCACCGCCAGCAATCCATACGGCTACGTTCTGGATCACGGCCAGACGCTCAAATGCACGAGTGCTCCGTTCCAGAAGTGACTTCGCGTTTCCGGCAGCTGCGACCGTCGCGATGCGGTGTCCTCGGTCACCACCATATGGCCAGATATGCAGGCGACACTGCGTCCTAGCCTCGCTTGGTCTCGCTCGCCGGATTCCACAAAGAACTTCTGGAACGGAGCACTAGAGCGTGAACTTGACCGGGTAGCTCGCGCTGTTGTTGTCCGTCTTCTTTTCGCCTGCGACCGGGGTCACCTCGACGAGCAACGTTCCGTCCACATCTACACCGGGCGTCACCGGCGCGGGGACATCGACGGTCCGGGTTTGTTTCGCCACGAAGTTCGTGATACTCCCGGTCCGTGACTGGGCGCCGGCCGGGTTGGCCGTTGGTGTCCACGTGACCTTCACGTCCACCTTTGCCTCGGTCGCGTCGCCCTGATTCTGGACGCTGACCCGCCATTGGAGTTCGGCACTCGCTTTGAGCGTCACACTCTGTCCCACCGTCAATGCGACGTTTGTGGGGATTGCCGTGACGCCCGTGAGGCCCGTGCCGTGCAGGCCGGTCGTCGGCGTCGTCGTCGTGCCGGTCGTGCCCGTAGTCGAGCCGGTTCCACTGCCCTTCAATCCGGGAAGCAACTTGACGGCTTCGACCGGTGCTGCCCAGTTGGAATTTGTGAGGAACGTATCCGCGTCCGAAACCAACACACCGGTGACGTTCTCCGACTTCAGCGTTGCCTTTGTGGGCTGGGACCAGTGGTTGGAGTAGTTGACGTCGCTCGACAAGAGAAACGCCATCTGCTTCGAGAGTTGGGTTGCAGTTGCGGTTTCGTTCACCACGCCGGTTTTTTTCGCGAGCTGCGTCGCGACCGCCTGGACACCACGGACGCCCGCTCGGCGATCGCCAAGCGCTTGGATTAGGGCGCTGTGAGCGGTCCTCAGGCGATCGGGTGGGTTCAGTGCGCTTGCCTCGTTGACGAGCGTATCGGCCTGGCCAGCGATCCCGGAAAGACGTGACCTGAGCTGGTCCGAGGTGAGGCCTTCATCGTTCACGACGACCTTGTTGAACCGCTTGCCCTGATCCGCCGACTTGGCCAAGATCGCGTCGGCTTTCTGCACATAGCTCTTGTACGAATCGACAAGGGAACTGCGCCGACAGCTGCGGATCGCCAGGGTGAGCACCAGAATGAGAAGTGCTGCGGCACCGAGCGCGAGGAGGAGCCGTGCGCCCGGCTGCTGCAAGACCTTTGCCCCGCCGCCGGATGGGCGACGCGGTCCGCTCGGGCGGTTTGGCGACTTGCGCCGCGGAGTACTGCTGGGCGTCCGCGCACTGTCTCTTGCGCTCCGGCGCCCGGCCCGACTGGTTGTGGGGCGATCGTCGACAGTGTCGAAATCGCCGAACGGATCATCCGTCGACATACGAGAAGGCTATCGGTGGGCTCGGCGCGCAGTGGTGACGAGCATGGCTTCTTGTCCAAAGTGGGCGAGGGGGGACTCGAACCCCCACACTCTTGCGAGCACTAGAACCTGAATCTAGCGTGTCTACCAATTCCACCACTCACCCGGGTGATCCTCCGATCCGCGCATGGTAACGGAGCGGCAGGCCGCGAGTGCAGGGAGGGCATCCATCGCGGCGAATGCACCATCGACGTGGAGGCAGAACCCCAACATTTTGCGCGCGGGCGAGGTCGCTCGACCCTTGTGCTTGGCAGGTACCTTCCCGGGCCGATCATCGGCCATGGAGCGACCGCTCGCGTCTACCGGGCGCGAGACACTCGCCTTGGGCACGATGTTGCCCTGAAAGAGATCCTTTTGCAGCACGGTCGACCGGGTCGGGTTCACGCCGAAGTGCGTGCTGCTGCCCGGTTGTCGCACCCAAACTTGGTTCGACTGAACGATTGGGGACAAGACGACACCGCGGTGTACTTGTCGTGCGAGTTGGTTGACGGCCAGTCCCTCGCGGAGATCTTCAGCTCGCGGCGGACGCCCTCCGCCGCGCGAATGGTGGCCGTGGTCGCCGACGTTTTGGATGGCCTTGCACACGCACACGGGCGTGGCGTCATTCATCGGGATGTGAAGCCTGCAAATGTGCTGGTCGGGACCGACGGACGGGCCCGCCTCACGGACTTTGGCATCGCCCGGCTCGCCGACGAGGCACGGCACACCCGCACGGGCGTCGCCCTCGGGACGATGGCCTATATGGCTCCCGAGCAGGCCACCGGACGCGCAGCCGACGGGTCTGCGGACGTGTACGCGGCCTGCCTTGTCCTCTATGAAGGGTTGACGGGCGCCAACCCGATCGCGACGGGGAATCCCGCGGAGACCGCCCGGCGCGCTGCCCGAGGGCACGTTCCCGAACTCGGTGAGCTTCGTCCGGATCTCCCTAAGTCCCTGACCAGAGCGATCATGCAGGGTCTCCAAGTTCAGCCGAACGATCGCCCGACGGCAGCGCGTCTGGCGGACACATTGCGTCTGCACGGTTGCTCCCGGGCGGCTCGCCAGCAGAAGCGAACGCCACCCCGCGTTTTGCGTGGCGAGCGCCTTGTCCCAGTGGTCATTGTCATTGGCGCTCCGCTGGCGATGGCGGTTGGACTCGG
Organism: Thermoleophilia bacterium; assembly: GCA_043746815.1. Taxonomy (GTDB): domain Bacteria; phylum Actinomycetota; class Thermoleophilia; order Miltoncostaeales; family Miltoncostaeaceae; genus JAYTQG01. Next base: position 4,459 of record JAYTQG010000189.1, on the reverse strand, counting down.
CTGTCTGGTGGCCTTGGCGGTAGGGCTTCTCCGCACACTCATGGCCCGCCTCCTGACGCTCTGCGCGAGCCTCGGAGCAGTCGGTGTACTGGGGCTCGGTCCGACCGTTCGACATCCGCTGATGGCGTGCGCTGCGCTTGCGGGCGCGGCACTCGCCGCTGGGGCGATCCGACATGTCCGCGGGCGTGTTCGGGCGAGGGTAGCGGCTGGTTGGCTTGTCGCGTTTGGCCTTGGTCCGGCCCTCATTCTTCCGGTGCCAATCGCCTCGGTTATGGCAATTTCAACCGCGGCGCTGTGCCTCGTCGGGATCGGCGTCGCGCGGTCCCGGCGCGGGCGGTCCAGCGTATTCGGTACCCTGCGGGTCGTCCGATGAGCGTCCTCCGGTCAATCGAACGGGCAATTGAAGGCGTGGTCGAACGGAGTTTCGGCCGCCTCTTCAAAAGCCCAGTGCAGCCCGTCGAGCTTGCTCGAAAGCTGGGTCGCTCCATGGACGAAAATAAACGGGTCGCCATCTCAGGCATCTACGGACCTAACGAGTTTCGGGTCTTCCTTTCGACCCAGGATCGCGCCGGGTTCGCTTCGTTCGAAACACATCTCATTACCGAGTTGTCGACCTATCTGACGGAGCACGCACGTGAACAGCAACTGACGCTGCTGTCACCACCGACGATCGCCTTTGAGACCGACAGCGACCTTGCCGTCGGGGAGTTCGGCATTGCTGCGCGGGTCAGTGACGCGATTCCAGACGTGACGCCCCCGGCGGCCCGTGCGAACCCGTACCCCCCGGCCCCCCCGGCCGCCCCGGTGATTGTTCCCGCGGTCCCAGCCGCATTACCAGTTGTCGTCGCTCCGGCCCCGCCCGCGCCGGAGGTTCCTGTCGAACCGGTGGGGGTGGAGCCTGTCGAACCAGTCGCGGAAGAGCCCGTCCAGGCCGTCCCCCTCGTTCCCTCCCCCGTCGAGGTCCCCGCGTTGCCAGTGCCAGGGGCCGTCGTTCCCGACGTTCTCGCGCCGATTCCGCCAGTCTTGCCAACCCCGAATGCTGCGCTTCGTAACGTGCAGGGCACGCAGGTAATTGGCGCCGACGATGCCCGCAGGGCCGGACTGGTCCCCGCCCAAGGTCTGACTCTGAGTATCGGCGAGCGTCGCTTTCCGGTTGGAGCCAGGACCCTCACGATCGGTCGAAGTCGCGAGTGCGACATCGCCGTTGCCGACGCCAACATTAGCCGTGAGCATTTCGAGGTCCGGCTTGAGGGTGACTGCCACGTCCTTGTGGATCTGCGCAGCACGAACGGGACGTTGGTCAACGGCGAACGGGTTCGTCGACATGAACTCGTCGATGGGGACGTCATCCAAATCGGAACGACGACGATCAAGGCGCTGCTCGGGTGAGTGAGACATGGCTTCTCGTCGGTAAAGCCGTCATCCTCCTGCTGCTGTTTTCGTTCGTTTGGGCGGTTGCGCGCTCATCTGCGCGCGGAGTCGCAGACCTCGATTCGACCGCGGTTGCTGCACCTGCGTTTGTTCCGCAGACCTCTCCTGAACCAACGCCGGAACCCCCGCCCGAACCGGTAGCAGTGGTTGACGAGCCGCCGCCGACACCCGTCGTGTTTTCGCCACCTCCGGCCCTCCCGGACGACACAGGCCAGCAGCCCGCGGTCGACAGCGAGCCCCTTTTGGCGGTCGATGAGACGGCCTCGCCACCCGATCCGGACTTGCACGACGGTGCGCTGGATCTCGCGGCGAACATCCGCCCCCGGCTGATCGTTGAGTCCTCACCCAGCCTCACGCCGAACTCGGAACTGGAACTTGAAGGGGGCGTCACCATCGGACGCTCAAGCTCCAGTCAACTGGCGATCGACGACTCGTTCGTCTCCCACATGCACGCCAGGATCTTCCGACGCGGGCCGTTTTACTTCATCGAAGATCTCGGCTCGACGAACGGCACGTTCATCAACGGGCGACGGGTTGACGCTCAGGGGCAGCTGAAGGTCCACGACGAGCTTCGACTGGGCGAGACGGTCTTTCGCTACGAGGAATGAGCTCAACGTCGGAACCTGATGCCGTGCTCGCTCACGCATCCGATCGGGGGCTCGTTCGCGCCGGCAATGAGGACCGCGTCTTCGCGCGCGGCGGGCTGCTGGCGGTCGCCGATGGGGTCGGTGGCGGCAAGGCTGGCGAAACGGCCGCTGAAATCATGATTGCCGAGTTGGATGGCCTTACGGACGGGGCCAGCGTGCCGGAGCTGGTGGCATCGATTGAGCGTGCGAACCGCCGGGTGCGCGACGCTGGCGCGAGTGATCCGGGCCGTGCTGGGATGGCCACGACCGCATGCGTGGTCGCGCTCCGCAACGACCACTTGGACGCCGTGCATGTCGGCGACTCGCGTGCGTATGTCCTCCGTGCGGGAACCCTGGACCAGATCACGGAGGACCACTCCCTCGTTGCCGAGCTGGTGCGCACGGGGGCGATTTCTCCGGCGGAGGCCGCTGTTCACCCCAACCGCAACATGATCACCCGCGCCGTCGGCGCCGAGGATTCCATCATTCCGGAGGTGACGAGTGTCCCCACGCAGACGGACGATGTCGTCCTCGTCTGCACGGATGGCCTTTCCGGTCAGGTCAGTGCGACTGACATTGCCAGCATCATCGTTGACGCCCCGACGTTGGCTGAGGCGGCCACAAATCTTGTCGCCCGAGCCAATGGCGCGGGCGGAATGGACAATGTCAGCGTTGTGCTGGCGAGGGTTGTGGCGTGAGCGGCGGGCGAACGGAGCTGCGCCTCGTCTCGGTTGCCCGTCGATCAGACGTCGGCCGACGGCGCGCGCACAACGAGGACCGTGACCTTGTTGCGCCCCCGATTCTGGCGGTCGCGGACGGGCTTGGCGGGCAGCAGGCTGGTGAGGTTGCTGCGGCCGCAGCCATCGCTGCCGTTGCGAAAGTGGTCTCCAGTCCGAGTTCCGGAGCCCTGCGCGCGGCGGCGGAGGAGGCGAACAGGTCCATTCGTCGACTTGCCGCACGGAGTCCGGAGCGTTCAGGAATGGGAACGACGCTCACGGTCGCTGCGTTGATTGAGGGGCGCCTCGTGATCGTGCATGTCGGCGATTCCCGTGCATACCGCTTCCGCGATGGAGCGTTGACGCAGTTGACCAACGACCACTCCGTCGTGGCTGATCTCGTTCGGCGGGGGGAGCTGACCGCCCGCGAGGCTGCACAACATCCGCAGCGCAACGTGATCACCCGCGCAATCGGTGCCGACCCGGTCATTCGCGCGGACGTTCTCGACCTTGACGTGCTGCAAGACGATGTCGTCATGCTGTGCTCAGACGGGCTGACGGGCTTTGTGAGCGACGCCCATATCGCCGAGATTCTCTCGCGAGACGACAACCTCGACATGCGGGCCGCGGAGTTGACTGCGGCAGCGAACGATGCTGGTGGACTCGACAACATCACAGTCGTGCTCGGACGAATTGGGGTCGGGGTCGAGGCCGTCTTGAATGTTCCGAACGAGCACCCGCGCATGGGTGACACGGCCCAGCATCCGATCGTCGGCGTGTCTGCACCCGTGACCGTCATCGGGCGCACGCCACCACGCCCGCGCCGCCGCCACGATCGCCCGTCGCGCACCTCCGTGTTGGAACGGGTAACCGAGCGCCCCGAGCGACGTCGAGGGCGTCGGGGTCACCTTGCGGTGGGTGTCGCGGTGCTTGCGATTGTCGGGGGTGCGACGGCATGGGTGGGATCTCGAAGTTACTTCCTTGGCCAGGACGGAACGGGCCAAGCAACCCTCTATCACGGACTTCCGTTCGCAGTAGGCCCGCTTGACACGTACCGTCGCTGGGAGGCCCTTGGGGTGGATGCCAGCCCGCTTTCGGACGCCGAGCGGGGGGTCCTGGATCGTGGCATCCGCGGCCAAGGCGAAGCGACGCTGGCAGCGGTTCGGTTCGTCTGGCGAAACGGCGTTCCGGTGATCGAATGAGTCCTTTGCGCGTGCGTGAGCTTCTGCTGCTGGTTCTCGCTGGCCTGATTGGGGCCGTCGGCGCCGTCACGGTTGCCTCGGCGCGTCTCGGACGCACCTCTCTTGCGCCGCTGATTGGCGTTGGAGTGCTTTTCGCGATCTTTCTGGCGATGCACGTCCTTGTGCGCTGGCGAATCAAGCACGCGGACCCGCTGTTGCTTCCACTGGTAGGGGTTCTCACCGCGATCGGGCTGGTCTCGCTCTACCGGCTGAGCCCGGCCGTCGCGGAAGTTCAGGCCCGCTGGGTTGCGATTGGAGCCGCGGTATTCGCTGCCGTCGTGTTCTTTTTGCCAGATCACCGGATTCTTGAGCGCTACCGGTACATCATCGGTTTAGTTGGTCTCCTGCTGCTCGTCGCCACCATGATTTTTGGTCAGAACCTGAGCCAGAGCGGCGCTGGAGCCAGGCTCTGGATCCCGATCGGCGGAGGCCAGACCGTCCAGCT
>JAYTQG010000188.1:0-1539 GCA_043746815.1 Thermoleophilia bacterium | reverse complement strand
CGGGCGCGCGGTGAAGATCGTCGATGGCACGGGCCTCTCCATGCCGGACACCGCGGCCAACCAGGCGCTCTGGCCGCAACCCACCTCGCAGCAGCCCGGCTGCGGCTTCCCGATGATGAAGCTCACGGGCCTCTTCTCCCTCGCCAGCGGCGCGCTGCTGGAGACCGCCACGGGCAGCCTGCACATCAACGAAAGCCTCCTCTTCCGCCGGCTCTGGGAGCGGTTGAAAACGGGCGACATCATTCTGGCCGACCGCGGCTTTTGCTCCGATGCCGCCCTCGCCAGCCTGCAGCAGCGCGGGGTCGATAGCGTCATGCGGCTGCACCAGATGCGGCGCGCGGACTTCCGCACCGGACGCTCCCTCGGGCCAGATGATCGACTCGTGACCTGGAAAAGGCCCGCGCGCACCGCCGTCTGGAGCGAGGAGGAATTTGCCGCCCTGCCCGACACCCTCACCCTGCGCATGATCCGTCTCCAGGTCGCCGCCAAAGGCGACCGCACCCGCACCGTCGTGTTCGTCACCACGCTGCTCGATTCCCAAGCCTACCCAGCCGACGCCCGGCGCGAACTCTACGGCCAGCGCTGGCAGGTGGAACTCCACTTTCACCAAAGCAAGACCCTGCTCGGCATGGACATCCTGCGCTGCAAAAGCCCCGACTTAATCCGGCGCGAAGTCGCCCTCCACCGCATCGCCTACAACCTTGTCCGCAGCCTCATGCAACGCAGCGCCCACCTCCACCGGGTGCCCCTCGAACGCCTCAGCTTCAAAGGAACCCTCGACAGCCTGCGGCAATGGTCCCCGGTCATCGCCGCCGCTGGAGGCCAGCCAAGAAAACAAGATCAGCTCATCGACCAAATGCTCGCCACCATCGCCCGCGACCTGGTGCCGGAGCGCCCGAAACGAAGCGAGCCCCGGGCCAAGAAACGAAGACCGAAGAACGATCAACTCCTGACCAAGCCAAGGCACCAAATCGGCAATCTCCCCCGCCGCAATCGCCCGCAGAAAAAGGTTCCAAAAACCGCCTTATCTTAGCGCCATTCGGGTCAGTCTGTGAATGTTGAACATTTGTCATCTCGAATGGAACCAACGACTCTCATAGATCACAGTCGCAAAGTCCACGCCCGCTCGCTGCCGCCGGACCCCCTCTGCGAGAAAATCTTCGTCGCAGGTAAAGACAAGCCGGTGAAGATCGCCAACGCGGTCGAGGAGCGGTGGATCGTCCCACTCCGCCGCGCCATCAGCCTGCGCGGTGAGCACGTCCAACCCGCGCCGCCTCAGCCCCCGACTGATCGCGGCGGGGATATGCACATCCATGTAAAACGCTGCACTCAACCGCCGCGCAGTTTTAACCGATGCAAGCGTTCTTGGAGCGCGGAGTTCTCGCTCTCCCGCCGAAGACGCCCGACCTCCTCATCCTGCTGGCGCAGTTCATCGAGCATCTGGCTTTCATGCTCGTAGAAATAGGTGAGCGCCGCGTAAATTTTCACCAACGGGAGATGTGGATGCTGATCGTGAAGCGTTTCGGCGCTCCAGCCGTA
>JAYTQG010000187.1:0-1542 GCA_043746815.1 Thermoleophilia bacterium | reverse complement strand
CTGGAATCAGGAGGCCTCGGGGCAGCTCGACGCCGGTGCGGTCCAGCGCCCGGCCGATGCGCTCAGCGGGCGATGACCCCATGCTCAATCCTGCCGAGTCCATTGATTTCGACGCGTATCTGATCGCCAACCGCTAAAAATTTGGTGGGCGAGAAGCCTGCGCCCACGCCAGCCGGGGTGCCAGTCGTGATGACATCGCCCGGTTCGAGCGTGATGCGATCAGAGATGTACGCGATCAGCTCCGCGACGGAAAACACCATGTCGCTCGTGTGACCATCCTGACGAAGCTCACCGTTGACCCAGGTTCGGACGGAGAGATTTTGCGGGTCCGGGATCTCGTCTGCGGTCGTAATCCATGGCCCCCACGGCGCGAATGTGTCGCCGCTCTTGGCGAGGACCCATTGCGGCTCAGTGCGCTGCAGGTCGCGCGCGGAGACATCGTTCATGACGGCGTATCCAAACACGTGCGCAAGCGCATCGCCCGCAGACACGCTGTTGGCGGTGGTGCCGATAACCACGGCCAGCTCGCCCTCGTAGTCGAGTTCTGACGTGTAGCTCGGCATCCGGATCGGTCCGCCCGGGGCGGTCACGGCGCTCGGAAACTTTGCGAATAGCAACGGCCGCTCTGGGATCTGCTGGCCGGTCTCGTGGGCATGGGCCCGGTAGTTCAACCCGACGCCGATGAGTTTCCCGGGGCGGACCGGCGCCTGCAGGCTCACCGTCGAAAGGGGGACCGGCTCCCCAGGATGACCAGGCGCACGGCCGTCAAGCAGCGCGTTCAAACCGCCGTGGCCAAGGGGGCGGACCATTTCGCCGTCGATGATTCCATGTCGCACGCGCTCGGCTGGCGTCCCCCGGTCCAAAACGTCAATATATGAGCAGATCCGCATGTCGTGGATCGTACGCCACACGCCCAGACGGCAACCACGAGGATCTTTATCAGCACGCACGCACACGACAGCGGGCCGGGCCGGTCAATTCGAGAACGCTCCGCCGACGCCGCGCGACAAATCGTCGGTCCGATCGTTCGGACGCTCGTACGGGTTGGCGTCACCCCGAATGCCCTGACGGTGGTCGGACTCCTGATGAGTGGAGCCGCTGCCTGGTTGATCGTCGGTGAGCATTGGTTCTGGGCTGGAGTGGTCTTCGGGCTTGGCAGTCTGATGGACATGCTGGACGGTTCCGTCGCGCGCCTGTCGGGCCTCGCGAGCGAAGCCGGGGCTTTCCTCGATTCGACGTGCGACCGGGTCGCAGACGGTGCCGTTCTCGGCGCCATTGCCGTGGTCTTCGCCCACCGAGGATCTGACTTCGGATTGACCGCGGCCCTCGTCGCCTTGATCGCGTCGTTCCTCATCCCGTACACCCGGGCGCGGGCGGAAGGGCTCGGTGTCCGCTCGAACACCGGCGGCCTCATGAGTCGCCCGGAGCGCATCATCTTTGTGCTGGTTGCGATTTTCCTTGCGCCGCTGCACAACGTTCTTGCTATCTTGACCGCCGTGCTCGCGGCCCTGACGACCGTGACGGTTGTCCAGCGCGCCGTTC
>JAYTQG010000186.1:0-1550 GCA_043746815.1 Thermoleophilia bacterium | reverse complement strand
GCATCACGATCAGCTTCGGCGGCTGGGCCGACCCTTGCGCGACCGACAAGAACGCGTTCATCCCAAGGTCGGCGATTGCGTCTTGGTCCAGGACTTCGCACGTCAGGCCGGGCGTCTCCTCCGCGCGCGCCATTGCGTGGGCCGCCAGATCCGTGGGCGTCATGTGGTTGGCAGGGGTGTTCGCGAGATCACGTGTCCGGTTGATCGCCTCGACAAGACGCTCGGCGCCCGCCAGATCTCCCTTCCGTGCGGTCCCGCCGACGACGGCCAGCTTGCCGAGTACTCGGCGGGGCGGTGCGTCAGCCTCGGCTGCGGAGCGAAACTGGTCGAATCGGTATGCGCCAACACCGAGGCCTTCGACCATTGCGCAAACGGCCTCCACTGAGGCGTCGTCCGGGACCACGAGGGCTGCGCTGCGTACGCCGAGCGCTTTGGCACGCCTCCCCGCCGCCCGTCCCGCCGCGCGGTAGCCCTCAGTGTCCCCGGTACCGACGCTCGTCGCCGCGACACGCACCCCAGCGACGCGGTCGCCGGAGTGGATGACGGCCATGGAACCAGCGCGCTTCGCGAGTTCCCGATCAGCCATCGCGGCAACGATGGAGCCGTCCAGGTCAGCGTCCAGTGCCTTCGCCGCTCCGCTCAGGCGCTTCGCAGGCATCGCAATGGCAACAATCACAAGATCCGCTTTAACGCTTTCGGGATTCGACGTGCTGCGGCTGACGCGCATGGGTTCCTCGATGTATTGGACGAAAGTTGGTCTCGCGGATGTGATGATATGCGCCCATGAGCACACGTCCCATGAGAGTGGTCATCGCGAAACCTGGCCTCGACGGTCACGACCGGGGCGCGAAGATCATCGCGCGCTCGCTTCGGGACGCCGGGATGGAGGTGATCTACACGGGCCTGCATCAGACGCCGGAGCAGATCGTCGCCACGGTTGTGCAGGAGGATGCCGATGCGCTCGGCCTCTCGATCCTCTCAGGGGCGCACATGACGCTCGTCCCACGAATCATTGCCCTTCTCAACTCAGAGGGGGTTGGAGACGTGCCGCTCTTGGTCGGGGGGACCATTCCTGACGACGACGCCGCAGAACTTCTCAAGTTGGGCGCACGGGCGGTCTATACCCCCGGCGCGGACGTTGCGGACATGATCGGTGAACTGAACCGCGCCATGGAGGAGAGCACCCGTGCCAATTAGCCGAAGCGACCGGGGCGCCGTTGCCATCCTTACCTTGGACCGGCCTGAGGCGCTCAACGCGCTGAGCGTCGAGCTTGTCGCAAGTCTTGCCCAGCAACTTTCAGGCGTCGCCGCTGACGGGGGCATTCGCGCCGTGGTGATTACCGGGGCAGGGGAGAAGGCCTTCTCGGCGGGCGCGGATCTCGGAATGATGCGGGGCGCTGCTCCCGCGGAAGCGCTCGCTACCGCGGAACGTGGGCACGCCCTCTTTGACTCGATCGTGGCCCTACGGGTGCCCGTCATCGCTGCAATCAATGGCTACTGCTTTGGGGGCGGCACCGAGTTGGCCCTTGCCTGCGACATCAGGATCGCCT
>JAYTQG010000185.1:0-1553 GCA_043746815.1 Thermoleophilia bacterium | reverse complement strand
GACACAACGGGGATGCGCAATTCCGACCTGCGCCGTGAGGTGGGAGACCAGATCGCCGACCCCACGAAACGGCCCCACCTGCAGGTCAGCTTCACGTCATTCGGGTTCAAACATGGTGCACTGCGCGATGCCGACCTGCTGTTTGATGTGCGCTTCCTCCCGAACCCGTTCTACGTCGAAGAACTCGCGCCGTTGACGGGTCTCGATGAACCCGTGGCCAGCTACGTCGCGCAGGCGCCCGGCAAAGCGGAGTTCATGGCAGCCCTTGAGGACCTGCTCGACCTCCTGCTTCCGGCGTTTGCCGCCGAGGGCCGTCGCCACCTCGTCGTCGGGGTTGGCTGCACCGGGGGGCGCCACCGCAGCGTCGCTATTTCCGAGGCGTTGACGAAGCGGTATCAGGCTCAGGGCTACGACGCCGCCACAACCCACCGAGACATCGCAAAGTCTGCGTGAGCGGGCGGCCAGCCCTCGAGGTCGCACGCCCCCGGCCATCCATCGCCGCGCTCGGCGGCGGAACCGGATTGGCCTCCGCCTTGCGGGGGCTCAAGCACCATCCATGTGAGCTGACCGCCATCGTCACGGTGGCCGATGACGGTGGCTCCTCGGGCCGCCTGCGTCGCGAACTCGGCATTCTTCCGCCGGGCGACATTCGCAACTGCCTTGTCGCGCTCGCCGACGACGAATCGATGCTGAGTCAACTGTTTCAGCACCGCTTCTCGGACGGGGATCTCTCTGGGCATTCGTTCGGAAATCTCTTTCTCGCAGCGCTGACGGAGGTAACCGGAAACTTTGACCTTGCGATCGCCGAATGCTCGCGCGTACTGAGGATTCGGGGGCGCGTTCTACCGACGACCCTCGAAGAGATCGCGATCAATGGCGTGAAGGCCGATGGGACCGTGGTCCGCGGTGAGAGCGCCTTGACCGGCACCCCCGGGGCCTGTCGCCGGGTCTGGCTGGAGCCGCCCAACGTGGCCGCCCATCTTCCGGCGCTCGGGGCGATTGCCTCCGCTGACCTGCTCCTGCTCGGTCCCGGAAGCCTCTTTACCAGCGTGCTTCCGCATCTGTCGATCCCGGAGATCGTCCAGGCAGTGACCTACACCGGGGCGCTCCGTGTCTACATCTGCAACGTGATGACACAGCCGGGGGAGACCGACGGTATGAGCGCTGCGGACCATTTGGCGTGTGTAGTGGACGCCGCGCCGGGCGCTGTGGACGCCGTTCTTGTCCACGACGGCCCGCTGGACCCGGCCGCATTGGAGGCCTATCGCCGCAACGGACAGGAGCCAGTTAACCTGGACGGGCTGGAGGACCTTGGTGTCCGGGTCGTTCGTGCGGACCTCGCAATGGCCGGGAATCACGTGCGCCACGACCCTCCACGGCTTGCCCAGGCGATTTTCGCCCTGGCACGGGAGGCCAGTGCCCGCTGGCCCTAAGCGCCGTTAACCGATTCCCCCGTATTTCCCTAACGGAAAAAAGCAGGAAAAACAAGCCTTGCAACAAACGTTACGCAGGGCTTAGAGTCCCACTGTGTCCTGATCGATTGATCGAAACGG
>JAYTQG010000184.1:0-3561 GCA_043746815.1 Thermoleophilia bacterium | reverse complement strand
TGACGATGCCCTTGGCCAGCATGCGACGTGCCTCGCGGACGTCGGGGGTACCTTCACTCATGCAGTCTCCTTCGAATGACGATGTGCAGGCGCCCGATAAGCCGTTGGCATCCTGGTCTCACTCCGTGTGGGAGCGACCATGCCACTGGCTGCCTGGTGAGGGCGGTCCCAGGCTAGCTGCCGAACGCTACCAATGCCCGTCAGGTTGGGTCAACGCGCTCAGTGTCAGTGGGGTGACTTGTCAGGACCGCCTCCAAGCCATCTGCCAAGACCCTGACATGTGCCCAGACCGCGGCGGCCTCCTGCGCTCGCTCGCCACCCTCCACTCGCCCGAACGGGTTGCCGTCTTGGGCGTCACCCGTCGGTACCGCCCAGGCAGCTGCGGCCTTTGCTGCGATGTCGTCGACGCGGCCATTCTTGTCTCGCCACCAGTCGCGAAGTTCTTTCCCGATATCAGGGCCGCGACCCTCGCCGACGACCTCTTCTCCAACCCCTTCGGCGAACAGGCGCATCCAGGCGGCAAGCTGATCGCGTCGCGCGTCCACCTCTGGACTGGCCCGCCCGCGCCGCTCGGTCGCCGCATTCGCTTCAAGGACAAGCGCTTCGAGACGCTCAGGAACAAAACGACGTTCAATGCGCGTCGCAAGCGCCGGGGCCGCAATCTCGGCCTCAAGTGCGCGCGCCAGATGCCGAAGCCATGCCCGCACGCTCGCCGCCCGAGCTCGGAATACGCGCTCCTCGCGGGTCGGAAGGACACCCCCCTCTGCTTCGATGAACTCCAGATGCAGCGACCTGGACCCTTCCGCGCGCATCAGTTCATCAAGGCCGGGACGGTTGTTCACCATCCATTCCTCGAGTCGTTCGGCCAGGTTGTTGTAACTGTTCATCGCTCCTCCACTGCTAGCCTTAATGGGAGAAATTGGTGACCAAACACCCTCGGAGGATGACCGGCGTGAGCACGAAAGAGCCCAAGTACGACGCTGCGAGCGACACCTATCGCCTGATCTACCGTGGCCATGACAATGCCTCTGCAGTCACCAACAGTGACGGCATGACGGTCTTTTTCGACCCGGAGACCGACGAGGTCCTTGGCTTCTCGATCGCCAACTTCACCGCGTACTACGCCGCTCACAAGGATGACGACGGCGAATTCGAGGTTGTGCTGCCCGCGACAGTTCCCGCTCCCCTCGCCGAGGAGATGGACATGGACGCTGACATGTTGAAGTCCGGTGTACGGATCGCGGAGTTCTACTAGCCGACCGGTTGACCGACGGGGTTGCCACCGATGATGAGTGCGTCGGGTCCCTTGCCTTGGGGCACCATCGGGAACACTTTCGCTGTGGGGTTCACTCGGACATCCACAAGCGCCGGGCCATCGACCGCGAACGCGGTGCGGAGTGCATCGTCGAGATCCTCCGGGCGGCGCACCGTTGTTCCGGGGATGCCGTATGCCTCAGCGATACGTGCGAAGTCCGGCTGGAAGCCGTCGTAGCTCGTTCCTGAGTAGCGCGAGTCCCAGAACATTTCCTGCCACTGGCGGACCATTCCCAAAAAGCCGTTGTTTAGGATGACGACCTTGACCGGCAGCTTGTACATCTGCACGGTGGATAATTCCTGAAGGGTCATCTCGAACGACCCGTCACCGGCAATGTCGATCACCAAGTCGTTCGGCAGTGCGACCTGCGCGCCGATCGCCGATGGCAATCCGAAGCCCATCGTCCCAAGCCCGCCGGAGGTCAACCAGCGGCGTGGACGGTCAAACAGGTAGTGCTGGGCGGCATACATTTGGTGCTGCCCGACGTCGGTGCAAATGATTGCTTGGCCGCGAGTGAGTCGGTAGATCGATTGGATGACGTGCTGGGGTTGAATGACCCCCGGTGACTCGTCGACGTGGTACGGAAAGCGTGCCTTCCAGTCCAGGATGCGCTCCCGCCAGGCGCTCCGTTCTTCCGTGTTGTGGCGGGCCTGAAGCGCCGCATATGCGTCAGCGAGTGCCGCAAGCGCCGGGCCCGCTTGGCCAGCAATTCCGATATGAGCGGAGCGGTTCTTGCTGATCTCAGCAGGGTCCACGTCGATGTGGATGATCTTGGCGTTTGGTGCCCATTCGTTCATCACCGTCGAGAGCACACGCTCGTCGAACCGCACGCCGACCGCGAGGATCGCGTCGGACTCCTGGAAGGCATAGGTTGCTGCCGCGATTCCGTGCATACCGGGCATCCCGACGAACAGGGGGTGCGTTCCCGAGAAGCCGCCGAGGCCCATCAGCGTCGTGTTCACGGGAATCTCGGTGGCCTCAGCAAGGCGCGTGAGCTCCGCTGATGCCTCACCGTGGATGATCCCGCCACCGGCGTAGATCATGGGCCGTTTCGCGCCTGCCAACACCCGTGCGGCGGCCTCAATCTGGCGGGAGTGGCCAGCGCCCGTTGGCGGCTGGTAGCCCGCAATGTCAATCGGACCGGGATTGTCGTCAACATCAACCGCCCACTGATCAACACACACGTCAACCAGGACCGGCCCTGGGCGACCAGACTCGGCGATGTGAATTGCCTCGGTAAGGGCCTCTGGGAGGTCGTGTGCGTCCTTGATGAGATACGAGTGCTTCACGATTGGAAGCGTGATCCCAACGATGTCGGCTTCCTGGAATGCGTCGGTCCCGACACGACTCGTCGCCACCTGACCGGTGATTGCAAGGAACGGCACCGAGTCCATGTACGCATCGGCGATTGGTGTCACGAGGTTCGTCGCGCCCGGCCCGGAGGTTGCGGTGCACACACCGACCTTCCCGGTGATTTTTGCGTACCCCTCAGCCATGTGTCCGGCACCCTGCTCGTGGCGGGTGAGGAACAACTTGATGTCCGGGTCGTCGTGGAGTGCGTCAAACAGGGGAATCACTGGACCGCCAGGAATCCCAAAAATCGCGTCCACGCCAGCGCGCTTCAAGATGGCAAGGGTTGCATCAACTGCGCGCATCAGCGTCCTTTCGAGGGCACGGCACCAAACAGGGGTACAGACGAATTACTCTACAAGAGCTTTTGTGGCCGACTGTCCGCACTCTCAACCGAAAGGCCCCGCGCTCGTGAGCGACCCCACCCCTGACGGTCCGTCGTATGCCGAGGAAAACGCGATGCGCATCGGCGCGGAGCAACTCTCGCACTACGACCAGGCCGCCGACACCTACCACTGCTCCTACGGTCCGCTGATCCCCGCAGCCAGTATCCCCGACAGCGAGCGGGGCATCCTGGTCCGTGTTGATCCCCAAACCCGTCAGGTCGTTGGATTCACCATCCCGAACTTCCGCCAGTGGTACGCGGACAACGCCCAGGACAACGGCGAGTTTGAGGTTGAATTGCCGCCGGTCTGGCCGAACACCGAAGGGGACCGGTAGCGATCTCGAGCGGATAAACTCCGATCCCGGTGCAACCCCGCGTTGTCGGGTGCGCCCCGCCGACCACCCCCAAGCCTGTCAACGAAGGAGCCCCATGGCCGTCGAAAGCCAGCGGATCCAGGACTTCCGCATCACCAAAGAGCCGTACTACCTGGCCCTTGGAAATGAAATTGAGC
>JAYTQG010000183.1:0-3577 GCA_043746815.1 Thermoleophilia bacterium | reverse complement strand
GAAGTCACCTCCGGGCAGATCCCGTTTACGCCGCGCGCCAAGAAGGTCCTCGAACTTGCGCTGCGCGAGGCACTTTCGCTTGGCCACAACTACATCGGCACGGAGCACATCCTGCTCGGGCTTGTCCGCGAGAACGAGGGTGTCGCGGCCCGGATTCTGGCCGACTTCGACGCCGACTCTGAAAAGATTCGCAACGAGATCATTCGGATGCTGTCCGGCCCCGGTCGTCGTCAGCAGGGCACGCCCGCTGGCGCTGGCGCCGGGAGTGGCGGCAGTCCGCAGGACCGCAAGAACTCGAAGTTGCTCGACCAGTTCGGTCGCAACTTGACCCGTCTGGCGACCGACGGCAAGCTCGACCCCGTCGTTGGGCGTGCCAAAGAAATCGAGCGGGTCATGCAGATCCTCTCGCGGCGCACCAAGAACAACCCGGTCCTTGTCGGCGAGCCCGGTGTCGGTAAGACGGCCGTCGTGGAGGGCCTTGCCCAGAAGATCAGCTCGGGTGAGGTTCCGGAGCTCCTCAAGGGCAAGCAGATTTACACGCTCGACCTGGCGGCCCTGGTCGCCGGCTCCAAGTACCGCGGTGAGTTTGAGGAGCGCCTCAAGAAGGTGATGAAGGAAATCACCCAGCGCGGCGACATCATCATGTTCATCGACGAGCTCCACAACCTCGTTGGCGCCGGAGCCGCCGAGGGCGCGATCGACGCCGCCTCCATCCTGAAGCCTGCACTGGCACGTGGCGAGCTGCAGACCGTCGGCGCGACCACCCTCGATGAATACCGCAAGTACCTTGAGCGCGACCCGGCCCTGGAACGCCGCTTCCAGAAGGTGCTCGTCGAAGAGCCCAGCATTGATGAGGCCGTTCAGATCCTCCGTGGCTTGCGCGACCGCTACGAAGAGCACCACCGTGTCACGATCACCGATGAAGCCCTTGAGGCATCCGCCGTGCTCGCTGACAGGTACATCGCAGACCGGTTCCTGCCGGACAAGGCGATCGACCTCATTGACGAGGCTGGCTCGCGGATGCGTATTCGTACGCTTACTGCTCCGCCGAGCTACCGCGAGCTTGAGGACGAGATCGATCAGGTCCGCAAGGAAAAAGAGGGCGCAATCGAGGCGCAGGAGTTCGAGAAGGCTGCGAACCTCCGCGACACCGAGCGTCGTCTGACCAACAAGAAGCGCCAGGCCGAAGAGGAATGGCGTAACGACGACTCCGCACCGCGCCCGTCTATCGGCGAGCCGGAAATTGCGGACATCGTTTCGATGTGGACCGGCATTCCCGTCTTCAAGTTGACCGAGGCCGAGCAGCAGAAGCTGCTTCGGATGGAGAGCGAGCTGCACAAGCGCGTCATCGGCCAGGAGGCAGCCATCGCGGCCGTCTCACGGGCGATCCGTCGTGCACGCGCTGGCATCAAGGACCCCAAGCGGCCAGCAGGTTCGTTCATCTTCCTGGGACCCTCGGGTGTCGGCAAGACGGAGCTTGCCCGGACGCTTGCCGAGTTCCTGTTCGGCGACGAGAGCGCGCTGATCCAGGTTGACATGTCCGAATACATGGAGAAGCACTCCGTCTCGCGTCTGGTCGGCTCGCCGCCCGGATACGTGGGCTACGACGAGGGTGGCCAGCTGACCGAGCAGGTCCGCCGCCGTCCCTACTCGGTGGTGCTCCTCGACGAAATCGAGAAGGCTCACCCAGAGGTCTTCAACATCCTGCTCCAGGTGCTTGAGGACGGACGTCTGACCGACGCCCAGGGTCGCCACGTGGACTTCCGCAACACGCTCGTGATCATGACCTCGAACATCGGGGCATCCACGATCTCTCGGAACACCCCGCTTGGCTTCTCCGTCTCTGATGACGAAACCGGGTTGTCCTACGACGACATGAAGTCGAAGATCATGGGCGAGCTGAAGCGCGTCTTCCGCCCGGAGCTGATCAACCGTATCGACGAGGTCATCGTCTTCCACAAGTTGAGCAAGTCGGAGATCACCGAGATCGTGGATCTCCTCCTCGTCCGACTCCAGACGCAGATGACCGAGCACGGGGCAACCCTGCAGCTGACCAACGAGGCAAAAGACCTTCTCGTCGAGCAGGGCTACGACCCAGCGATGGGTGCACGTCCGCTTCGTCGGGCGATTCAGCGCCTCATCGAAGACCCGCTGGCCGACAACGTGTTGGGCGGCGAGTTGCAGCCGGGATCCACGATCGTGGTCGACCGCGATGGCGAAGAGATGAAGGTCATCGTCACGCCGCCGGAGCACCCGCCGGAGCCCGTTGGGGCCGCGGCTGGCGCCGAGTCAGGTGGAGACGAGCAGGCATAGCGAAACGCCAACGGGCGGAGGGCAACCTCCGCCCGTTGCAGTTGTGTGCCAAACCCGCTGACGCGGTTGTCTGCAGACCCTGGCTCTGACAGCCTGGTCGCATGGCTCGGGAGCGCAAGGCGTACGTATGCACTGCATGTGGACACGCCATCGGACGGTGGGTCGGCAAGTGCCCGGAGTGCGGTGAATGGGGGACCCTCGGCGAGGTACCGACGAGCTCCGGCGGCCTCACACTGGTTGGCGCCCCCCAGCCGGTAGTGCTCGGCGAGATTGGCGACGAGACACTGCGGCGCATCCCGACGGGCATCGGAGAGCTTGACCGCGTCCTGGGTGGCGGCTTGGTTGAAGGGTCGCTGGTCCTGATCGGCGGCGAACCCGGTATCGGGAAGAGCACCCTCGTACTCCAGGCCCTTGCCCACCTCTCCACGACGGGTTCAGCGCTCCTCATCACCGGTGAGGAATCCGCGGCGCAGGTCGCTGGGCGCGGTCGCCGCCTCGCCGCGTCGTGCGCCGCCGTTCAGGTTCTTGCCGAGACTCGCCTTGAAGCGGTGATCTCGACGATCGAAGCCCACCGTCCAACCGTCTGCGCCATCGACTCCGTTCAGACGCTGGTGTCCGACCGCGTGGAGGGCGCATATGGCAGCGTCACCCAAGTGCGCCAAGCCACCGCCGAACTCGTTCGGATTGCGAAGTCACTCGGGACGGTGATCATCTTGGTTGGGCAGGTGACCAAGGACGGTAACCTCGCCGGGCCACGCACCTTGGAACACCTCGTGGACTGTGTGCTCACCTTCGATGGCGATCATTTGCGCGAACACCGTGTCCTTCGCTCCAGCAAGAATCGGTTCGGGAGCACGGACGAGACCGCGCTCTTTTCGATGGGTGCCGATGGGCTCACGGCAATTGAGGATCCGAGTGCGATCTATCTCGCCGAGTCCGGTGACCGCATCGGTTCGTGCGTCTTCCCGGCGGTTGAGGGAAGCCGAACCGTTCTCGTAGAAATTCAGGCCCTCGTTGGTCCGACGGAGGTCATCCCACCGCGCCGCCTGGCTGGCGGGGTGGATCGGACGCGGTTGGCACAGGTCATCGCCGTCTTGAATCGCCACGCTGGGCGACGATTCGGCGACCAGGACGTGTTCGTCAGCGTGGCGGCTGGCGCACGCGCGCTCGATCCAGCCGCCGATCTCGCGATTGCGCTCGCACTGGTGAGCGCCGACCGCGGCAAACCACTCGTGGGTCGGCCCGCGGCCTTTGGTGAGCTGGG
>JAYTQG010000182.1:0-1575 GCA_043746815.1 Thermoleophilia bacterium | reverse complement strand
TCCTCATTCCCAACATTGACCGGCCGATGCCTGGACACCCGGATCGGACGCGATTGGCTCCGAGTCGGCCGGGCCGCGCCCTTCGTCCATCGCATCGCCGCGACCGATGGCCGCCGGCGACCACTCAAGGTGGTTGCACTGGACAATGGCTGGTACGTCGTCCGCATCGCGGACACGGCCGGGCACGCGAAGGTCACCGCCTACGACAGGGACAACCGCGTCGTCGGGGTCGTGTCGGCGTAGCAACTACCCCCGCGCGCCTCGCCGCAGCCAACGCGCTCCCGGCCCACTGCCGGTGGCGGCGATCGCTCCCTCGTCCCGCAGCGACGCCAGAACCAGGCGAATCGTCTGGTCACTCACATCGGGCAGGGCCCGCCGGAGGTCACCGATCCGGAACTGGTCTCCGGCGCTACTCAGGATGTGTTCTCGTACCCGGTCTTGTTTCGACGCGCCAACGGGAGGAGCGCTCGCGACGCGCGCTTCGAGCTGCGCGTAACAGTCCCCGACGATCTGAACGAGATAGTCCAACCACGGCCATGGGTTATGAACCCCGTCGTGCCACCCCTCCTGCGAGTCGAGAAGGGCCTGGTAGTACTGCTCCTTCGTCTCAAAAACCCGCTGTTCAAGGCTGACGTACCGACAAATCCCGTACCCGCGCGTCATCAGCAAATGTGACGTCAGCAAGCGAGCGAGCCGCCCGTTCCCATCAGCGACCGGATGGATGGCCAGTACATCCAGGACGAAGAGACCGATGAGGAGCACCGGGTGCCCAGCCTCCGACTGAACCGCGGCCTCGTAGCGGGTCCCAAGCTCGCCGAGGGCGAAGGACGTCTCATCGGGAGGGGTTGGCGTAAACAGCACGACTCGCTTGCCGTCCTCGTAGCGCACGATCAGATTCTGGTCGCGTTTCAGCTGCCCTCCGCGTCCGTCCGCGTGGGCGAAGAGTTGGCGGTGCAGATGCAGAATGAAGGGGATGCCAAGCACCTCGCTGGTGCCTCCGCGCATCAACCCGTCGATCGCATCGCGGTAGCCAGCAAACTCGCGCTCGCTTCGGGTTCGCAGGCGCGGCGGCAAGGGACGCACGATCTTCTGCGCCCGGTCCGCCGAGACGACCACCCCCTCGATCGCGTTCGACGCAGTAATCGACGCGACGCGGGTCTGCTCCGCGAGGCCCAGAAGGAGTTCGGGCACCTGATCCGCATACATCTGCTCGTGCCCACGCCAGGTGTCGATCATGGCGAGACGAGCGCCCAAGGGGGGTGGCTGGTTCGCGAGCGTGGCGCCAAGGTCCACGAAGCTCTTCACAGCGTGATACCGATAATAAAGCTATTCACGACCTCAAACTAGCATGATTATTGATCGATTAGGTCGATCACGGCCGTGAATGAACCGAACTCACTCTGGGGTGTACGGTCGGTGGATGGCGCGCACAACCATCGATATCGACGAGGCCGCCTGTCTCGCGGTGATGGAGCGGTTCCGACTGCGCACGAAGGGCGAGGCCGTCAACCTTGCGCTCCGCCGCCTGGCGGGCGAGGCGCCTGATTTGGACGCCGCCCGCCAACTGCGCGGCTC
>JAYTQG010000181.1:0-72204 GCA_043746815.1 Thermoleophilia bacterium | reverse complement strand
CGCCCTTGACGGCGCCGCCGGAACCGCAGAGGCGCTTCAGTTCCTTTGCGAGGGCCGCCCGGTCCGAGGTGGGGATTCCCGTTACGAGGGTGACGGTTTTGCCGCTGCGTCCCGCGCTGGTGCGGGAGACACGGACAGCGCCCCCGGTCTCCTCGTCGGGCACGACCTTCGGCGCAAGGCGCCTGCCCTGGTCCGAGCTGTAGACCGGCGTCTCGTTGTCCTCGCGGCGTGTTCGCATACCCTCATGGTACGTTTCCAGGCCGGTGAGGCGAACAGCACGGACCATTGACCTGCACGCCCACACAGACCGTTCGGATGGGCTTCTCAGCCCCGATGCGCTCGTCGAATTGGCAGCGGAATCCGGTGTCGAGACGCTCGCGGTGACCGATCACGATACGACCGACGCGCTCGTCGCGGCCCGTGCCGCCGGTGCCCGTCTCGGCGTGCGCATCGTCTGCGGTGTGGAGCTAACCGCGCACCTGGATGCGCACCAAATGCACCTGGTCAGCTACTTCCCCGGGCTCCCCTCGGATGTCGCTGTGGCGCGCCTCGCAGAGTTGAAGGCTGCCCGCGTTGACCGTGCCCGGGCCATGGTTGAGCGTCTTCGAGCGTTGGGCGTCCAGATTGCGTACGACGAAGTCGCCGCCCGGGCACCCGGCGTTGTCGCCCGCCCCCACATCGCAGACGCGCTGGTCGCCTCCGGTGTCGTCGCCAGCCGAGCAGAGGCGTTCGACCGATACCTCGCCGACGGTATGCCCGCGTTCGTGCCAGGAGGCGGTCTCACTGCGGACGAGGCAATTTCCCTTGTCCACGGCGAGGGCGGCGCGGTGTGCCTCGCTCACCCTGGAACGCTGAAGCTGAGCGCGCCGGATCTGGACAGTCTGGTCGGAGTACTCGCGGGCGCCGGGCTGGACGGGATTGAGGTGCACCGCCCCGAGCATCAGGACGCCGACCGTCGCCAGTATCGCTGGCTCGCTGAGCGCTACGGACTCATTCCGACCGGCGGATCGGACTTTCATGCTCCGGGTCTCGGCCCGGTCCTTGGGAAGACGGGAACGCCGCCCCTGCCGCGTGAGACCGCTGTTCGCCTCATGAGGCGAGCCGCACGCTAACGTGCGAACCATGACGACAACCACACCGTCCGAACGCGCCGAAGGCGTGCACTGGGACCTCACGCATATCCTCTCCGACGAGGCCGCCGCGACGGATCTCTTGAGCGCCACCAACATACTGGTGACACGCTTTGCGGACCACCACCGCGGCAACGTTGGAGCACTCGACGGCCCGGGACTTCGAGATGCCCTCGCTGACCTCGCAGCCATCGAGAATGCGCTCTCGCGTGTCTCGTCGTACGCACACCTGCGCGAGTCAATCGACTCCGAGTCGGAGGCGAATCGCGACCTCGTGGCGAAGGTCGATCAGGCGCTGGTAGAGGTTGGAAACCAGCTTCGATTCTTCGAACTCGAGTGGGTGGCCCTGCCCGACGAGGTCGCCCTTCCACTCGCCAATGCACCTGAGGTGGCCGCCGATCGGCACTTCCTGATCTCCCAGCGGCGCTTTGCTCCTCACGTTCGCACGGAGCAGGAGGAGGAGATGCTCGCCGAGCGTCAGACGGCGGCTGTGCGCGCGTGGCAGACCCTGTTTGGGCGCGTGACCTCGACGCTCGAGATTCCGTTCGACGACGGCGGCGGGGAGGAACCACACACGGTCGATCGCCTCCTTGCGTACGTCCGGCGCCCCGATCGAGATCTGCGCCATCGGGCCCTGGCTGCGCTCTACGCCGGTCTTGCGCCCCACGCGCCAACCCTGGCGCATTGCTACGACACCCTCGTTGCCGACCGCCTGACCATGGACCGCCTGCGCAGCTACGAGGATCCGATGGATCCGACGCACCTGCGCAACGAACTGCCGCGCGCCGCAGTGACCCGAATGTTGGAACGCGTCGAGGCGGCCTATCCGCTTGCCCAGCGGTGGTTTCGGGTCAAGGGCAGGCTCCTCGGGATCGAGCCCCTCCACCTGGCGGACCAGTACGCACCGATCGGTGAGGCTCGCCCCGTCGCGTTCGACGAGGGACGCGTGCTCGTCGAGGAGGCCTTCGCGCGCTTCTCGCCGGAGGTCGCGGAGGTTGCCAAGGGGATCATGGGGACCGGTCGCCTCGATGCGGAGCCACGGGTTGGCAAGCGCGGTGGTGCCTTCTGCGCACCGGTCTCACAGGACGGCCCGATTTATGTCCTGATGAACTACAATGACCGCTTTCAGGATGTCGTGACCCTCGCCCACGAGCTTGGTCACGCGATGCACTTTCAGCTGTCCCAGGGCGCGCAGTCCGCGCATTCCGCGTACACCGGCCTGGCGCTCGCCGAGGTTCCGTCCACGTTCGCTGAAAGCGTCACCCTGGACCACGTGCTCGCGACCGAGACCGATCCCCAGACTCGGCGCACGCTGGTCTGCGAGCACGTCGAAGGCGTCTTCGCCTCAGTTTTCCGTCAGACCGTCCTCGCCCGCTATGAACAGCGCGCCTACGCAGCACGCGCAGCAGGACAGTCGCTGAGCGACGAGCGTCTTGGAGACATCTGGCTGGAGGAGAACCGCCGCTACTACGGCGATTCGGTGGAACTTCCCGAGGCGTACGGCCTTGGATGGTCCTACATCCCCCACTTCATCTCCACGCGCTTCTATACCTACGCCTATGTGTTCGCGAGCCTCGTGGCACTGACCCTGCACGCGCGGCAACGCGCGGACACGGAGGCCTTCATGGCGCCGTACCTGGAATTCTTGACCCGCGGGGGATCGGCACCACCGGCGGAGCTCCTGCGCCCGCTCGGGATCGACCTGGACGACCCCGATGTGTGGGAGCCCGGGATCGCGGAGCTTGAGCGCCTCGTAGAAGAGGCAGAGCGGGTGGCGGGCGAGGCGTAGCGCCCCGCCCGCACGACCACCGCTACTTCTTCTTGGACGACTTCTTCGACGCCTTCAGCGGGTTGAGCGCCTTTTGAACCTGCTCGGGCAACTCGGCAATCGGGTAGAGCTGACGGCCGCACACGGGCCCCTTGCGGCTGATGCGTCCCTGGCAAACGGTCGGGGTGTTCCAGAGGGCCGTGACACGGTGGCCACGCTCGCAGAGGAATACCTTGGCCTGCGAGACATTCGCTGCGGCAACCGCTGCGATCTCCTCGGGCACCGGCGTGTCGGAAACGTCCTCGGCAACCGCCGCCTCAACGACCTCTATGGCGGGCTCCTCTACCGCAACGGCAGCGGGCGCCTCGACGACCTCCGGGGCGGCGGCCTCGACGAGGGCTTCGGTCTCGGCCGGGGCGGCCGCTTCGGTCTCGACGGCTTCGACCGTCTCAGCTGCTTCGGTGTTCTCGCTCAATGCACGCTCCCGCGAATCGGATGACGGCTGGGATAGTAGCCGCATTGGACGGGCACGGCGAGAACCCTTGGATCCGCGAGCGGATCGAGGTCGGACCGTTCACGGTCGATCTCACTCGACCGGGCACCCCTGAGGACCTGATCGACGAAGACGAATACGCCGTCGATGAGCGCCTTCCGTACTGGGCCGAGCTCTGGCCGAGCGCTCGCGTGCTCGCTGAGGTCCTCCTCGACGAACCACTCGGCGGCAAGCGAGTGATTGAGCTTGGCTGCGGAATCGGTCTCCCTGCGATCGTCGCCGCGCTCGCTGGCGCCGAGGTAACGGCCACCGACTGGTACGAATCGGCACTCCAGGCAAGCTGCGCCAACGCGGAACGCTCTGGTGCCCAACTTCGTACGCGTCTGCTCGACTGGCGGAGCCCGCCAGCGGACCTTGTGGCGACTCCTTTCGATCTCGTGTTGGCGGCAGACGTCTGTTACGAGACGCGGAACGCCCATGCCTTGGCGGCGCTCCTGCCGCAGATCGTTGGCCCAACGGGCATGGTCCTGATGGCCGACCCACGTCGCCCGGACGCAGTGACCCTCGTGGAGGCCCTCCTCACGGTGGGCTGGACCACAACACGTGACGAGCGGCCCGTGATCGGCCGATCGGATGAGAGTGGATCCGTCATCCATCTCCACCGAATACACCCGCCGCGCTGAACTTGAAGACAGGCATCAGCTAAGCTCCACGAGCCGTTCCTCGGTAGCTCAATGGTAGAGCATTCGGCTGTTAACCGAAGGGTTGTAGGTTCGAGTCCTACCCGAGGAGTTCGTCGGTTTCCCCCGCAGATCTCGGATAAGCTCTCCGCTAAGGACGGCGTCGAGGAGGGCAGGACCAGGTGCGGGTTCGTCATCTCATCGTCAGCCTCACCGCCCTTGTTGCCGCGCCATCAGCGCTCGTCGCAAGTCCCCCAAACTTCGCAAGTCCGCTGATTGAGCCGGTTGGGGCCAGCCCGCAGGGGCTTGCGATCGCCGACGTCAACGGCGATGGGCGGCCTGACGTTGCGACGGCTGACCTTGGGGCTGACAGCGCGACAGTGCTGATTTCCTCCGGCGGGAAGGCCCTGGCAATCGCTCCCGGAAGCCCAGTTTCCGTGGGTCCTTACCCCGCCGCTGTCGCCCTCGCCGATCTGAACCGTGACGGACGGCTCGACCTGATCACCGCAAATAGCGCGGGTGGGAGTGTCTCGGTGGCCCTTGGCGACGGGACCGGCGCCCTTGCCCGCAGCACAACGACAGCGGTCGGGACGACACCGATCGCCGTGAGTGTCGGCGACTTGAATGATGATGGAACGCCAGAGGTCGTCACGGCAAATCAGGGGAGTGACGATGCCGCCATCCTGTGGAGTAGCGGCGGAACATCAACCGTGAAACTCGGGGCGAGTCCCCGGGCGATCCGCATCGCCGATATAAACGGCGACCGTGAGCTGGACCTCATCGCAACCAACTACGCGGGTGACAGCATTTCGATCCTGCTCGGCGACGGGCGCGGTGGGTTTGCGCCAGCGCCCGGATCGCCGCTGTCAACCGGGCAAGGCACCGGCCCGCGGGCGTTGTTGGTCGACGACCTGAATGGAGATGCTCGACCCGACGTCGCCGTTGCGAATTCGATCACGGGTACGCTCGCCGTCTATTTCGCAGGGGCGACAGGCTCGCTCGCGACTGCGGGGCCACCCATCACGCTCGGCCCCGGGACCGCATCGCTGGCCGCGGGCGACCTCAATGGTGATGGGCGCACTGATATTGCCGTGGCAAATGCGACATCGAACGACGTCCAGGTGCTCTCGGGGAACGGTTTGGGGACCTTCACTCGCCTCGCGGGGAGTCCCGTTGCGCTCGGAGCGGGGGCGAACCCGCAGGCCGTCGCAATCGGCGATCTGAATGATGATTCGCGCCCCGATATTGCCGTTGCAAGTTTCGGGCTGAGTGCGGTCCAAATCCTTCCCAATGCAACCGTCGGCCTTCCCGGCGTCCGGAGCGGCCAGGCCACGCCGACACAGGTTGGCGCCGTGGTTTCCGGTGCAGTCGACCCGGCCGGTCAGGCAACCACCTATCGGGTGGAGTGGGGTCCAACATCCGCCTACGGAAACCAATCGGCCGCGGCAAACCCAATCAACGGGCCCCAGTCGCAGGCGGTCACCGTGCAGGTCCTCGGGCTGATCCCAGGCGGCGCTTACCACTACCGCCTGGTCGCCCAAAATGCCTCGGGCACCGTCTTCGGAAGCGACCGCGTCCTCGTTGCGGGTGTCGCGCCGCCGACGATCGCGGGAGGGGACCGCTCGCCGCCAACGGCCCAACTGCTCCAACCAGCCTGCAAGGTGACGGTTGCGCCGAAGGCCAAGGCATCAAACGCCCGTACCTGCGCGGCCTACCGGCGGACGGGATCTGCCTGGCTGACCCTGCACGGAACGGCGAGTGATGCCAGTGGGATTGCGGGCGTCCAGGTCAGCGTCGTTCGTCGCGACTCACGTGGCCATTGCGGCGCGTACACCGGGCGCACCTGGATTCCGTCGCCCTGTGCCAACCGCCCGACGATCTTCGTCGCGGCACGGTTGAAGCCAGACGGCCGCTGGAGCTTCAAACTTAGTCAGGTGCCCCGTGGCCCGCATGTCTTTGCGATCCGCGCAATCGACAAGGCAGGAAACGTCCAGACGAACCTGACCGTTAGGCGCCTGCTGCTGCCCCGCTGAGCGCCGCGACGATACCGGTACAGAACGTATCGAGGGCCCGTTCTGCGGCCTCGGTGCTCTCGGCCGTTTCGATCAGGCGGATGAGTTCGCTGGCGATGACGACCCCGTCGGCGACTCGCCCCATCTCCGCGGCCTGCGCTGCATTGCGGATTCCAAATCCCACCGCGATTGGAACCGGAACACGCGCCTTCGCTCGCGCGAGGAAGTCACGGAGTCCGTCATCAAGGACCGTTTTTCCGCCGGTGACGCCTGCGACCGCGACCGCGTAGAGGAAACCGGATGCCTCGGCGCCGATCTCGTCGAGGCGGGCATCGGTGGTCGTCGGTGCGGCAAGCGCGATCACGGCAATTCCGACCGCGCTCGCTGCCGCCCGAAGTACGTGGGCCTCGTCGACCGGGAGATCCGGGACAATGAGACCGGCGATGCCAGCGTCGGCGGCCCTTTGCACAAAGGCGTCGATGCCCGAGGCAAGCAGCGTGTTGTAGTAGGTCATGAACGCGATCGGCGGGCCGTCCGGGGCAAGGTCGGCGGCGATGTCGAGGACATCCTGCACCCGGCATCCTGCGTTCAACGCCCGCTGCCCAGCGGCTTGAATCGTCGGCCCATCCGCGAGTGGGTCCGAGTACGGCATCCCAAGCTCCAGGACACCCGCATGACGCGCGATAACCGCGGCGTAGCGGGCACTCTCGGCAAGCGTCGGGTATCCGCCCATGACGTAGGGCATGAAGATCGGCCCCTCGGCGTTCGTGAACGCGGCCTCCAGCCGCGCCGCTCCGTCAGCCATCGATGCCGAGTGCTGTTGCAACCTGTTCCACGTCCTTGTCACCGCGTCCCGACAGGCAGACGAGGATTGGGCCGGCAAGCGTCGCGGCCTCACGTGTCACAAGTGCCAGGGCATGCGCGCTTTCAAGGGCGGGGATGATCCCCTCGCACCGTGAGCAGGCAAGCATCGCGTCGAGTGCCTCCTGGTCCGACACGCTTTCGTAGCGGACCCGGCCGGTATCGCGCAGGTAGCTGTGCTCTGGTCCGACGCCTGGGTAGTCCAGCCCTGCCGAAATCGAGTGCGCCTCCGTGACCTGACCATCGGGGTCCTGCAGCAGATACGAGAACGAACCGTGCAAGACCCCCGGTGTTCCGCGAGACAACGAGGCTCCGTGATGGCCACTGTCCAGGCCCTCGCCCGCCGCCTCAACACCGACCAGCGCGACACTCGCTTCCGGCAAGAACGCTCGGAACATCCCAATCGCGTTCGATCCCCCGCCAACACAGGCGACCACCGTTCCCGGCAGGGCCCCCGTAGCCTCCAGGAACTGGGCGCGCGCCTCATTGCCGATAACGGACTGGAAGTCCGCCACCATCTCCGGATACGGCGCCGGTCCGACCGCCGAGCCGATCACGTAGTGGGTATCGCCCACGTGAGTAACCCAGTCGCGGATGGCCTCGCTGGTCGCGTCCTTGAGGGTCGCGGACCCACTATCTACGGGGACAACTTCCGCGCCCAACATCCGCATCCTGACGACGTTGAGGCGTTGGCGCACCATGTCAGTTCGTCCCATGAAGACGACACACCCAAGCCCCATCAGCGCCGCGGCAGTGGCGGTTGCGACGCCGTGTTGTCCGGCACCGGTCTCCGCGATAATTCTGCGCTTCCCCATGCGCTTGGCGAGAAGCACCTGCCCGAGGGCGTTGTTGATCTTATGCGCGCCCGTGTGGCAGAGATCCTCGCGCTTGAAGTACACCGGTGCCCCACCGTTCGCGGCCTCCAGTGCCTTCGCCCGGTAGAGGGGCGTGGGTCGACCCACATAGTCCGCGAGGAGGGCATCTAGCTCGGCTCGAAAGCTTGGATCGTCGCGCGCCAGAAGATAGGCAGCGGCCGCCTCATCAAGTGCGGGGATGACGGTCTCGGGAACAAAACGTCCCCCGTAGGGACCAAAGCGGGTGGCCAGGGTGCTCATCGCTGAGCCCGTGCCTGAGTGATGAAACGCGCGATCAAGCCAAGGTCCTTAACGCCCGGAGCGGACTCGACGCCGCTCGACACATCCACAATACGTGGCGACGCGCGCCGCACGGCCTCACCCACATTGTCTGGTGTCAACCCGCCCGCCAAGATGAAGTCACGCCCGAGCGGCGCCCGTTCCAAGATCGTCCAGTCGAAGACCGTCCCGGTTCCGCCGTGCTGTCCAGGAACGGCAGCGTCCAAAAGGACCAGGTCAGCGGTCGACACCCGGGCGCGGGCGAGCGCCTCCGCACCATCGACCCGAATCGATTCGAGCAGCGTGGTGCCGGGGGCAGCCAGCCGAAGCGCCCCGATATCGACGATTCCGTGCAGCTGGACGTGGGTGAGGCCACACGCGGCGATCGCCTCCGCAACCGCCTCCGGACTGGGCGAAACGAAGACGCCCACACGCCAAACGGGCGCCGGAACCGCCTCCATGATCGCCCGACCAGCTGCGAGCCCGACCGTGCGCCGGGTTCCCGGTGCCAGGATCATTCCGACGGCACTTGCTCCGAACATCACCGCCGCGTGTGCGTCCTCCGGCCGGGTGACCCCACAAATCTTGACACCGATCACCGGCGCACTCACGCCATCAGGAGGGAGCCGGACTGCGGGCGCCACCTCGGGAGCGCCACCCGAATCCTGGTCGATACGCCGCGCTCACTGACGATCTCGCAGCTGCCGCCAAGCAGTTCCGCCCGGTCGCGCATCCCAAAGATGCCAAACCGGGCATCGGGAGCACCGGCCCGGGCACGCTGAACGCTCTCGACATCGAAGCCCCGACCATTGTCGGTCACTTCAAGCACGGTGCCGTCCGGTTCGCCGGTCAGTACCACGTTTACCTCCGACGCCTGCCCATGCCGGTGCGCATTCGACAGCGCTTCTTGAAGGGTCCGGTAGAGCGTGATGCGCTGAGAGATTGAGACCTCAAGCTCCGGAAACTCACCCGAGACGTCGTACGAGATCCGGGCGCCAGTGCGCTGCTCAAAGGCGCTGACCGCGTCGCCGAGGATGTCCGGCAACTCGCGCCCTTCGAACTGGGCCGGTCGCAGCTGCCCGATCAGCTCCCGCATTTCGTGAACGGCGCCACCAAGCGTCTCGTAGATCCGGCCGAGCGCTGGGCGAAGGCCTCCGGGCAGCGTCGATCCCTCCCCCTCTGCTGCGTTCAGATCGACCTCGAGCAACTGGACCTCGAGCAGTGCAACGGACAACAGTTGCGTCGGCCCGTCGTGAATGTCCAAGCCAATTCGCCCAAGCATGCGCTCGTCGGCCTCAAGAATTTGACCCATGGCGCGCTCAAGTGTCTGGTAGAGGCGCGATTCCTCAAGCCACCAACCAAGCCGTTCCGCACCGATGCGGGCCGCGTCACCGGGCAGTCCGGTGCAGTCGACGGGCAGGCCAGCCGCGACCCAGAGGACCCCCATTACCCGATGGCGACCGCGGATCGGAAAGCCCACCGAGGTGGTCAGTCCCTCAACCCGGAATGCCTCCGGAAGGGCATTCGGCGTGCCCTCACCAGCGGACACCTCAATGCCCTCTTCAAGCACCCGCGCGCCGATTCCTTCAAGCGGCGCCACGTTGTGGAGCAGATCCGAACCCGTCCGCAGGTTGACTGCCGCTGCGAGCATGAGACGCCCGGTGCGTTCGTCCACCACCTGCAGCGCGCCCGCCCGGGCTCCAAGGCCGGTGACGACGGCGCGCAGAATGTCGTGGACCTTTAGACCGCCATCGGTCGGCCGTCGACCAAGACCGGCGACGGCTTTGAGGGCGAGCACGCCCGGATCGTCGCCATTCGTGGAGGGATTACTCATGGTTGACCTATACAGCGTCCAGGCAGAACTACCAAACCGACCAGTAATGGCGGCACGTCTCGGGCGCTAACGTTCGGTCTAATGAGCAGGCATTTTCTCCCTTGACACGCGTTCTCATCGCGGATGGACACGACCAATTTCGTGACGCGCTCCGCCGGATCCTCGAGCGGGAGTCCGATATCGACGTCGTTGGGCAAGCGCGGGATGACTCAGAAGTTCACGCGTTGGCCGAGTCGCTCGACGCGGACGTCGTGTTGGTCGATGCGGGCCTTCCGACTGAAGGGGGAATCGAGACCCTGCGCCAACTTCGCCGACGACGCCCTGGAACGGGAACGGTCCTCCTCTCAGTCGTTGACCATGGCGTCGACGAGACTGGACTCGCGGACGTCGAGCATCTCCTCAAGGGCGTGCCAGCGGCGGAAATTGTGAGTGCAATCCGTAGAAGTCGACCCGCAGCCGTAGGCGAGCGCGTGTAAGGCCGAGCGCCGCACGGGCGAGTACCCTCAGTGGCGTGAAGCAGCGTCTCACGGCGGCGTGTTCGGGCCATGGCCTTGAACTTGCCGGGCTCGCCGTCATTCTGGGTGTGGCGCTTTGGCTTCGCCTCATTGGTCTGCGGGCGGGCCTCCCAGGGCCGGGCCTTCTCTCACCAGACGAGAACACCGTCGTTCCGCGGTCGCTCAACATCCTGACCGGGGAGACCGGGAACCCCCATTGGTTCCTTTACCCGAGCCTTTACCTCTACCTGGTCGCGGGAACCGTCGGGGCCCTCTCACCATTCATCTCCGTCCCGAGCGGCGTGGGATTCGGCTCGCCAGAGGCATATGCCGTCGATCCGACCCCCTACATCCTCACGGGGCGGGCGATTTCCGTCGTCGCGGGGCTGGTACTGGTTATCGGGACCTATCTTCTTGGACGCCGGATTGCCGGGCTGGCCGCGGGCTTCCTCGCGGGCGGCATGATGGCGGTCGCTCCCATCGCGGTCGGCTACAGCCATCTCGCCGTCACCGATATGACAATGGTCGCGCTGCTTACCCTCGGCCTTTGGCAACTTGTCATCGCCGCCGAAACCTCGGCGCGCCGCAATCTCCTGTGGGCCGCAGCGCTCATCGGCCTTGCGACATCCGCGAAGTACAACGCCGGGGTAGCCGTCCTTCCACTGGTCGGTACCGCTTTCGTTCTCGCAAGGCGCAGCCCCGAAGGACCGTCGGGCGCCTGGCGATCGGCACTCACGACGTCGGCGTGTTGGTTTGGAGCGTTTCTCGTCGGCACTCCGTATGCCCTCCTCGATGCGGTCCGCTTTGTCAGTGACTTCGCTCGCCAGAACAGGATTGTTGCGAATGGGTGGTTGGGCTTCGAGGACGCCGGGCCCGGCTGGCGCTACAACCTGCAACCGATCCTTTCCGGTTCGATCGGCACCGGGATGCTCGTCCTTGCCGCCGTCGGCCTGGGCCTCGCGGCGTATCGGCGACGTTCCTTTGACCTCGTACTCGCGCCGTACGCGGTCCTCTATTTCGCCTACGTGTCGGCATGGAGCGCCCACTTCGATCGGTACCTCTTGCCGATCATCCCAGTACTTGTCGTGCTCGGCGCTCGGGCAGCGGTGGAGGTCGCCGACGAACTCGCCGTCCGGATTCGCCTTCCCTCGACCCTTACGGCAGGTGCCCTCGGACTCGCGGTCCTCGTTCCCGCGGCGCTCAGCTCCGCGACCCTGCTGTCGGACTACGAACAGCGGGATCGTCGTCTGGACGTCGTCCCCGTCATCGAAGGCGTGGTCCCGCGAGGAGCACGGATCGCCGTCGATCCGCTCGGGCCCCCGCTGGTGGATCGTGTCACTGGGCAGAAACTCATCGCCGCTGGGCACGCCGTGCACTGGCTTCGACTGATACGCCTCCAAACGCCACAGCCCGGCACTACTCCAGACCCAAAGCGCTCCCTCGCGCTCTTGCACCGGTACCGGGTGCGCTGGGTCCTGACGAGTAGTGATATCGAGCGCCGGGTCCGCGCGGCGCCCCGCGCCTACCCCCGCGAAGTCGCCTTCTACCGAGGTATTCGGCGGCACGCACGCCCGATCTACTGCGTCCCAGCGAGCCTCGGACCGGGGGTAACCCTTTGGGATTTGGGTTCCACCGGACCTGCCCGCGATGCGAACCCCGCGCCCTCCGCTACCGTGAGGAAGATTCGTTCCCAAGCATCGAGGCCTTGATGAGCCTGCCGGAAGCCCCGCCAACCGCTGAACGTGCCGTCCGTCGCCCCTTGCGGGTCGCGATTGCCGACGACCATCGTCTGATGCTGGACGGCATCAAGCGTGCACTCGAAACCGCACCCGATATTCGGGTTGTGGGTGAAGCAATGTCCGGCGAGGAGATGATCGCGCTCGTTCCTCGCGTGCGGCCCGACGTCGTGATCATGGACCTCCGGATGCCAAATGGCGACGGACTGACCACACTTGGCCGACTGCGCAAGGACCACCCGGACCTCAAGATCATCATTCTGTCGATGTTCGACGACCCTGAACACATTGAACGCGCGCTCGCCAAAGGAGCGTCGGGATACGTCGTCAAATCGATCAACCCGCTCGACCTCCCGTCGACGGTTCGCCAGGTCGTCGAAGGTACCGTCTACCACCCGCGCGGACGTCCCGGCGACCCACCCGTAATCGGCGTGCCGCCATCAGCGGCAGCCGCGAGCGGGCTGACGGAGCGGGAACTCTCGATCCTGAAGCTCGTTGCCGAAGGTATGTCCAACTTGGAGATCGCGAACCGGTTGTTCGTCACCGAGCAAACGGTCAAATTCCACCTGTCGAACATCTACCGGAAGTTGGGTGTTGCGAACCGGACCGAAGCTACCCGCTACGCCTACCGGAACGGCCTGACCGAGTAGGTCAGACCGTCTCGTATGTGCGACACTCCAGAGGTGAGCGAGCACACACAGCGCGGCGTCGAGGGGCGAGCGGACGATGGCGAGCCTTCCGAACATTCGCCGCTCGAGGCGGTCCCGCGATACTGCGGTCTCAGCCCCGGCGGCGCGCACCAGCACTGAGCCTGTTGTTGACCGGCTTGAGTTCGATGGGCTCACCTGGCTGAACATCGAGGCGCCAACGGAGACGGAAACCGAGTGGCTCTCGGAGACCTACGGCTTCCACCCGCTTGCGCTTGAGGATGTCCTTTCGCGTCGGCGCCAACGCGCCAAGATCGATGAGTACGACGGCTATCTGTTCATCGTGCTCCACTTTCCGCGCTTCGATAAACGCACCAGCCGGCTGCAGGCGGCGGAGCTGAACGTCTTCGTCAGCGAGGACACGCTCATCACCCTGCCGAACGAGACCCTGAAGCCCCTTTCGGCGCTCTGGACACGCTGCGCGACACGCCCAGAAGAGCTGGAAGCCACCCTCGACAAGGGCTCTGGCTACCTGCTGTACCGCATCGTCGATGAGATGTTCGACTACTGCTTTCCGATCCTCGACAAGATCGGCTTCAAACTGGATGCGTTGGAAGACGAAGTGCTAGAGGCCGAGCATTCCGAGAGCATCGTCCGCGACATCTCGAACGCCAAGCAAGAGATCATCAACTACCGCAAGATCATCAAGCCGCAGCGCCCAACACTGCGCCTCCTTGAACGGGGCGTTCAGCGCTACGCCCCGGAGGATTTGGAACTCTATTTTGACGACATCGTCGACAAGAACGAGCGGATCTGGGACAGTCTGGAGAACTACAAAGAGGTCGTCGAGGCCATCGAAGCCACGAACGAGTCGGTGATCTCCCACCGACTGAACGACGTCATCCGGGCCCTGACCATGCTGTCGGCCGTGATGCTGCCACTGACGCTGGTAACCGGCTTTTACGGGATGAACATCGACGGCCTCGCCCTTGCACACCATGGGATCTGGTCCCTGGTGTGGGTGCTGGCACTGATGGGCGCCATCACCGGCCTGATGGTGTGGTACTTCCGCCGAAAGAAGTGGCTCTGAGTCACCGGCAGGACATCATGTGGTCGCCCTGGCGGATGGCCTACATCACGGGTGACGGGCGGTCCCCCGATGCTGATCCGCCGTGTGTGTTCTGCACACATGGGGCCGGAACGGACGACCGGGCCTCGTACATCCTGCATCGCGGCGAGCATTGCTTCGTCATTCTGAATCTCTACCCGTATAACAACGGACACCTGATGGTTGTCCCCTATCGACACACCGACACACTGCGTGCCCTCTCCTCGCAGGAGGTCGGTGAGATGATGGGGCTGGTTCAGGAGTCGCAGCGTGTCATCGAGGAACGCATGCGTCCCCAGGGCTTCAACTTTGGCGTCAACCAGGGTTCGGCTGCCGGAGCCGGGATCGCCCAGCACTTGCATCTTCACCTTTTGCCACGCTGGAACGGCGACACGAACTTCATGCCCACGCTCGGTGGGACGCGTGTGATGCCTCAGCATCTCGACGACACCTACGATCTCTTGTTGGAAGGATTTCGCCCATGACCCTGAATCCCGGTGTCTTCAAGGCCTACGACGTGCGTGGCAAATACCCCGGCGAGATCGATGATGACGGGGCGGAGGAGATCGGCCGCGCGTTCGTTACCCTCACCGGCGCGAAGCGCGTGGCCGTAGGCCACGACGTCCGGCTCTCATCACCGAGTATGGCGGCGCGGTTTCGTGAGGGTGTCCTCAGCGCTGGAGCGGACGTCATCGACCTAGGGCTAATCGCCACCGAGATGATGTATTTCGCTGTCGCTGAGGGCGGCTACGACGGCGGAGCGATCATCACCGCGAGCCACAACCCGCCCGAGTACACGGGCGCGAAACTCGTCGTTACCGACGCGTTGCCGCTCTCTGGGGACACCGGAATCGGTGAGCTCGGGCGGATCATTCGCGAGGGACGCGCGCCGGTCGCCGAGACTCGCGGCACCGAAACTCGGGATGAGACGCTCCTCAGCCGGTTCGTTCCCGCCTGCTTGATGTTCGTCGACCCAGCCAAAATCACCGGGCTGCGGGTTGTCATGGACGCCGCGAACGGCATGGCTGGGGTCTACATGCCCCCGGTCCTGGACGACCTGGCAATCGATGCGGTGCCCTTTTTCTTCGACCCGGACGGCCGGTTTCCAAACCACGAGCCGAATCCGCTTCTCGAGGAAAACCGGGTCTTCATTGAGCAGAAGGTCGTCGAGGAGAACGCCGACCTCGGTATCGCGTGGGACGGCGACGCCGACCGCTGCTTCTTCATTGACGACCTCGGCCAGTTCGTCCCCGGGGACTTCCTCACCGCCCTGCTCGCAGAGCACATCCTGCGGCGGAGCGGCCCGTCCACAGTCGTCTACGACCTGCGTGCGTCGTGGGCAGTCCGCGACACCATTCTCGCCTCTGGCGGAACCCCAGACGAGTTTCGGGTCGGGCACGCCTTCATCAAACGCCGCATGCGCGAAGTGGATGCAGTCTTCGCTGGCGAGGTCAGCGGCCACTACTACTTCCGCGACTTCTCCTATGCCGACACCGGCCTTGTCCCCGCCCTTCTCGTCCTGGAAATGCTCGCGGAGTCGGGCAAGCCGCTCTCCGAACTGATCGCCCGCTTTCGGGGCAGTTACCACATCTCGGGGGAGATCAACTCCACGGTCTCCGACGCGCCAGCCGCCATCGAACGCCTGCGCGCCGCGTACGCCGACGGCGACCAACGCGAGATCGACGGGCTCTCCGTCGACTACGCGGACTGGCACATGAACGTGCGCTCGTCAAACACCGAACCGCTGCTGCGGCTGAACCTCGAGTCAACGGTTTCCGAGGCGGACATGGAGCGCCGTCGCGACGAGGTCCTTGCCATCATCCGGCAGGCGTGATCTCCCAAATCGTCGACGAGGCACCAGCCGTCGTCCTCGCGGACGAGGTCGCCGTGGTCTACGAGCGTGGTGCCACGCCAGCGGTTTCGGGCGTCAGCTTCCGGCTGGACGCAGGGAAGGGCCTCTTGGTCTCCGGACCGCGTGGCGTTGGGCTGACAAGTCTGCTGCGTGGCGTGCTCGGCCTTGTCGGGCACGAGGGAGCGCTTGAGGTGTTTGGAGGGATCCCCGGAGGTCGCGCGACGGTTGGCCGCGTCGGATACGCCCCGCAAGGGTGGCCGATCCCGCCCGCGCTCAGCGCGCGGGCGGTGCTGCGCATGGTGACTCGCCTCAAGGGGCGACCAGACGTCGAGGCAGAGGAGCTCGGCGAGCGCGTCGGAATTTCCGACCTCGACCGTGCCGCGGACCGGTTGCAGGTCGAGGATGTGCGCCGCCTGTCGCTGGCCTGCTCGCTGGTCGGTGATCCCGAGCTGCTGATCCTTGATGACCCGTGGGAATTTCCCGAGACCGTGCATGAAATTGAGGCCGCCCTCGCCCGTGGTGCTGCCTGCATCGCGGCCTCGCACGACCCGGGCGGACTTCCAACGCTGCTTGGCCAGTCGCTGACGATTGACGGCGGCGACGAGTGATGGGCACATGGATGCTTGGCCTGGCGGACATCCGGTCGGCAACCCGACGGCGCTGGCTGCTTGTTGTGACCGCAATCGGCATCGTCGCGATCGGAGTTGTCGCCGCGCTCGCCGCCGGGTCCGCTTCCGGCCCTGCACGGGCTGATCGCTGGCATGCGGGCGTCGCCGGTGTGGTCCTCCTGGTCGGACTGCTCGTTGCGATGGGGCTTGGCGCCACTGCGTTGAGTCGCGACGGCGACAGCGGCTTTTTTGGAATGCTCCACGTCGCCGGTGCCCGCCGCGAGGTCCTTGCGATTGCTCGCGTCCTGGCCCGGGTGGCCGAACTCGCGGTCGTCATGGGCATCTGGGCGCTGACAGCGCAGATCGGCAGCCTCGCGCTGGGGCTCGGCATGGATGGTCCCCTTGCGGTTCATCTGCTGACCATGAGTCTGAACCTCGCGGTCGTTACGCTCGTCGCTGCAGCCGCCAGCGCCATCGTGGGCCGCGGAAGCTCATCATTCCTCGCCCTCGTCACCTACGTTGGAATGCAGTCCTTCTCTCGTCTGGGCAATGCCGCCGATCAGCACCTCATCGTCAGCTGGGGCGGCGCCTCACAGGCCATCCGCACAATCCTTCCCCGGTTCATCACCTCCCCGCTGATCACCGACCTGCAAAATCGCGGAAAGGGTGGCCCGGTCGCCCCGCGCGACAACGTGGGGGGAGCGGTTGCCCTGGCGCACGTTTCGAACCTCTCAGCGATCCTGTGGACGCTCCTGTGGTGCGCGACACTCGCTGCCCTTGCGGTCAACGGAATGCGCCGCCGCGCCCTGTAGCCCCCCGACGTTGGCGCGAAGTTGACACATCCATCGCGCAATACGAATGACTGTTCGGACTACGCTGAAACCGGGAGGTGGTCCGGGGTGGCCCCTGAAACGAGTGGGCGTTTGTCGCCCTCCAAGGCCCCTACGCGGGTGTCGACACTTCGTCGCGCTCCACGGGTACGTACAGCGTGTCGCGCTCGGCGGGGACCTTACCGCCGGCCTGAATGACTCCGCGGATGCGCTCCTGCGAAAGACCCAGCGGAGTCTGCACGGTCGTCGCGTGGGCAATCCGCTCCTCGGTCAGCGTCCCCGAAAGGTCGTCGAGCCCATACGAGAGTGCCTCACTGGTGATCTCTTCTCCATGCATGACCCAGTGGCCCTTGATGTGGGGGAAGTTGTCCAGCACCAGGCGCCCCACCGCAATCGTCCGGAGCTTCTCTTCACGCGTCGGTCCAGGCAGGTAGGCGAACTCGGTGTTGCCCGGCAGGAACGGCAGTGGAATGAAGGCCTGGAAGTTCTTCGTCTCGTCCTGCAACTCACGCAGCTGAACCATGTGATCCACCTGCTCGGCAGGCGTCTCGAAATGGCCAAACAGCAGGGTCGCATTCGTCCGCATGCCCTGGCGATGGGCCTCGCGGTGCACCTCAAGCCAGACCTCCGACGAAACCTTGCGATCGGCGATGATCTTGCGCACCCGGGGACTGAAGACCTCTGCCCCGCCACCCGGCATGGTGTCGTGACCAGCGGCGATTGTCCGCTCCAAGGCTTCCCGATGCGACACCTTCGAGAGCTTCGCGCAGAAGTCGATCTCAACCGCGGTCAACGCGGTCAGCGCGACCTGCGGCATCTCGGTCTTGAGGTTTCGGAAGAGTTCCTCGTAGTACTCGAGGTCGTACTCCTTGGTCATCCCGCCAACGATGTGCAGTTCCGTGATGCCAAGTCCCGAAAGCTCAACTGCACGGTCGACAAGTTGGTCGACGCTATACGCATAGGCTCGCTCGTCCTTATCCGTCCAGACGGCGAACGCACAAAGACCGCACCCG
The DNA here is from genome assembly GCA_043746815.1 of Thermoleophilia bacterium. Lineage (GTDB taxonomy): Bacteria > Actinomycetota > Thermoleophilia > Miltoncostaeales > Miltoncostaeaceae > JAYTQG01. The sequence goes on along the minus strand of JAYTQG010000181.1, from coordinate 54,005 downwards.
ACAACACAAATGTTGGTCGGGTTCAGGTGCGCGTTGACGTTGTACGTCACCCGGTCTCCGTAGCGACGCTCCGTGACGGCGTTCGCCGCCGCCCCGAGATCCTCAAGCGGTGCGTGCTCGTACAACGCCACGGCTTCATCGGCGGAAATGCGCTCGCCTGCGGCGGCTCGGGTCAGGACGCGGTCAATTTCGATCATGTCGAGAGGGTATCAGCGGCCCCGGGAGGGACCCCTGCTGACAAACGCACCGCGGGGCGCCGCTAAGATAGGCGCGTGCTGGCACACGTACTTATTTGCCGGGGCCCGGACTGCATGTCGCGTGGCTCACAAGCCGTCTACACCGAGTTCGCAACCGAGGTCGAGCGCCAGGGGCTAGGCGCCCAGGTCGCGCAAACCCAGTGCGGCTGCATCGCCCCACACTGCGGTCAGGGTCCCGTGGTGTGCGTCTACCCGTCGGGCAATTGGTACGCCCCAGTGACGCCCGCAGACGTGGGCGAACTTGTCGGCCAGGACATCGCTGCTGGCAAGACGGTTACCCGACTTGCAATCAATCGCGTTACCACCGAAGTGGAGAGTGTGTGAGCTACGCGGGCGAGTTTGATGAGCTGCTGGAGCAGTTGCCAGCCGATTGGGCCTTCTTCGAGTGCCACGTAACGGTTGCCGACCCGGCACGACTCTCCGAAGCGCGAGTCGCGCTGGCACGAGCAAACGGGCGTCCTCAGCGCGCGGGCGTGGACCACGACTTCGAAATTACGGTCGCGAACCGGTGGGGCCGCGGGGCCCGTGCCGGAGTTGTTCGCTCGGCGCTTCGGGTCCTGGATGACCTTGGGGTACCGGGTCGCATTTGGACGGGCGCGATCAAGGATGAGCTTCGCCCCGCCCCAGCCCATCGCTACGGGCCATAACCGCCTATGCACCGCGACGATGCTGACTTGGAGCTCCTCACCGAGCTTGCCGGGGTCCTCGATGAGACCGTTACCAACCACGATCTGTCGTCGGGGAGCTATCTGGTGCTACGCGAGCTCTCCCGGGCGACGCACCCAACTCCGATCACGGCCACAGCCGAGGCGATCGGCGCCGACGCCGAGGAGTTGATCCCAGTCGTGGGTTCGTTGTTGGACGCCAAGCTCGTCGCGCGCCACGCCACCGGTGTCCAGGCGACTGACGGAGGGAAGGCACTGATCGAGCACATCGACGCCTCTGCGAACGAAGCGATGCGGATTTACGTCCTCGAGCGTCCCCACACCGCGACGGTCTACGGGCTCGTGGCGGCGATGCAAAGTGGCCGCTTCACCGTCAACGACCTCGTCGACTTCATCCAGGAGACGCCGGAACACGACGAGAACGAGGGTGGGTAGTCGCTACGCGGTGATCGTCTCGCCGAGGGCTTCCCAAACGTCCAGTTTCGTGCGGACCCGCTTGATTACCTCGTCAGTGAACTCTTCGGTGGAGGCGCTCCCCCCGAGGTCGGCGGTCCGAACATCTTCGGCAACCGCGGCGAGGGCGGCTTCGTAGATCGCACGCGACGCCCGCTGCGCCTCGGGCATCTTCATAAACGACAGGGCCGAGGCTCCCGCGAGGATCATCCCAAGCGGGTTCGCAAGGTTCTTCCCTTGGAGCGTTGGCGCGGTTCCATGGGGCGCCTCGGCCATCACGACTGAGGCTGAAAACGCATCGTCGAACGATAGGACCGTCGACTCCGCCCCCGCGATTGAACCAAACAGCGGAAGCACCATATCGGACAGACAGTCGCCGTCACGGTTCAGTGCTGGAACCACGAGCGCATCACCGGAGTGGCTAATCAGCGCGGCATACGTGGCGTCAATCAGGACGGGCCGGTAGACGACGTCCGGATGGCGCGCCGCCGCTGCATCAAGTTCTTCCTTGAGCATTCCCTCGTATACCGGTGAGACGGTCCACTTCGGTCCACCCGTAACGGCAGCGTTCATCTTCCTCCCTTGGAGAAAAGCGAACTCGGCGACCGCACGGCAGGTCCGCCGCGAGATGTGCTCGGTGCGCCACGCCACCTCATCCATCCCCGCACCTTCGCGCCACTCGCGGGCGTTGTACGCATCGTCCACCGCCATGCGAGCGATCGAGATCGGCGCATGAATGCCTCCCAACGGGCGAACACCCGGCAGTCGACGCCCTGTCCGGATGATTACCCGCCCGTCGATCGCCTCGCGAAGAAGGGCGTTTGGGCTTCCGATGTCCCCGACGCCCTCTGGTGTCACGGTCGCGGCCTTCAGTCCAAAACCGTATTGGCGCATCGCGGTTGCGGCCTCGAAGACCACCTGATTCTTCGTTCGGCGCCGGTTTTCCAGGCACAGGTCGAAGTGAACGAATGACAGTTCGAAACCCACGACGGAGCGCTGCAGCACTCGCAGCGCCTCCGTGAGGAGTTCCTGGCCGGTCTGGTCGCCGTCCATCACAACCATCGTCTGGGCAGCCACTTGCTCAACTATACGCTGGCCCGAATTTCCGGTACCCACTGGCGGTTCCTTCACTGCGCCAGCCCCGGAATGAGGTTCGAGGCCAGAATCTGATCCGCTCCGTCGTTGCAATCCTCAAGCCACTCCGTCAGCCGTCCGGTCAGGGGGACGTTCGCTGCGCACGCGGAGGCGCACGCCTCGACGTCGCTCAACGCGGCGACGAGCGACGCTGAGAGATCTTCCTGGTGCTCGGCGAGCGGCCCGCTGAGACGCGTGAACGAGGACCAACAGCCACGGAGTCGCTCGTGAAGGAGCACTGCCTGGTCGATTTCCGGGAGGGACGCCACGACACGCCCTGGGGCAGCTCTCCACGCCCCAAGCCGAAGCGCCGCCTCGGCAACTGCATGGACTGCGTCGACCAGGCGCCCATCGAGTTCGCCGCCCGCGATCAGTCTGCCGCCTGCCTTCGCGAGCGCGTGAAGGGCAGCGACGTCGATCTCGTCCTCGGCCCGCTCCACCAATAGCGCCGCCGACGCGATCATCCGAACCGTCGCTGGCGTCGTAATGGGAGCCATGTCCCGGTTCACCGCAAGAAAGCGGGGCCCATCGAAGGCAACAAGGTAGGCCCGCTGGCCTTCCGCCACTTCGATGGCCCGCACGCCAAGCGGCTCATTGGTTCCAATCGCCTTCGCAACCGCAACCGCCTCACCCAGGCACGCAGCGAGCGCCTCCAAATCCTGGTCCCTCCCGCTCACGCCAAACCCCTCAATAGACTGGATCGGTGGAAGCCAACGGCGGATATGGCGTGGTCAGCGCGCAGTCCCTCGCGACGGCGCTGCTCGGCGTGTTGCCGAGTACCCCGCTGGCTGCGTTCAGTGGAGGCGTCCGGTCCGCGGTAATGATCGTCCTGTACGACCGGGACGACGATGCGCATCTCATTTTGACAAAGCGCAGTGACGAGGTTTCTCACCATCCGGGACAGATTTCACTGCCCGGAGGACGGTACGAAGACACAGACGTGGACCTTCTGGCGACCGCGCTCCGAGAGACACACGAAGAACTTGGCATCGACCCCGCGCGGGTGCGACCGATCGGCGCGTTGGATGAGGTGCGGACGAGCGGCTCCGGATTCGTCGTGACGCCGTTTGTCGGCGTTCTTGCTGAACCCCCCAACGCCAAGCCGCACATCGGCGAGGTCGCACGCATCCTGGAGGTGCCCATTCGAGAGATCCTCACACACGACGCGCGACTTCCAGCAACGGCAGGCGTGCACATGCTCCGGTATCCCCTACTCGGCGAAGACGTCTGGGGCGCAACCGCGCGAATCATTCGCGACTTTTGTACCCGCGTCCGCGAATCGCTAACGCGCTAGCGGTGCTCGCGTCGGGAGATCCGGAACGCTTCCGTCGCCTGGTTCGCCCCCTCGGCCGATCTGCATCATTCGCGCGATCTGAGTTTCAAGCCACGGCTGGCGGGCGTCGTCAGACGGCAGGGCAGCGGCCAGTGCGCTCAATCGCTCCCGAATTTGGGGGGCGAAGTGCGGCGTGGCGGCTCCCACGAGTTGCCGGAGCTCGTTGTCGCTTGGAAGCTCGTGGGTGTGGAGTTGTCGTGACATCTGTCGAAGGGTACCAGCACCCTCCGGGTGCCCCGTGCGTCCGGTGACCGGGGTGTCAACCTGGCGGCGACGGTTGTTGGGTCTCTACCTCGAGGTCCGAGCCATTCCGGTGCTGATGTGGTCGTTCACCGGCGTGCTGCTGGGCACGGCGGTGGCCGCCCGGGCAGATCACCGGCTCGCCGTCTGGCCACTTGTGGCGTCAATCGCCATCGGCGTCCTCCTGCAAGGGGTCGTGGCACATAGCGCGAACGACGTTGTGGACTGGCACTCCGGCACCGATCAGCACCCGGCCGAGCGAACACTCTCGGGTGGGAGCAAGGTGGTGGGCTGGGGCCTCCTCTCCGTTCGTGACCTCGCAATATTTGGCGCCTTTGGCGCCGTCGCCGCGATGGGCCTCGGAATCGCGGTGGCGTGGACGCGCGGCTGGCTTCTGATCGCAGTTGGATTCATCGGACTCCTTGGTGCACTGGCCTACAGTCTGCCGCCGGTTCGCGCTGCGTATCGCCCATTTGCGGGCGAGGCAACGGCATTCGCGTGCTGCTCACTCTGCACGGTCGGTGCGTATTTCGTGCAGCGGGGCACCGTCGGCCTCACCGTCGTCGCCCTCGGCCTCAGCCATGGTGCTGCGTGCGTCGCCATGTTGATGGTGCACCACGACCTCGACCGGCCAGCCGATGAGAGCGCCATCCCCCGCAAGCGCACCAGCGCGGTGAAGTTCGGCGCGCGCGGCTTGAAATACGGATCTGGCTGGGGCGTGCTGGGAGCCGTGCTTGCACTGGCGCTGATCCAGCCGCTCGGTTGGGCGGCGATCGCAGCGGCGGTGGGGCCCATGGTGGCCGCCGTTCAAGCTGCCAGGACAGTTCCGGGCGACCCCACCTCCGTGACGGCATCAGAACGCTTGATCATCGTCAGCGTGATCGTTGGAGGTCTCGCCGCCGCAACGCTCCTTCAACCCCGTCTCGCCTGGGCCGCCACCGCCCCCCTGATCCTATTTCCGCTCGAAGCTCACCTGTCAGCGAAGGGCGCGACGCTGGCAGATCGGGCCCGGACCGGCGGCGTGTAGGACGGATGGCAACGGATCTCCCCAGGGCAGTCCCCCCTGGGCACTGCTCCACAGCCCGATGCGTCTGCGTTCGGCATCCGCCCGCATCCGTTCGAACATGTTGGCGAACCTGAAGTTCGGCCAGAACGGGAGCGTGCGCGCCATCCCCTCGCAAACCAGCGCTGCGTTCGCCATGTCGCCGTCAACATAAACGTAGGCCAAGAGGCGCCCGTACTTGTCGCGCCGCTCCCGATCGGTCACGAGTGAGACCGTCCTGCCGCCAACCAGGCGAAGGTTTGCGCGGCGCGCCTCCCGCGCGTAGCGTTGCAACGGCTTTCTCGGGTGGTGCAGTTCGGGGGTGTCGATTCCGAGGTAGCGGACGGTTCCGACACCGTCGACGATGATCGTATCGCCGTCCACAACCCAATGAACCCGGCCACTCAGCGTCGCCTCCCGTGGACTCAGCGAGCGGTGCCGCGCGACCGCAAACCCAAGGGCTGCCAGCCCAACCGAGGCGATCAGCGCGATAATGGGCCGCGGCAAGCCTCGTACCTGTCGTATCATTTACGACCGTTTCTCCGACGCCGTTCTGGAGGCGCCTTCGTGGCAATGCGTGACGATGACAAGCTCGTCCGCCAACTCTCGCTGGTGGCATTCCTGATGGCTCAGGGCCGTCCTGCCACGGCCGCGGAGATTCACGAATCGGTGGAGGGTTATGGCGGAATGAGCGACCAGTCCTTCCTGCGTCGCTTCTACTCCGACCGTGGCGAACTGGATGCGCTCGGCATTCGACTGACCGTGCATCGCGCCGACGATGATCCCTTCCAGGGCGATCTCTACACGCTCATGACGTCTGACTACTACCTCGGTGACATCGACTTCACCGACGCCGAGACCTCGGCACTCCAAACCTGTTTGTACCTGCTTGAGGGCCAATTCGCGTACGCCGAGCCATTGCGCCTCGCCCTGCAGCACCTGACCCTGGGTCGACCGAGCCCGTTGGACGACCAGGCAGCCCGTACGGTTTCCGTGAACTTGCTCGGCGGGAAGTACTCCGCCGAGGTCGCTGGCCATCTCTCGAAGATCGAGACGGCGATCAGTCGCCGTAAGACGATCCGGTTTGGCTACTACACGATCGGCCGCGACGAACGAGGCGAGCGTCTCGTGGATCCGTACAGCCTTCTGTACCTCGGAGGGAACTGGTACCTGGTCGGCTATGCGCACGAGCGTGAGGCGATCCGCTGTTTTCGCCTGTCGCGAATCGAGGGACGCATCGTCTTCAAGACGCGCGCGGAGCACGACTTCCCCGCCCCCCGGGACCTGGACCTCTCGCGCTACCGCGACCGTGCCCCATGGCAGCTCGCTGACCAGGCGGGGCTGGCCACCATGCGTCTCACCCCGAAGGTGGCCTGGTGGGTTGACCGGATGTTCGGTCAGTACGGCGAGACCACGCTCGCGAAGGACGGTTCGGGGACCTATGAGACGCCGTTCGCCGCGTCGTGGGACCTCGTCAGTTGGGCGCTCGGACTCGCCCCGGACGTGATTATCGAGGGTCCTGGTGACCTCAGGGACTCCGTCCTGTCGGCGTTGAATCACCTTCACGAGCGCCACGTCGGACCATCGGACCACCTGACCGCCCAGACGACGAAGCTGGCTCCCCCCGCCGAGCCCCGAAAACGTGAAGCGGACGTTCCGCCGCCGGAGGGTGTCGTACCTGCCGAGCGATTCAGTCGTCTGCTTGCGTTGATGACGAGCCTGCTTGCAACGTGCGGACGCCAACGCGCAACCCACGTGGAATGCGCGCAGCTGCGCGACTCGCTGAACATTTCGCAGGAGGTTCTTGAGGAGGACCTGAACCTTCTCAACCTGATCAACTTTGGCGGCGGCTGCTACGCCCTCTATGCCCAAGTGGATGGCGACCGTGTGGAGGTGACGAAGGAACGCTACGGCGATCAGTTCGCCCGCCCGGCGCGTCTGTCTCCCCTTGAGGCAAAGGCGCTTTTGTGGGCACTCGACTTCATCGGCGACCGTCTGCCGCTCCCGACGCACGATGCACTGACATCGGTGCGCGCGAAGATCGAAGCCGCAATCGGTGACGACCCCCGTCGTACCGTCGAGAATGGGCGCATCGCAACTGCGGACGCCGAGGTTGCCGCCGCCTTGAACCGGGCAATTCGCGAGGATCGCCCGGTGGAGATCGAGTACTGGACCGAGTCGCGAAGCGCACTGACCAGCCGCGCGGTGGAACCGCACCTCCTGATGAATGCGCGCGACGCCTGGTACCTGATCGCCTACTGCCGGACCGCTGAGGACCGACGGACGTTCCGCCTGGACCGAATTCGCAGCGCAAAGGTTCTGGACGAGAACTTCGCCCGTCGACCCGAGTTTGCCGCTGGGACCGGGACCCCCTGGGCGGCTGGCGACCCCGGCGACGATGCCGTGGCATCCAGTGCCACCGTGTGGTGCAGCCCGCTCGTCGCCCGGTGGCTGTTGGAGGAGCATCAGGTTCGGGCGACCGGAGCTGACGGTTCCGCGTTGGTCGACATCCGCTACGTCTCTGAGGCCTGGATCGTCAAGGAAATTTTGAAGTACCAAGGCGAAGCGGTACTTGTCGAACCAGCGGAGCTGCGCGCGACAGTTGCGAGCGCCGCCGCTGATCTGACCGCCGCGTACGCCGCACCCGTCAAGCGGTCCAAGGTCGCTGCGCGCAAGGGCTAGTCGACGGGTCACGGAACGACCTGAAATCGGCCGCCAAGCTCTGTGACAAATCCGTCGAGTTGCAGCAGCGCGACGATCCCCGCGATCTCGGGAACACCGATTCCGAGACGGCTCGCGGCCTGATCCGGTGTCATTGGCTCATTCGCAAGCAGGGTGAGCACCGCTCGCGCATTGGCATCCACCGGCCCATCCCGCTCTGAGACCGCGGTCCACGCCGCGTTCGGGAGTTCCTCGCGGAGGTCGGTGATTCCCTCACACAGCCCAGCTCCGGCCCGAATCAGGGCGTGGCAACCCTGAGAACGCGGCGAGCCGGGCATCCCCGGGACGGCGAGGACCGGGCGCCCATACTCGAGCGCGAAGTCGGCCGTGATCAGTGCGCCTGACCGCGCCGTTGCCTCCACGACGACAACCGCGTCGGCGAGGCCAGCAACGATCCGGTTTCGCGCCGGGAAGCGCCAGGGCGCCGGTCGTGTCCCTGGCCAGTATTCGGACACGACGGCGCCGGAGTCTGCGACCCGGCGATAGAGGTCCCGGTGTGCGGCCGGATACGGAACGTCCACTCCACATCCCGCGACGCCGATGGTGATGCCCCCGGCCGCCATGGCTCCCTCGTGGGCGGAGGCGTCAATACCGCGAGCAAGGCCACTGACGACGACGGCACCCGCCGCCGCAAGGTCCGCTGCCAGGCGGCTGGCGAACTGGGTACCCGCCTCGCTCGCGACGCGACTCCCAACGATGGCCACGACGGGACGCTCGGCAAGAGCTACGAATGCGCGGACCCAATCCCCTCGCGTGAAGAGGCCGAATGGCGGATCGAACAGCGCACCGAGGGCTGCCGGGTAGCCAGCGGCCCCAGCGTCGATGTAGCCGACACCAAGTCGTTCGATCTGGGCGGGAAGCGCGCTCCTCGTCTCCACATTCCAGACCGCCGCAAGCGTGCTCCGTCCATCGGCATCAAGTCCGAGGCGGCTGCTGACGGCGGACGACGACAGGCGCGCAAGGCGGGCCGGTCCGCCAGCCATTCGCGCGGCACGCCCCAGGTCGCGACCCAGTTCTGACGCGAGCTTGGCGAGGAGCAGTCCGGCGGGGAGGTCACTCATTTCGGCCACCCGCTTCCTGACGGACTCCGGTAGCCGAGGGCCTCGGCCAGGTGAGCGCGCTCGACACGCTCGGCCCCGGCAAGGTCAGCGATGGTCCGGGAGACGCGGATGCTCCGGTGAAGTCCTCTGGCGGTCAAGGCCAGCGAGTCAATGGCACGATCAAGGAGTGCTCGCCCGGCAGCATCCATATCGGCGTAGCGACCCGCGTCATCTGATGTGAGTTCAGCGTTTGCCACTGTCTGCCCGCGCGCGTGTTGATGTGCCCGCGCGGCCGCGACGCGAGCGAGGACGGTCGCCGTGGACTCTCCCGCCTGTGCCTCGGTGAGCTCGCTGCGCGTCAGCCGGGGAACGTTGACCCAGAGGTCAATCCGGTCGAGAACCGGTCCAGACAGTCGCGACCGATAGCGCTCGGCATTCATGGGCGTGCAGGTGCACAAGACCGCAGCGTCGCCCGCATGTCCGCAGGGGCAAGGGTTGCCCGCCGCCACCAGAAGCGTTCTGGCTGGAAAGCGCGCCGTGTGCATCGACCTGGTGACCTCGACGACGCCCTCCTCGAGGGGCTGACGGAGCGTGTCCAGGACACTCGGCGCGAAGGCACAGACTTCGTCGAGAAAGAGGACACCGAGGTGTCCCAGACTCACCTCACCAGGACGTGGGGTGCGTCCCCCACCAACAAGCCCCGGAGCGGAGATCGTGTGGTGCGGTGCCCGGAACGGGCGGGCCGCCACGAGCGCTTGGCCTGGTGCCATCAGTCCAGCCGCCGAATGGATGCGGGTGACGGCGATGGCCTCGTCGGTCGTCAGGGCGGGAAGGAGCCCCGGAAGGCGGCGAGCCAGCATCGTCTTTCCCCCACCGGGTGGCCCGAGCATGAGAATCGAGTGCATTCCAGCGGCAGCCACCTCAAGCGCCCGACGCGCCGCCCCCTGGCCGCGAATCTCGGCTAGATCCGGATACCGCGCCTGCGTTCCTTCCAGGAGCAACCGGTTGATGTCTGCGGTGTGGTCCGGAGCCTCCTCATGACCTTCCAGGATGTTCACCGCGTGTCGCAGCGACCGAACGCCGATGATCTCGATCCCCGCGATCAGGCCCGCCTCGGCAGCGTTGTCAACAGGCACCACGAGGCGCTTCCACCCTGCCCGCGCAGCGTGCTCGGCCATGGAGAGCGCACCGGCAATTGGCCGAACGCTGCCATCGAGCCCCAGCTCGCCTGCGGCCCCGACACCCGCCAGCGACGCGGCCGAAAGGGATCCACCAACGCCGATCAGGGCGAGCGCGATCGGGAGGTCGTACTGTGGGCCGGACTTGCGAAGATCAGCGGGAGCCAGGTTCGCCACGATCTTTCCTTCGGGAACTCTGAAGCCCTGATTCGTCAGCCCCGCGCGCACTCGCTCACGTGACTCCTGTACCGCGGCGTCGGGCAGACCCACAATCGCGAACGCCGACTGGCGCGACGCATGCATGTCCACCTCAACCGCGACGGTGAATGAATCAAGGGCGATGAGGGCGGGGCTGACGAGTCGGGAGACCACGTCGGAAATCTTGGTCGGTGAGGTGTCACGCGAATCGATCCAGCATGTGCCACATTTGGGTCAGCCCAACCACATGGAGTCCACATGCAGTTCGATCACCTCGCGCTTCAAGTGCCGGACATCGGCGAGGCCATTGAATGGTATCTCGCGACTATCCCCGGCACTGAGGTCCTCCATCGCGACCCCTCGTGGGGACTGATCAACGCTGGCGGGGCAAAGATCGCCTTCGTCCTCGCCGAACAGCATCCCAATCACATCGCCTGGCGTGTCAGCGAGGACGCCCTCGAGGAGATCGCGACTCGAGAAGGCGCTCCGATATCACCGCACCGCGACGGGACCCAGAGCATCTACCTGGACTCTCCCGGTGGACACCACATCGAGGTCATCAGCTACCCGGCACACGGCTGACCCACCCCCGGCGCACTCGTGTGACAGCTCGAACAGCATGGTTCGGACATGGAACACGCACATAATCTTGGACGGCGCGCCGAACGGGCCGCCGCGCGCTACCTCATGCGGCGAGGCTGGCGCGTTCTCGCACGCAACGTGCGGACGGCAAGCGGCGAGTTGGACCTCGTCGCTACCCGTCGAGGGACGATCGCCTTTTGCGAGGTCAAGGCGCGCCGCGCAGCCAAGGACCTCGACCTGGTGCTCGGCGCCGTCCAGGCCGGGCGCACCAGCCGCGCCGCCGGAGGATTCGTCACCGGGCGCCCCGAGCTCCTTGGACACGTTCAGCGTTTGGACCTCATCACCGTCGAGCCACGTACCGGATGGCTTCGGGTCCGTCACTATCCTGGCGGCGGCGAGGTCTCGGACTGGTCGATGAAACGGGGTCCCCATCGGAATGACTGGCGGTGAATCGGACAGGGGCCGTGGGCCTCAATGCGGGCCATATGGTCCGAAGTCGCGTAGCCAACGTGGCGGTCAAAGCCGTACTCCGGGTACCTCTCCGCGGCGGGTCCGCGCATGAGGCGATCGCGCACGGTCTTCGCGATGATCGACGCAGCCGCCACCGACGCGCTGAGGCCATCGCCCCGGACGAGGGCATGGTGCGCAGGGGCATCTGAGCCGAGTGAGAAACCATCAACCAAGAGCGCATCCGCCCGGTCGTCAAGCGCGGCGAGCGATTCGCGCAAGAGGCGCAGGTTTGTCCGGTGCAGTCCATCCAGATCGATCGCGCGGCTGGACGCGACACGCACGACGATGCGGTCCGCATCGCGCCACAGCACCCGAGCGAGATCATCACGAGTGGAGGGCCGGACGAGCTTTGAGTCGTTCAACCCGGACAGGGCCCGCCGTGTCCTTGGCGAAATGCGAGTGACGTCGAGACACACCGCCGCGACAACCAACGGCCCGGCCAGGGCACCGCGACCAGCTTCATCAGCCCCGGCGACACGCTGGACGCCGAGGGCGCGGTCAAAGCGAAAAAGCGCCCGCGATGGTGGGGCGCCGCGCTTGGCTACCGCTGCTTCTCTCGAATACGCGCCTTCTTCCCGACCTTGCCGCGCAGGTAGTACAGCTTGGCGCGACGGACGTCACCCTCGAAGACCCGCTCAATTTTCTCGATCTTGGGCGAGTGGACGGGGAACGTACGCTCGACACCGACGCCGAAGCTCTGCTTGCGCACCGTAAACGTCTCGCGGGAGGTTGATCCCTGCCGCTTGATGACTGTGCCCTCAAAGACCTGGACACGCGAGCGCGTGCCCTCAATAACACGGAAGTGGACCTTGACCGTATCCCCTGGGCCGAAGGCAGGAATGTCTTGGCGCAGCTGCATGCGCTCAAGGTCTTGAATCACCGTCATGCGTCGGGTCTCCTCGTCGGGCGATGCGCCCGGGGCGCTGCCATTACCAGCGGCGAACACTAGCAAAGTCAGCTCCCGAGCTGCTCCTCGCGCCACTTCGCGACCGCGCCGTGATTGCCGGACCGCAAGATGGCTGGCACCTCCCAGCCACGGAACTCCTGCGGGCGCGTGAAGTGGGGGTATTCGGTCCGCCCGCCGAGTGACGGCGAAAACGACTCCGCGTCGAGGCTCTCCACGTTGCCGAGGGCTCCGGGAAGTCGGCGAGCGGTGGCGTCGACAATTGCCATTGCAGGAATCTCACCACCCGCAAGCACGAAGGAACCAAGCGAGATTTCGTCGTTGGCGAGTTCGGTGTGGACGCGCTCGTCGAATCCCTCGTAGCGTCCGCAGAGGAGCGTCAGGGCCGGGATCTCAGCCAGCTCTCGCGCAAGAGCGTCGGTGAACGGACGACCGCGAGGGGTCAAGACAACGACGCGACGGGTATCGCGGACACGCTCGGCGGCCACCCCGTAGCGAGCCTCAAAGGCGGCCGCGACCACGTCCACCCGGATGACCATCCCGGGACCACCGCCGTAGGGTGCATCGTCAACCTGCCCGCAGGTCAGCGGTGTCGTCACGCGCATGTCGATCGCCTCGACGAGGAACTCTCCGTGCTCCGAGGCGTTTGTGAGGTGTCGCGCCTCCGACATCCACGCAAACCACTGTGGAAACAGCGTGAAGATGTCGATCTTCATCGAATCTCTTCCGGATCGATCAGTCCCGCTCGAACCACCAGTCGACGTCCCTCGAGGTCCACTTCAGGAACACCGTCCTCGGTGAACGGGAGCAGAAGCGCTTCGCCCCCACCCTCCGGGTGGACGACCAGGATGTCGTTTGCGGGGCCGGGGGTCACTTCGATTACGACACCCAACGTGGTCGATCCGGACACGACCGCACATCCGATCAGCGAGCGCACGTAGAAGGTGTCGGGCTCGGTTGGAATCAGGCGCGCACGGGGTATCGCAAGCTCCGCGCCCGCGAGGGCCTCGGCGGAGGTCCGGTCGGTGACACCCTCGAAGGTGAGGATGAGGGCGTCCCCGGTTCCGCCACGACTCGCGAGGGTCAGGGTCCGGATCGTGGTGCCGTCGCGCGTCGCGTCGACCCGCTCACCCACCGCGAGGCGGACTAGGTTGGGCCCAGAGGGACGCGCCCGCAACGCGCCACGGATGCCGTGCGGACGGTTCAAACGGCCGATGACGACGAGATCGTCGCTCACTGGTTCCGAGGCCCTCAGTCGAGGATGTCGAGGGACGGGCGCTCGCCCGGACCCCCGGTTGCAGCGGTGAGCGTACGGAGCGCCCGCGCCACGCGGCCTGAGCGGCCGATCACTTGGCCCACTTCATCCGGCGACACCCGCAGTTCGATCGTCTCGCCACGCTGACCGTCGCGCAGTGAGGCCGAAACCTCGTCCGGGGTATCAACCAGCTGTTTGGCGATGGCGGCGACCATTGTCGCTGCCCGCTCGCCGACCTCGCTCAGGCTGCCGCTCCGGCAGCAGCTGCAGCGTCGGCCGTTGCGATCTTAAGCAACTTGCGGACAGCAGCGGAGGGCTGGGCGCCATTTGCGATCCAGGCGTTCGCACGGTCGACGTCGATCACAACCACCGACGGGTGCGTCTGAGGGTTGTAGCGACCGATCGTCTCGATGTTGCGCCCATCGCGGGGCGACCGGGCGTCGGCAACGACCACGCGGTAGATGGCGTTCTTCTTGCTGCCCACTCGGGTAAGGCGAATCTTGACCACTCAAGGCTCCGTTTCAGAAAATATTCGCTGGAAGTCTAGCCGAGCGCGCCGGGGCCCGTGCCGGGGAGCCCCGGCATACGTCCCTTGCTAAAGCGTTTCATCATCTGCTGCATGGCTTTGAACTGCGAGAGCAGCTGGTTAACCTCGGTCACCGTCACGCCGCTGCCCGCTGCGATCCGCTTGCGACGGCTGCCGTTGATCGTCTCCGGCTTGCGTCGCTCGCCCGGGGTCATGCTGCGAATAATTGCCTCGACGCGGTCCATCTGGCGCTCGTCGATGTTGAGGTCCTGACCCTTGGTCAGGTTCTTCATTCCGGGGATCATTCCGAGAATTTGGCTGATGGGGCCCATTTTGCGGACCTGCTTCATCTGCTCCAGGAAATCGTCGAGCGTCATGGACCCGGTGCGGATCTTCTTCTCGAGCCCCTTGGCATCCGGCAGGTCGATGTTCTGCTCGGCGCGCTCGATCAGCGTGAGGACGTCGCCCATTCCAAGGATCCGACGCGCCATCCGATCGGGATGGAACGTTTCAAGGGCGTCGATCTTCTCGCCCATTCCAGCGAAAAGGACCGGAGCACCGGTGACCGCCTTGACCGAGAGCGCGGCGCCGCCGCGGGCATCACCGTCAAGTTTGGTGAGGATGACGCCATCGAAATGGACAGCCTCGGCAAAGGCAGATGCAACCTCAACTGCGCTTTGGCCGGTCATTGCGTCAAGCACCAGGACCACACCGGTTGGGTTGACCGCAGCGTGGATGTCGACCAGCTCGCTCATCATCTCGGCATCGATCGAGAGACGGCCAGCGGTGTCAACAATGACAAGGTCGCGGCCCGTGCGGGTTGCTTCGGCCACGCCGTTTTTTGCGATGACACGCGGGTCAGTGCCCGTCTCGCGGTACACCGGGACATTGATCTGCTCGCCGAGGGTGATCAACTGCTCGATCGCGGCGGGACGGCGGACGTCGCAGGCCACCATTAAGGGCGCGCGGCCCTCACGCTGATAGTGGCGGGCGAGCTTCGCTGAACAGGTGGTCTTGCCACTGCCCTGGAGGCCCGCCATCAGGATGACCGTGGGTGGCTTGCCGGAGACCGGAAGGTAGGCGGCCTCGGAGCCCATCAGGCGCTCCAGCTCCTCCAGCACAATCTTGACGACCTGCTGATCCGGTGTCAGCGAGGTCATCACCTCGCTGCCCGCGGCCCGTTCCTTGATCGCGGCAGTTAGCTGCTTGACCACCGCCATACTGACGTCGGCTTCCAGGAGCGACATGCGGATGGCCCGCATCGCCTGGTCAATGTCGGCAGCGGTGAGCTTGCCCTTGCCGCGAAGGGAGGCGAAGACACCCTGGAGTTTGTCGGAGAGGCTGTCGAACACGTCGTGAGAATACCGCTACGCGGGTCCATCGCCCCCGAAGATGGCCTGCGCGAACGCCTTGGCGTCGAAGGGTTGGAGGTCGTCGATGCCCTCACCGGTTCCGACGATTTTGACGGGAAGACCGCTCTGGCGGCGGATCGCGACGACGATGCCACCCTTGGCCGTACCGTCGACTTTCGTCAAGATCACGCCGGAGACGCCCACCGCTTCATGGAAGAGCGTCGCCTGACTGAGGCCGTTTTGTCCGGTCGTCGAATCCAAAACGAGCAGGGTTTCCTGCGGCGCGTCGGGATCCAACTTCGCAACCACCCCACGAATCTTGCGGAGTTCTTCCATCAAGTTGTGCTGCGTCTGCAGGCGTCCGGCGGTGTCGATGAGGACCACATCGGCCCCGCGCGCCCGGCCAGCCGCCACCGCGTCGTAGGCGACGGCACCGGGGTCCGCACCGGGTGCCTGGCGAACCAACTGCGCATTTGCGCGGTCGGCCCAGACCGCGAGCTGGTCGATCGCACCGGCCCGGAAGGTGTCGGCGGCACCGATCACCACCTTCTGATCCAACATCGCGAGGCGGTGAGCGAGTTTCCCGACGCTGGTCGTCTTGCCACTGCCATTCACGCCCACGACGAGCACGACGGTTGGCGTGTGCCCGAGCTGAATTCGCGGGGGCTCCTCCCCCATCTCCACGGCAATGGCCCGCCAGAGCGCCCGCGCGAGGTCCTGACCGCCCACAATCGCGCCGGTACCGGCCTCGGCCCGCAGGCGCGCCACCAGTTCCATCGTTGCGTCCATGCCGCAGTCGGCGGCAATGAGGGCGTCTTCAAGGTCGTCCCAGTTCTCGGGAGTGACCAGCTTGTGGGCGTAAATCCCCGCGAGTTGTGGCGAGATCGCCTGGCGCGGCTTTGTGAGACTCTCGCGCAACCGCCCAAGCAGGCCGCGACGGCGCGGCGAATCCTCCTCCTCGACCACAGGAACGGAGAGGCCAAACAGGTCAGCCCATGCCGATTGGACGTCGGGATTCGGGGCGGTACTCACGAGGCCTTCCCTCCGGGGATTGCCTCAAGTGCCCGACGAACGAACGGGCGGGCGGGGCCCTCAACACTGCGCGCGAGGCGCCGCGAAATGACCTGCGAGGTGCCGTCGCCGCCCATCGTGATGCCAAAGAGGGTGTCCGCGATCTCGACGGTGGGCTGCTGGTGGGTGATCACGATGAACTGTGTATCGGTCGCAAGCGTGCGAATCGCACCCAAGAATCGGCGCAGGTTGACGTCATCGAGGGCGGCTTCGACCTCGTCAAGCATGTACACCGGTGCGGGTTTGGCCATCGCCAGCGCGAGCAGGAACGCGAGCGCAACCAACGATCGCTCGCCGCCGGACATCAAGGAGAGCGCTCGCGAACGCTTTCCCGCTGGCACAACGGCCACCTCGACGCCGGGCTCGTCGCCCTCCTCGACCGGTGGAACGAGCGACAGTTTTCCCTCACCTCCAGGGAAAAAGCGGCCGATCACCGAGGAGTACCGCTCGGCGACGACTCCGAATACTTCCTCAAAGCCTGCGCTGACCGCGCGGTCCATCTCAGCCAGGTGGGCACTCAGCGACTCCGACGCAGCCGTCAGATCCGCGACCTGATCAGTGATCTCGCGCTCGCGGTCGGCGACCTCGCGCAGTTCCTCCGCTGCGAGGGGGTTGACAACGCCAAGCGCCACCCGACGTCGCTCAGCGGCCGCGACGCGTTCGGCGAGGGCCTGAACATCGGTCTCAACCTCAACTTCAGGCCCCGGCGCCTCCCCTGCCTCGTTCGCCCGCTCAGCCGCCAGGGCGAGCGCGACCTCGGCGATATGTGCGCGTTCGCGCTGGGCGGAGTCCTGTCGCTCGGCCTCATCCTGCGCGGCGCGCGCGGCACGCAGCGCGCTTTCCATGGCAGCTACTGCGGCGTGCTGTTCCTCCGCCGCGGCCGTCTCATCGGCACGTGCGTGTTCAAGTGCGTTCACCAAGCCGAGGCTCGCGCGGATCGCGTCGCGAGCGGGTTCCAGGTCCGGCACATCGGCAGCCGGACGCGAGGCGCGGATCTCGGCCGCGGCGAGACGGGCGGCGATCTCACCGACGCGCGCCTCTGCGATACCACTCAGCGATCGAGCCTCGCTCAGTCGACTTGTCGCTGCCGCGAGCGACTGCGCGGTCGCCTCAACCGCAGCAGTGGCGTGGTTCAAACCCTCGCGGTCGGGGTCGTCGGCCACCTCGACGAGCGCGATCCGGAGCGTCTCAAGGTCGGCCTTCCCCTGCGCCAGCGCGACCTCGCGCTCCACAACCTCGCGAGCAAACGCCTGGGCTGATGACGCGCGGCGCTCGCGCTCGGCGTGCGTTGCGGCGAGGCGTTCCTCCGCGCGTGCCGCGGACCGCGCCGCTGCGCGTGCCCGTCGGGCCAACCCCTCGTCGCGCTCGCCCGCGGCGGTCAGCGTGGTTCGGGCCTCGGCGAGTGCCGTCTCAGCTGAGGCAAGATCGGCCTCCGCGCGGGTGCGTAGCGCATCCGTCGCCCACGCGCTCACCGGCCCCGTGACAACACCAACCGCGGGGCGCAGCGCATGCCCCTCCGGGGTCACGAAGCAACCCGGCGCGCCGGGAGGAACGCTGGCAAGGTCATCGACGAGAAAGCAGTCGGCGAGCAGGCGCTGGATGTGGGCTTCCCCCGCGCCGCTGGACTCGACGACATCCAATAACTGGCGCGCACCCACCGGTGTCTGAGCCCTCGGTCGGCTCGGCGCTGGAATAACCACCGCTCGACTGCCCCCGTCGACTGCAGCGACCGCGCTCCCAACATCCTCGGCGAGCGGTGCATCAGCCAGTGCTCCAAGCGCAGCCGCGACGGCACGTTCCATCCCAGAGCGCACCCGAAGCTCGGCCCCAAGGGTCGGCGCACCCGCGCGATCTGACGCTCGCTGAAGACGACTCACCTCGCTCTGTGCCGAGCGCTTGCGCTCTTCGGCCGCGGTCACGATCGCACGAACGTCGTCACGGTTGCTGGCAGCTGAGCTCGCATCGCCTTCGCGTCGAAGGGTCCGCTCCCGGGCGATCGCGAGGCGACGTTCAAGGCGCCCATCATCGGCTGGCACGGGCTCGGTCAGAGTGGCGAGCCGCCCGGCCGCCTGACGATGGGCATCCACGCGGCGCGCCTGCTCGATCTCAGCCTCACGCACCTGCCGGTCCAATCGAGCCCGCAGCCGTGAGCGATCCTCAATGGCCTCCGCCAACGCCCGCAACTGGCGTCCCTGCTCGCTCGCAGTGGCCTCCAGTCCACGGACTGCCGACGCTTCGAATTCAAGTGACGATGCGGCGTCAAGCGATGACTGCGCCGCCTCCCCGGACAGCGCTGTCAGCTCGCCGACCTCAGTTTCGGCGGCACGGCGCTCCTCGGCGTGGCGGCCAACCCGGTCCAGGAATGCGGCGATCCGCTCTTCCCCGATTTCCCGTCGCGAGTCGCAGCGTTCCCGTGCGGTACGCAGCGCCGAGAGCGCGGCCACGGCACGGTTCAGCTGGACAACAGCCTCGGCGTGCGCGACCTCAGCTGCCTCACGGTCCGTCCGGGCGGCCCCGGCGGTGCTGCGGGCGGCGTCACGCAGAGCGGTCTCACGCGCCTGCACCTCAGATGCACGGGCGAGGTCTGCGTGCGCCAGGGCAGCAATCGCCAAGCGCTCGGCGAGCCGTGCAGACAGCACCTCCGCCTCAACCTCGGCTGCCCGGGCAGCAGCGCGGGCCTGACGATCTAGCGACTTCGCCCGGTCGGTGAGCTCGGCGCCAAGGTCGCGCGCACGGTCGAGGCGCTCCATGACCCGCACCAGCTTTTGCTCCGCACGCCGACGACGCCGCTTTGCGACACCCACGCCCGCGGCCTCATCCACCATCGCCCGCAAATCGCTGGGGCGCGCCATACAAATGGCCTCGACCTGGCCCTGGCGGATGACGGCAAGGCTATCCGGGCCAAGGCCGCGTGTGGAAAGCTCGTCCTGAATATCTAAGAGCCGACAGGTGGAGCCGTTGATTCGGTAGTCGCTGTCGCCCCCCCGAGTCAGGCGGCGAGAGAGCTCCATTTCCTCGGCACCGTCCGTCTCCGCGAACGCGAGGCGAACCTCCGCAAAGCCCGCGGGCCCGCTGCCACGCCCGCCGGAGAAGATGACGTCGCCCATCTGTGGCGCACGCAGGCGCGTTGCGCGCTGCTCACCCATCGCCCAGGAGACAGCCTCAGAGAGGTTGCTCTTGCCCGAACCATTCGGTCCGACCACCACGTTGACGCCCGGCCCGAAGGTCAACGTCACCGGCTGGGCGAATGATTTGAACCCGCGGAGTTCCAGACGACTGAGCACCTAACCCACCGCCGCGAAGTGTTGAAGGGCTTCGCTTGCGGCAGCCGTTTCGGAGGCCCGTTTGGAGGTGCCCGCACCGAAACCTAACGCCCGTTCGCCAACGAGTACCCGCGTCTCAAAGTGGCGAGCGTGCGCGGGACCCGCGGTACTCGTGAGCTCGTAGCGGACCTCCAGCTGCTGCCGGGCCGCCGCTTCCTGCAGGGCTGTCTTCGGGTCTCTGACGCCCGGTCGCGCACGGGCGAGGACATCGGCGAAGGCCGACGTCACACCGTCGCGGACTTCATCAGCTGGCAGGTCCCGCCAGGCAGCGCCGATCAACGCCTCAGCAAGTGCCGAATGCACGCGAGTACTTGCGAGGATTGCCGCACGGCCGGGGACGTCAGCGGGGGTACCTGCCGTGAAGGCGGCGATCAGACCCGAGCGCTCGGCGGCATCCGCGCACGCTCGCCGGTCGACGACGGTCTGACGCATCCACGCAAGTTCGCCCTCGTCCGAGTAAGGGTGCGCCGCCATCAGCGCCTCGGTGACGATGAGCTGGAGGACCGCATCGCCCAGCAACTCAAGCCGCTCGAAGCAGGGCAAGTCGGGAGACGACCAGGACCGGTGGGTAAGCACCTCGGATCGACTTGCCTTCGAGATGCGATGAAAGAGGTGATCGAGCGACATGGGCCGCGGGCCCGGCTACCCCTTGGGAGCGTGCGCGAGGACGTAGTCCACAGCGCTACCGACCGTCGTGATGCCCTCTGCATCCTCATCGGGAATCTTGACCTTGAAGCGGTCTTCCATCTCCATGATCAACTCGACCAGGTCGAGGGAGTCAGCGTTCAGGTCATCTTGAAACGACGCCGTTTCGACGACCGCGGTGGCGTCGACGCCAAGTTGTTCCACCAGAATGGCGCGAATCTCAGAAAGAACGCCGTCTCGATCCACCGATGACTCCTTCAATGTGCCGGATGAACGTGGGGAAGCCTACTACGCCTCTCGGATGCCAGCGGCGATTGCCGCGACGGTACCGTGCCGAATTCCCTCGCCAGCCAGCCGGATCGCGTTCGCGACAGCCCGCCCAGACGAGTTTCCGTGTCCAACGATGGCAATTC
This sequence comes from Thermoleophilia bacterium, assembly GCA_043746815.1. Taxonomy (GTDB): domain Bacteria; phylum Actinomycetota; class Thermoleophilia; order Miltoncostaeales; family Miltoncostaeaceae; genus JAYTQG01. Next base: position 33,163 of record JAYTQG010000181.1, on the reverse strand, counting down.
CTTGCACGCCCAGCAGATAGGCCCCGCCGTGTTCCTCGGGGTCGATCCGTTTGCGGACGGCGCGAAGGGCTGGCCGAAGGAGAAATCCGCCGATGGTGGCGCGCCTGGACGACGCAGCGGCGCGGCGAAGCTCGTTCATCATCATGCGCCCTGAGCCTTCGTACAGCTTGAGGGCAACGTTCCCGGTGAACCCGTCGGTCACGACCACGTCAGCCGTTCCGGCCGGGATGTCTCGCCCCTCGACGTTTCCGATAAAGCCGGGGCTGCCCTCCAGAAGCTGGTGTGCCTCAACGATCAGTTCGTTGCCCTTGGCGCGTTCCTCGCCGATCGACAAGAGTCCGACGCGCGGCTCGCGGATACCGAGGAAGTCCCGGGCGAACAGGCGACCCATCAGGGCAAACTGAGGAAAGTGCTCGGGCTTGGCATCCGCGTTCGCTCCGGCATCGAGGAGCACAAGGACACCGGTCTCACTGGGCAAGATCACCGCGATCGCTGCCCGGTGTACACCCGGAACGCGACGAAGAATGAACGTCGCCGCCGCCATCATGGCCCCGGTATTGCCGACCGAGACGACCGCACCGGCCTCACCGTCGGCGACGAGCTTGGTCGCCACCACCAGTGAGGAATCCGGACGCTGGCGTACGGCGCGTGCACCCTCGTCGCCACTCTCAATGCGATCGGGGGCGTGAAGGATGCGTACCCGGGCAGCATCGCCGCCCTGGCGTGTGATCTCGGCCCTGAGAACCTGCTCGTCACCGACCAGGATGACGGAGTGGCCCTCCCCTGCTGCAATCAGCGCCCCACGAACCGGCTCTTCGGGGGCGCGGTCGCCGCCCATCGCGTCAAGCGCGACTGCCCGAGCGGCGGCGGCTCCACTGTCCAGCGGGCTACTCGGCGTCGACGTCGACGATCACACGACCGCGGTACGTGCCGCAGACCGCGCAGACGTGGTGCGGACGGATTGGCGCCTGGCAGCGCGGGCACGAGGCCAGCACCGTTGCCTCAATGGAATGCGTGGCGCGGCGAGTGTCACGGCGCTGGCGGGAGGTCTTTCGCTTTGGGACGGCCATCAGGCTCCTCGAGGTACTGCAAATGTACGAGACTCGGCAGGATAGCGCCCCGGCCCCCTGACGATCAAGGCGCCTCGCCCGACTCGGCGAGCAGGCGCGCAATTCCGGACAGTCCCTGGGGCGGTGGTCGACTGGCCGCGCAGTCGCACGGGCCAGCGTTCAGATTCGCCCCACACCCTGTGCAGAGGCCCTGGCAATTCGGCTGACAGAGGATCGACGGCGGCAGTTGGTCGGCAACGGCGTCGATGGTCCATGTGACGAGGTCCAGGCGCTCGCCGTCGACGTACGGGCTGTCGAGGTCTTCATCGAACTCGGCGCCCGCGCGGCCATGGGCTTGGAACTCGTTGACATTCGCCGAGCTGTCGAGAACCGCGGGTCCAAGGCAACGCCAACATGGCCCCTCGATGTGGGCGGCGGTGCGCAGTTGCAGGAACCATCCCGACGCTGATCGGGAGACCTCAAGGCGAACGGTTCCGTCCGCAATGGCGACGACGTACCGCTCGCCACCGAAGGTCATCTCGTCGAGCGAGACCTCGGGCGTTCGGCTTGCGGCGGAACCATTGTCGAGGTTAAGTGACCGAAGATCGAAGCTTCCGTCCGGCGCGTCACGCTTCCTCGTCGTCGTGCCCATTGCGCTCGTCATGCTCGTCGGGGGTCGGCGTCCACCCTTGGGTCTCTTGTGCCTGCGAGGCCTTACCCTGCAACTGCTCACGCCCACGCTTGACGGCCGACAAGAACTTGCCGAGGTTCATCTCAAGTGTGCCGAGCACCTCGTCGGCGTAGTCCTCCGCACCCAGGCGAACGTCGCGCTCGCGGGCGCGGGCGTCATCCATGATGTGGTCGGCGTCACGGTTGGCCTGCTTGACAACCTCTTCCTCAGAGGCCATGCGGACCGCTTTGTCCTTTGCTTCGGTGACGATGCGATCGGACTCGCGCTTCGCCTCCGCCAGCATCTCCTGGCGCTCTTTGACGATCCAGCGTGCCTGCTTGACCTCTTCCGGAATGGTCGTCCGCATTTGGTCCAGCAGGTCGTAGATCGCCTCGCGGTCGATCCGCACCTGGTCGGTCAACGGGACCGCTCGGGCGTTGTGGACGAGATCGTCCAACTTATCGATCAAGGCGAGAACGTCCATGGGCTCCCTTCAAGCACGACGCGGGGCGCGCAAGCCGCACCCATCCCGGAGATAGTAGCGGTGTCCTCAGACGCTCCGCAGGAGGCCGTCTCCGTCCATTCGTTCGCGAAACGCCGCGGCCACGTACGGGGGCACCCAGTCGTCCACCCGTCCACCCCAGACGGCGATCTCTTTCAGGCCGCTGGAGCTGATGAACGAGAACTTCGGCGAGGCTGGCATGTAGACGGTCTCAATCTCCGGCGAAAGGTGACGGTTGATCTGCGCCATTTGGAACTCGTAGTCGAAATCCGAAATCGCCCGCATGCCCTTCACAAGGACCGTCGCGCCAAGCGCTCGGGCCCGAGCGACGACCAGTTCGTTCAGCGGTTCGACGCTGACATTGGGCAGGTCCAAGCAGCCCTTGGCAACAAACGCCATGCGCTCCTCGGTGGTGAACATGGGCGTCTTCCGCGAGGTTCCCTCGGTGACGAGGACGATGACCTGACCGAAAATTCGGGAGGCGCGTTCGATGATGTCGAGGTGTCCGAGGGTGACCGGATCGTAGGTACCTGGGCAGCAGGCAATGACGCTCATTCGGCGGCGCCGATCCAAACGATGGCGACGGCCACGGACCCGTAGCGGCGATCAGTTCGATCCAAGATGGGCATTGCTCCGAACTCCGGTACGTCGCGGGACGATGCGTCGTATTCCAGCACAACACGCCCGCCGGTGACCATCATCGGGGCAAGCGCCACCCCCAGGGCAGGAGCCCGCTGAAGCGTTTCAGCAAACGGAGGGTCCAGAAAGACCAGGTCGTAGGTCGCCCCCGCATGTCGCTCGGCGGCAAGGGCGCGGTCGGTGTCACGGGCGATCACACGAATCTGGTCGGTGACACCCAACGCGGCGATGTTTGCCCGCAGACTGGCAAGCGGCGATGGGTCACGCTCGATGAACGTCGCCTGTGCAGCGCCCCTGGAGAGCGCTTCCAGCCCCAAGGCCCCGGTCCCCGCAAAGGCGTCCAGTACACGCACGTCGGTGATGTCGCCGAGGATCTGGAAGAGCGACTCACGCACGCGATCGGGCGTCGGCCGGGTGGCGAACCCCTCGGGAGCGACCAGACGCCGACCACGAAACTCGCCCGCGACGATCCTCATGCGTCGAGGAGGCGCGGAAGCTCCGCAAACTGGGTGAGCACCGCCTCGCGCAGGAGGAGGTGCTCGGGGAGGGTGAGATGCGGATCGCGGGCCAGGGTCTGGCGGGCGATCTTGCGCGCCTGGGCCAGTTCGCGGCGGTCGCGGCCCAACTTCGCAAACCGCAGGTCCGTGGCGCCAGACTGGCGGAGCCCAAGGACCGTTCCCTCACCGCGAATCTCGAGGTCAAGCTCCGCGAGCCGTAAGCCATCTTGTTCCTGGCTAATCGCTTCGAGGCGTCGGATTGCCGTCTCGGTCGTTGGCTCTGCGAACAGGAGACATCGCCCCGGGTGGGCGCCACGCCCGACCCGGCCGCGGAGTTGGTGAAGCTGGGCGAGGCCGAAGCGATCGGCCCCCTCGATGATGATGATGGACGCGTTCGCGATGTCGACCCCGACCTCGACGACGGTTGTCGCGACCAGAATGTCCGTACTGCCGTCGGAGAAACCGGCCATGGCGCGGCGCTTCTCGTCACTCGACTGTGCGCCGTGGGCGAGCCCAACGGTGAAGTTCTTGAAGGGGCCCTCCGCGAGACGGGCGGCCTCCTCGGTCGCTGCGCGTGCGGCGACGACCCCGCCCTCTTCGACCAGCGGACAGATCACATACGCCTGCCGCCCTGCCCGGAGCTCCGCCCGGACTTCCTCTTCCGCAAGGGCGCGTTCGGCCTCAGGAACCCAGCGTGTCGGTATCTCCCCGCGACCCACTGGCCGCCCGCGGAGTGTCGATACCTGAAGGTCGCCAAAGGCCGTCAGTGCGAGCGTCCGCGGGATTGGCGTCGCGCTCATGTAGAGGAGATGCGCCGCCCCACCCGTCCCCTTCGCCCGCTCGGCAAGGAGCTGCCGTTGGGCGACACCGAAGCGGTGCTGCTCATCCACCACCACCAGGCCAAGGTTGTCGAATCGGACCGTTTCGGTCAGGAGCGCTTGGGTTCCAACGGCGATGGCGGCGGTACCCGTGGCCAGAAGTTCAAGACGTCGAGCGCGCTCCGCCGCGGGGATCCGTCCCGTCAGGAGGACCGGCACGATGCCAACCGGGGCGAGGATCTGATCGAGGCTCCGCAAGTGCTGCTCAGCGAGGGTTTCCGTGGGCACAAGGAGCGCCGCTTGTGCGCCCGCCTCGGCGGCATGGGCCATCGCAAGCGCCGCGACAATCGTCTTGCCCGACCCCACCTCGCCCTGCAAGAGGCGCCGCATCGGGTGTCCACGACCCAGGTCGCGAATGATCTCTGCCCCCACGCGCTGCTGCTCGGCGGTGAGGGTGAATGGCAGAGCCGCCGTGATTCGGGGAACGAGATCGACGCTCGGCCCGATGACCGGCGCGCTGCCGATCGTCGCAAGTCGACGCACCGCGGCGAGCCCAAGTTGGAGTACGAGGAGTTCCTCAAACGCGAGGCGACGGCGACCCATCCGCGGCTCCGGGGCGGTCCGCGGAAAATGGAGCGCCCCGAGCGCGTCACTTGCGGTCGGAAGGTGCAACCGGACCCGCATCCAGGCAGGAAGCCGTTCTGGCGCCGCCCGCAGCAGTGGCCGGGCAGCGTCCACGACCTCGCGCAGTCGCCGGGCGGGCATCTCCTCCGTGGCCGCATAGACCGGGACCAGGCCCGTCGTATGGAGCCCCTCGGAGATACCCTGTCCGAGGACCTCGTGCGTCTTCACCGTCAACTGCCGCGGCGCCCCCGGATCCACCTTCCCACGTAGGAGCAGGAGGTCTCCGGAGTTCAGTTGCCGAGCCAGGTAGTCCTGGTTGAACCAGATCGCCATCAGCGGACCGGTCTCGTCCGCGACACGCGCCCGCACCAACCGCAGCCCTCGTCGCCGGGTGGGGCGAATTTCAATGCTGGAGAGGCGCACACGGACGGTCGCCTCCTCACCCGGAATGAGATCGCGAACCTTCTTCGCGTCCTCGTAGCTCATATGGCGAACCGGCAGATGCTCCAATAGGTCGCACACGCGGCCGACTCCAAACACGCGGGCCCGCTCCGCCGTGGCCTCCCCGACGCCAGCAACGACGGTGATCGCGGCCTCCCAGGTCGCCGGGCGGGGGGCATGTCCGGGTGGCGTTTCGGGCCACAGCGTGGAGCGTGCGGAGCCAAATGGCGGGGCGGGCTGCACACGCGGAATGATCGCAGCGCCCCCGGCTGGCGCCGGTGAGTTGCGACGGCGACGATTTCCGGGCACTATTCGGGGTCGTCCGGGGCGGTATTCGCCGTGCCCGCCCTGAGAAGAAGGGTGCCACCATGGCCAAAATTTGTGACTGTTGCGGCAAGAAGCCAATGTTCGGCAACAACCGCAGCCACTCGATGCGGGCGACCTCGCGTCGATTCAACCCGAATGTGCAGAAGGTGCGCATCCTCAAGGGCGTCACGCCCGTGTCGGTGTACGTCTGCACCCGCTGCCTGAAGGCTGGCAAGGTCACCAAGGCCGTGTAGCGAGGTGCGCTCAGGCGTTGAGTCGGGCCTGAGCGTCCCGCAGTTACGATCGCTAGTCCTCTGCCCCCCGGACGTTCGCGTGCGCTGGCCGCGTGAACTGCGGCTAAAACCTCGGGATTCCCGGTTCAAACCCACTCCGCCCGAGATGGATCCCAGGTACCGGATGCGTCTCCGCGGATGATCGGCTCGGCGAAGACCATCACTCGTCTGGTGATCTCGGCGAAGGCATCGGGCAGATGGGGCGCCGCGCGCGAGCGAAACGCTGCATACGTTGCCTGCCGTGATATGGGGAGTGTGGTAACGACCTCCGCGAGCGGTCGCAGGAGCACGCCTCGGTGAGTAGTGGTGGCAAGTAGCGTCGCACGCAGCGTCGACGCTTGGACTGTGTGCAGACAGCTCAGGAGATACACATCGGCCCAGTCACGATCACGAGTGTTTGCGTCACCAAGCTCGATCATCGTCGCGATCTTCTCCGCCAACACACCGGTGATCGGGTAGGCAAGCACCGGGATGGGCGGCAGGCCCGGCAACACTCGGACGCAGTTGGTGAGTTCCGGTTCGATTGGGTCGCCCACGCTCAGGTCGAGCCGCAACCTGAGCTTCGCCGTTGACACGAAGGCCGGGACGGCGACGCGCCAGCCGCCGTAGGTGGCGAGGTCTCTGATTGGCGCGACGGCGATTGCCGTCATGTCGAACCTCGCGCCGTCGTCGACCTGAACCTCGAGGATTTGCGTGACCACACTCGTGATCGCCTCCGGGTTTCCAGCGACGCCCCGGATGAGGAGATCGGCATCGCGCGTCTGGCGACGCGCCCCAAACGTCGCGAGGAGCAGACCCCCCTTGAGGGCCAGGCGGTCGGCGTACGGACTCCGCGAGAGCCGGTCGAGGAATGCCTCATGAACGTAGAACTCCAAGAGTTCCTGGGTTCCCCGGCCACTCTCGCGTGCGTGACGCTGCAACGCACGGTAGACCTCCTCCCCACGTGTCACAGCAAGATCTCCAATGCGTCCGCGAGCAGGCTGCCCGCGCGGAGCTGGCGGGCGTAGGTCAAAAGATCCACAGGACTCGCACCTGGGCGAGCGAGGTACCGTCGCAGTGCACCCGCAGCGACATCAGTGCCGAGGGTCCGGCGAAACCGGAACGCATCAACCACCGAGCGCACCGGATCGTAGATCGAAACGCTCTCGCCGCCTTCGAGCGTGACATCTATCTGGCCGAGGGTGAACGTCGATGGTGCAAGGACATGGACACGGGTTGGTGGGTAGTCGATCCTCGGGCGTCGGCGGCCGCGTTCCACGGCGACATCCACCAGGCCTGGAATCTCATCCGTCAGCTCCCAAAACGAGAGCGCAGACCCAAAACAAATCACGCCGCCAGGGACCCGGCGCGAGACCGCCAAGAGGTCCAGATGCCCGGTCGCCGGAGCATCGGACCAACGGTAGATTCCACGCGAGAGTTGCACGACATCTCCACGCTGATGCGCGGCGTACACATCGCGCCTGCTCCAGTTCTGCGCAAGAGCATCCGATAGACGGAACGGATCGGATCGATCTCGCATCCAGACCGTGAACCGCTCGGCGCGTTCATCCGACACCGCGTACGTCACGACCGTCATGATCCGAAGTGTATACAACTAGTCACTATCTGTAAACACTTTGGCCCGTCCTTCTTCGCTTCCTTCCCGCCCATTGGCTGCGATGCCGCGCCCGGTCCGGCTCCGGCATCAGAGCTCCGGCGGTCTGCAAGCGTGCGCCGCGGCGCTGCACACAGTAGGAGCATCCCCGCCAGTTCGGCCGTCTGGATCCCTGAAGCAACACCTCTGAAAGATCGACCCGCGGTTCGGCCACAACCTTTCGCCACGCTTCCGCGGTCCTCGCTAGCTGAGCTTGCCTGGAACCAGCTGCCGCGTCCGGGGCACCGCCAGGACCGCCTCGGCCCTACCTTCAACCAACCCTGGTCGCTGCACTCTGCAGAGCGTCGTGCCGACCGGGCATGCGGATGGGCTCACCTATCTCGAATCCGATCCTGGGAGGGTAGCAATGGCTGACCCACGCGCGTTCATCAGCTTCGACTTTGATCACAACCTGGCCGAGAAGAACTTGTTTGTAGGCCAGGCGAGGACGGACTCGCCGACTCCCTTCACCGCTGAGGACTGGTCGAGCAAACAGAACCTCCCGGAGGCCAAATGGGAAGCTCCAATCAAGGAGAAAATGGCGAGCACGAACATGTGCGTCGTCCTGGTTGGCAAATCAATGACGAGCGCGACGGGCGTCGCCAAGGAAATCGCCATGGCAAGCGAATTGAACGTTCCCTTCTTCGGTGTGTACGTTGGCGGAGCCGACAAGGCAAGCACGCTTCCGAACGGCTTGGCGCGCAGCAGGACCATTGGGTGGACCTGGGAGGCGGTCTCCGCAGCGGTAGATCAGATGATGGGCGAAGGGAAGAACAAGGGTTAAAAGCATGAAGCGCGCCCTTCTGGTCGGTGTAGATGAATACGCCACCGTCAGTTCGCTCGCTGGCTGCGTTGCTGATGCGACCGCCCTTAGCCAACTTCTCGAAGTGCATGATGACGGGAGCCCAAATTGGCGCACCACTCTCGTCACGAGCGAGACGGGTGTAGGTACCGTTACCCGAGAGAACCTCCGAAGGCGTCTCGCTGATTTGTTCGTGGACGCTCGCGACAACGACCTACTGTTTTACTTCGCTGGACACGGGGCCCCGACTCCCTGGGGCGCGGAGCTCGTCACTCAGGACGCGACGCCAAATAGCTACGGCGTCTCGATGAGTGACCTCGTGACCTTGGCAAATGACTCTCCTGCGCGCAGCGTGACCATCCTGCTGGACTGCTGTTTCAGCGGTGACACCGGCAACACCCCAGGAATGCAATCCACGGGCGTGGCCGAGAGCTTCCGACTCAATGTCGCTACCGTAAGGGAAAACGTCACCATCATGGCCGCAAGCCGAGGCACGGAGCCGTCCAAGGAGGCCGGAGGGCATGGAGCGTTCACGCGCGTTTTGCTCGACGGCCTGGAAGGAGGAGCGACCGATCACCGCGGGAACGTGACAGCACTGAGCCTTTACAGCTACATCAGCCCGTCGTTCGACGCCTGGGAGCAACGACCAGTGCTCAAGGCCCACTTGACTGAACCGGTAGTCCTTCGAATCGGCCCGCCGTGGCTGGACCCCCAGTTGCTCCGCCAGCTTCCCGACCACTTCCCGAGCGAGGACGCCCGACTGCAACTCACACCCGCGCATGAGGGAGCGGGCCGTCCATTTACGCAAGCGACACCTGGCACAGTCGAGCAGCAGCAGTTCGACTATCTCGGCCAGCTGCGCAACGCCAACCTCGTTACAACGGATAGTCACCGCGACCACTATTGGGTGGCGATGGAGAGTGGTCACGTCTACCTCACTGCGCTCGGCCGGTACTTCTGGCGGCTTGCAAACCGTAGTCTCCTATGAAGCGCTTCGGATGCACAGGACACCAGAATCTAGGCGCTCACACTCGTCGCCTGGTGGCGGCACACATCTGCGGCATCCTGCTTGAGGAGGCGGGCGACGAGATCGTCGGCGTGACGAGCCTGGCCGAGGGGGCTGACCAACTGTTCGCCTTCGCAGTCCTGGCGGCGGGTGGGCGCCTCCATGTCATCACCCCGAGCGAGGGCTACGAGAAGAGCTTCGGCTCTGCCGGTAGCGAGATTGCGTACGGGGCCCTTGTCGCCCTAGCCACCGAAAACACTATCTTGCCCTTCGAGAAGCCAAGTCAGGCCGCCTTTCTCGCTGCGGGGAAGGAGATCGCCGATCGATCTGATGTTCTCGTGGCGGTCTGGGACGGGCAACCTGCGGCTGGCAAGGGAGGCACAGCGGACGTCGTCTCGTACGCCCGCGCCCGAGGGATCGACTTACGCGTCATTTGGCCCAACTCGGCTCAACGCAGCTAGGCACCGACTGCCTCGCCGCTCACCGTCCGCGATCGAGGTCCGGTCCGGATCGTCCCGCCGAAACGCTCGCGGGTGTCCAGTGAATTGGAAGGGCCCCACGCGTGGGGCCCTATCTCGTTAAGCGTACGTCAGTCTGAACGTGGTTGCCCGCTTCACCACCGCGGACGCTCCCGGCGCACCACTTCAACGGCGCGCCGCCGACGATCCGAGGTCACTCGCCTGTCCGTTTTCCGCTAGTTGTTGGCCGGCACTCGTGCCAGGATGGCAGCGTGAGCGACGACTTCGACCGCCAGTACCGAGTTCTTTCGAGCCGCGATACTCGGTTTGATGGGTGGTTCTACGCGGGTGTCCGCACGACCGGTATCTACTGCCGCCCGAGCTGCCCGGCCAGGACGCCGAAGCGTGAGAACGTGCGCTTCTACGCGACACCCGCCGCGGCGCAGGCCGCCGGCCACCGGGCCTGCAAGCGCTGTCGGCCGGACGCAACGCCTGGGTCGCCGGAGTGGAACCAGCGGGCGGATATCGTCGGGCGAGCAATGCGCCTGATCGCGGATGGCCTTGTCGACCGGGAGGGCGTCGGTGGCCTTGCGCGCCGCCTCGGCTACGACGAGCGCCACGTCCGCCGCCAGCTGACCGCAGAACTTGGCGCAGGACCCCTTGCGATCGCCCGCGCCCAGCGCGCCCAGACCGCCCGCGTCCTGATCGAGAACAGTGCGCTTCCACTCACGCAGGTCGCATTCGCGGCAGGCTTTGCCAGCGTCCGACAGTTCAACGACACGCTGCGCGCCGTCTTCGCGTCCTCCCCGACGGAACTTCGCCGGGGCGCACCGCCAGGAACCCTCGCCGGACCGTCAGGGCTGCTCTCCCTGCGCCTTCCCGTGCGTGCCCCGTTTCATGGAGTCGGGCTGATCGAGTTCCTGGGTACACGTGCCGTTCCCGGCGTCGAGTCGCTGGTTGATGGAACGCTCCACCGCAGCCTGCGACTTCCGAACGGCTCGGCGGTCGTGACGCTGACCCCGGCGGATGGTCACGTCGCGTGCAGTCTGCGACTGGACGACCTTCGTGACCTCCCCGCAGCGGTTGAGCGGTGCCGACACCTCTTGGACCTGGACGCCGATCCGGTCGCAATTGACGGCGCTCTCGGCGCCGATCCGATCCTCGGCACACTTGTCACCGCGTCTCCAGGTCGCCGCGTACCGGGAAGCGTCGACGGAGCAGAACTGGCGGTCCGCGCCGTGCTTGGACAACAGGTCTCGGTGGCCGCCGCCCGGACCCAGGCGGCACGGCTCGCGGTCCGCCTCGGCACAGCGCTTCCAGAGCCCGACGGCGACATCACCCACCTCTTTCCCACGCCGCACGCGATCGCCGAGAGCGACCCCGCGGCGCTCCCGATGCCCCGCGCGAAGGCGGCCGCCCTTGTCGGGCTCTGCAAGGTCCTCGCGGCGGGGGACCTTGTCCTGGACCCGGGTGCCGACCGTCAAGAGACCTTCGCCCGGCTGGTCGCGCAACCTGGGATCGGACCATGGACGGCGAGCTACATTGCGATGCGAGCACTCGGCGACCCTGATGCGTTTTTGCCAACGGATCTCGGCGTGGTGAACGCCATCGCCCGCCTCGGCTATCCAACCGACCGGCAAGCAGTCGCCGCCCTGGCGGAGCGCTGGCGCCCCTGGGGGGCCTACGCCGCCCACCACCTCTGGGCATCACTGGATACTGCACCGACGAAGGAGACGTAAGTGACACGCCACACGCAGACCGTTGACAGTCCCGTTGGAGCCCTGACGCTCGTCGCGTCGGATATCGGGCTGCAGCACGTTGGCTGGGAGGTCGACCCGGGCGACGCGGTGGAGGGAGCGAACCGTCACCTTGAGGAAACGGTTCGCCAACTGGACGAATACTTCGCGGGCACACGGATGACCTTCGATCTGCCGCTTGACCTGACCGGTACGCCCTTTCAGCTGGATGCCTGGCACGCCCTCGCGACGATTCCCTACGGCGAGACGGTCAGCTACGCCGAGCAGGCTGAGCGGATCGGGCGCCCGGCGGCAGTGCGCGCAGTGGGATCGGCGAATGGACGAAACCCCGTCGCCATCGTCCTCCCCTGTCACCGCGTCATCGCAACCGGCGGCGGCCTCGGCGGCTTTGGGGGCGGACTGGAAGCGAAGCGGACGCTGCTGGATCTCGAGTTGCGTCACGCTCCGCATAGCCTTTGAGGTTCAAGAGTTGGCGTCGCAACATCACGAGATCGCCCCAGGTGAGCGCCACCGCCCGTAGGCGTCCGAGGCGTGACTGGCTCGCAAAGACCATCCGGCTGACCAGTCGAGCGTGCGTCTCGTCGACGGGCTCCGCGGCGTAGGTCACCGCGACCTGGCCGAACAGCCGCCCCCACCAGGGGCGCGTCACACCCGTGAACATCCATCCCGGCTGAACGTTGGTCAGTCGGAAGACCACCATCAAGGTCTGCCCGACGCTCAGGTGCTCCGCCCCGGGGGTCAGCTCCGGAGGACTCTTGCGGCCGAAGTTGTCAACGAGGTCGTAGCTGTACGGCGCGACCTGCATCTGGCAGAGCCACCGGTAGAGGGTTGCGGGCGGTGCCGAGACGCTGACCGCGCGGGTCAGGCGCTCTGAGGTCTCAGGCAGCAGCGCATCCGCGGGGTAGACGCGTCGGCGCTCCTCGGGAGTCGCGCCCCAGTTACGCACGTTCCCAACTCGGGATCTAACGCTGAAGCTGACCACCAAGGTTCAACATCTTCACGGCGGCGTCAGCCGCGTCGACGCCGGAGTTACCGACGTCACCGCCTGCGCGGGCCTCGGCCTGAGCCACGTTGTCGACGGTCAGCAGGCCAAACCCGATCGGAATTGAGAATGCGAGACCGACGCTGGCGATCCCGTTGATGGCCGCCTGGCAGATGTAGTCGAAGTTCGGTGTCTGACCACGGATCACGACCCCGAGGACGATCAGCGCCGCGTAGTCATCGGTCGCCGCCGCGACCTGACAGGCCAGGGGCAACTCAAAGGCGCCGGGCACCCAGAACTCGGCAAGCGCGCCGCCCGGAAGGCCGCACTCCGTCAGACGCCCGCGCGTTCCGTCCAACAGTTGCGTCGCCAGCCCCTCGTGAAACCCCGCGACGAGGGCCGCAACGCGCACGTTCGAGCGCTCCAACACTGGCGCGGGCGGAGGCGGGCCGATCCTCGCCATTACGGCTCGGTGCCCTCTGCTGGCTCGTCCTCATCGAACCGAAGATCCTGATGATGCAGGAGGTGATCCATCTTGTCGCGCTTGGTCTGCAGGTACCGGCGGTTGTCGTCACCCGGTGGGATCTCGATCGGCACCCGTTCGCTGATCCGGAGGCCATACCCCTCCAGTCCGACGAGCTTCTTCGGGTTATTGGTGAGGAGGCGAATCGACGTCAGGCCAAGGTCCACGAGGATTTGGGCGCCGATGCCGTAGTCGCGAAGATCAGCAGGGAAGCCGAGTTCGAGGTTTGCCTCGACCGTGTCGCGTCCGTTGTCCTGCAGCTCATAGGCCCGCAGCTTGTTCAAGAGGCCAATCCCGCGCCCCTCCTGAGCGATATAGAGGAAGACACCCTCCCCCGCCTCCGCAATCAGTTCCATCGCGCGGTCCAGCTGTTGGCCGCAGTCGCAGCGGCGGGAGTGAAAGACATCGCCCGTCAGGCACTCCGAGTGGACGCGAACCAGTACGTTCTCTTTTCCTGCGACCTCCCCGCGGACCATCGCGAGGTGATCCTTGCCGTCCAGCAGGCTGCGATAGCCGACGGCCGTGAAGTCCCCATGGTCGGTCGGCAGACGGACTCCGACCCCCGCCTCAATCAACCGCTCGTTCTGGCGACGAAACTCGATCAGCTGGGCGACCGTGATGATCTTGAGGCGGTGTTCCTCGGCGAAGGGCACCAGATCCGCGACCCGCGCCATTGTCCCATCGGGGCGGGCGATCTCGCAGATGACACCCGCGGGAATGAGGCCCGCCAGCCGTGCGAGGTCGACGGCGGCTTCGGTGTGGCCGGAGCGCTTCAGCACGCCGCCGTCCTGAGCGCGTAGCGGAAACACGTGCCCGGGCGTACGCAAGTCGTCGCGACTCATGTTCGGGTCGATGGCCGTCATGATCGTCCGCGACCGGTCGGGCGCCGAGATGCCCGTCGTCACGCCGTCGCGGGCCTCAATGGACTCCACGAACGCGGTACCAAGCGTCGACTCGTTCCGCTTGGCTTGAAGACGCAATCCCAGCTGGTCGATCCGTTCACCCGTCAGCGCCAGGCAGATCAGACCGCGGGCGTGGGTCATCATGAAGTTGACGGCCTCGGGTGTCGCGAACTGGGCGGCCATGACGAGGTCGCCCTCGTTTTCGCGGTCCTCGTTGTCGCACACGACCACCATCCGGCCCGCCCGAATCTCTTCGATGGCTTCCTCGATGGATGCAAACGGATACGCCATTGTCGCCACGGTCAACGTCCTTGGTACGGCTGAACCAGCTGGGCCACATACTTTGCCACGAGGTCGACCTCCAGGTTGACCATCCGTCCCTGGCTGGCGGGGCCGAGCGTCGTGTGCGCCATCGTGTGCGGGATCAGCGCGACCGTCAGGCCATCGTCGTGACGCTCAGCGATGGTGAGCGAAATCCCATCGATCGCGACGCTTCCCTTCTCGACCACGTATTTGCAGAGGTCCTCGGGGAGGCGGACCCGAACACGGAGGCTGTCGCCCTCGGGGGTCAGGGCCACGACCTCGCCGGTACCGTCGATATGGCCCTGCACCAGGTGGCCGCCCAGGCGGTCGCCGAGGCGCATGGCGCGCTCCAGGTTGACCGGGGTTCCGACCTCGAGTGTTCCGATCGCGGTGCGGGAAAGGGTCTCCGCGACACAGTCCACGGCAAACGACGAGTCCGTGATCTCGGTGGCCGTGAGGCACGCACCGTTGACCGCGACGGAGTCACCGAGGGCGATCCCCTCGAGGACGGTCTGACAGCGAATTGTGAGGCGTGCCCCCGGTCCGTTCCGGGTGATCGCAGCGACGGCGCCGATTTCTTCGATGAGTCCCGTAAACATCAGCGCAGGCTCCCGGTCACAAGGACATCTTCTCCGATTTGCTCAACGGCCATCCGGGTCAGCCGGGGCGCGTCAGCCAGGCTGGCGAGGCCGACCCCTCCAAGCGCACCCGGGGCTCCCGCGCCACCGATCAGTTTCGGTGCGAGAAACCAGGCGACGCGGTCGACCAGGTTCGCCTCGACAAGACCCGCGGCAAGCTCGGCTCCCCCCTCGACGAACACCGATAGGACGCCGTCGGCTGCAAGGGCCGTGAGTGCCGCGCCGAGATCAACGCGCGGTCCACCTCCTGCCCGAAGAACAGTTGCACCCGCATCGGTCAACCGCTGGACCCGATTCGCATCCGCGCCGTCCGTGACGATCACCGTCAACGGAACATCACCGGCACCAGCAACGAGCGCACTGTCAAGCGGAAGGCGGGCGCCCGAGTCCACCACCACACGCCGCGGCTGGCGGTGCACCTCGGCCACGTCACGTGCGGTGAGCGTTGGGTTGTCCGCCAACGCCGTTCCGATGCCAATCATCACCGCGTCCGATGCTGCACGCCACTGATGGACGCGCTCGCGGGCGGGGCCCCCGGTGATCCACTTGCTCTCACCCGAGGCCGTCGCGATCTTGCCGTCGAGACTCGTCGCAAGCTTCAGCGTCACAAGCGGCTGCCCTGTGCTCGCCCATGTCAGGAAGGCCGCGTTCGCCTCCCAGCAGGCCTCCGCGGACCCGCCCTCGGCCACCGCGACCTCAATTCCCGCTGCGGTGAGGACCGCAACGCCCTGGGCGCGACTTCGTTCAAGGGGATCCAGCACCCCGATCACGACGCGCCGGACGCCAGCGGCAATCAGGGCGTCGGTACAGGGAGGTGTCCGGCCGAAGTGCGAGCAGGGCTCCAGGGTGCAGGCCACTGTCGCACCCTGTGCCCGCGGCCCCGCGGCGGCGAGTGCCATGACCTCCGCATGGGCCAAACCAGGCCCCATGTGCCAGCCCTCCCCGACGATGCGCCCCCCCTGGGCCACGACGGCGCCGACCAATGGGTTCGGGCTGGTGCGCCCCCGTCCTCGTCCTGCAAGCTCAGCGGCACGGCCGAGGAGCGCGACCTCAGCTGGCGTCACGCTCAATGGCTGGTCGCGGCTTGTAGCTTCTCGTACGTGGCGGTTGGATCCGGCGCACCAAAAATTGCTGAGGCCGAAACCAGCCAGTTCGCCCCACGACGAACCAGCTCGCCAACGTTGTCCGCGTCGACGCCGCCGTCCACCTCGATCATCACGCGCTCCGGCAGCAGCGTCCGCAGCTCGCGCACGCGGGTGACGGTCTCGGGAATGAATGACTGGCCTGAGAACCCCGGATTCACCCCCATCACGACGACATAGTCGAGCACTGGAATCAAGGGTGCGACGGCCTCAATCGGCGTCCCCGGGTTGATCGCGAGGCCCGCGTGGCAGCCCGCCTCTCGAATCCGCCCGAGCAGCCGATGCGGATGCGGATCAGCCTCCAGATGCACGCTGACCGAGCTCGCCAGTGGGAGGAATCGCTCCAGAATCTCACCCGGACGACTGACCATCAGATGGACGTCCAGGGTTGCACGGCCCTTGAGTCGACCCGACAGTTGCCTGGCGAGTTCACTCCCAAGCGCGATGTTCGGAACGAACTGGCCATCCATCACATCGAAGTGAAACAGTGTGGCCCCAGCGGCGACCAGCGGCTCCACCTGCCCGCCCAAGGCGAGCAGGTCTGCGGATGCGACCGAGGGCAGTACTTGATGGCTAGGCGAGGGAAACCTCGTCGCAGAGGTAGACGTCCTGGACGGCGTTCAACAGGGCGACGCCATCGACCATCGGCTTCTGGAAGGCCTTACGACCCGAGATGAGCCCCGCGCCACCGGCCCGCTTGTTGATGACGGCCGTCGCGACGGCATCCTGCAGGTCGTTGTCGCCTGAGGCACCGCCCGAGTTGATCAGCGGAATGCGGCCCATGTAGCAATTGGCTACCTGGTAGCGGCACATGTCGATCGGGTGGTCGCTGATCAGCTCTGAGTACATCCGCGGGTCGCTCTTGCCGAACTTGAGGAGGTCAAATCCGGGAGCGGGCGTATCCGGCAGCTTCTGCTTGATGATGTCGGCCTGCAACGTCACACCCAGGTGGTTTGCCTGGCCGGTGAGGTCGGTTGCGGTGTGCAGATCCGGGTGCGTGTCGGTCTTCGTGAAGCCGGTGCTCCGCAGGTAGCACCACAGCACCGTCGCCATCCCCAGTTCGTGAGCTGCGGCGAATGCCTCGGAGACCTCACGGATCTGGCGACGCGACTCGGGCGAGCCGAAGTAGATCGTCGCCCCGACGGCGACACAGCCCTGCTCGTAGGCCTGGCGGACGCTACCGAACATCGTTTGGTCAAACGAGTTTGGGTATGAGAGGAACTCGTTGTGGTTCAGCTTCAACATGAACGGGATGCGGTGCGCGTACTTGCGGGCCGCGAGGCCAAGGGCACCAAGGGTCGTCGCGACGGCGTTGCAGCCACCCTCCATCGCGAGTTCAACGATCTTGATCGGATCAAAATAGTCGGGATTCTTCGCAAACGATGCACCGGCGGAGTGCTCGATTCCCTGATCCACCGGCAGGATCGATAGGTAGCCCGTGTTCGCGAGACGGCCAGTGCCGAAGAGCGTCTGGAGGGCCCGGAGTACCGGGACGGGACGATCCGACGGCACGAAGGAGTCGCCCACCACATTTGCGCTCGGTATTTGGAGGCGCGAGGCGTCGATGGTCGTTGAACGGTGGGCGAGCAGGTATTCCCCGCGGTCTCCCAGAAGCTCTTCGATACCGCTGATCGACGTCGTCGAAGCTGAAGCCATCCTGATCCCTTGGTCGTTGGTTCGCGACGACTATCGTACCCGCGGTAGCCATGCCGCCGCCTCGCTGGAGGTCCGGCGGTGACCATCGCCCCCTCGGCGGCGTAGACATCGTGTGAGCACCGCGACCCTCGCCTTGACACTTCCCCACTCGACCGGCACCCAACCGTCCTTTGCCTCGGCCTGTGACGCCCATCTGGACGGGGTCTATCGCTACCTCTTGCACATGGTGCGCCACCCACAACTCGCCGAAGATTTGACCGCCGAAACCTTTGAACGGGCCCTCAAGTCATGGGCATCGTTCGACCCCAGACGCGGACCAGCGTCCGCGTGGCTGGTTCGGATTGCCCGGAATGCTGCGCTTGACCATATGCGCGCCGATGGCCGCCGCCGCCGCCGGGAAGCGCTGGTTGCCGTTCCCGAGGCCGTTCCACCGACCGAGCTTCCCACCGGCTTCTCGCCCGACATGCGACGCGCGTTTGAGCGACTTACCGCGTCCGAGTGCGAGGTGATCGCGCTGCGCGTCATCTTGGAGTTCGATACCCGCGAGGCGGCCGCGATCCTGGACATCAAGCCGAGTGCCTGCACCACTGCCCTCCACCGTGCCATGACCAAACTGCGGGAGGAGTTGACCCATGACGCCAGCGTTGCCTGACCCAAAACGCATCGACGCGCTGGTGGATGGCGCCACCGCGAACGATGGGAATGAAGAGGACTTGCTCGACCTGGTCAGCGAACTGCGCGCCGATACGGTCCGCGCCCCGCAGGCGCTCCGGGCCCGGGTTGAACGCCTCGCTGAGACAGCGCCCACTCGGCGCCGGTGGGCCTGGCGACCCGCGTGGCCAGCCCTGGCTGGTGCGCTGGCGCCCGTGATGGCGGCCGCGGCGATCACGGTCGCAGTCTGGCCAACGGCGGCCCCGTCGCCCCGAGGCGAGTTGGAACAGGTTCAGGCTGCACCCACCTCCGGCACCAACAGCACGTACCGTTCTAAGGTCGCGCCTCCTCGCGACCAGACCCCAGCACCGAGCCCTCCTGGGGCGAGTGCCGCCACCGCAAGCAAGCCGACCGGCGGAGAGAGCTTCGACTCCGCGGCCGCCGCAGAACCCCGCGCACCCGCCACACCGACGCCCGTCAGAGTCCGCGAGCAGGAGCGTCCCCGGTGGCCGTACGTTGCCGGCCTGGGTGTTCTTTCACTCGTTCTGGCCATCGGGTTTGGATGGACCAAGCTCCGTCCTCGATGGCCGATGAAACATCCGTAGTGGGCATTGGGACGGCGAACCACTACGGTTCAGTCCATCCCGACCGAGTGAGGCAGTTCCCCTCGATGCAGCGTCCCGTGCGAGTGGTTTTGATTCCAATGATGTCCCTCGCCCTCGCTGGCTGCGGCGGTTCCTCGGCCCCGGCCGTATCCACCGGCTCCGTCTCCCAAGGGGCGCCGACGACAAGCGTTCCAGCGGCGAGTACCGCGGTCGCGGGCGCCTCCCGATTTGCGAGCGACGCCAGTGCGCTGACCGGTGCGCTGCGCGACTACTCCACGACCATCTCCTCCGTGACCAACGCATCTCAGTTTCCCGAGAAGTCGGGCCCGCTCCGCGCGTCAGCCGAGGCGTTTCGTGGGGCAGTCGACCGGATGAACGACTATCACCTCAGCGATCCCACGCTTGAGGCTCGCCGTGCGCGCATCGTGGACCAGGGACAAAACGTTGCGTCGGTCATGCTGGGACTCGCGGACGAAGCGCCAAGCGGCAACTCCGCCTCGGTCGGCCAGGCGGTCGCGAAGTTTCGGAGGGCAAGTGACGCCTTCATCCGGGGCATTCAGCCGTGAGGCGGACCCTGGCGGTCTGCCTCAATCCGTCGCGACCGCTCGGACCTGGTGGCTCCAAACACGGCTCCAACGCTAAGCCCACCCCAAAATACCCCGTAGATGATCGCTCGCCAGAACAGTGGTTGGTTCAGCATCAGATTGATCACCGTCCACACGGGAACAAGCACTGCGGCCGCAACAGCGAGCTGAACTGGTATCGGACACTCTTCCCACCAGTGCAGCAGGCGACGGCGTTGGGACCCAGACTCCATGGAACCAGTCTAAAGGACCTCCTGACGTGCCTCCGATGATCCCGGATGACTCCCCGCGCGCGGTCCAGGCCGCCTACGACCTCGTCAGCGAATGGTTGCGCGAGGTCTCCGCGCTTGGCTCCGCGTTGTCGCTGATGTCGTGGGACCGTGAGACCTTGATGGCGCCCGGGTCCACCGAAGGACGGGCGCCCGTGATGGCGAGCCTGGCCGGAATCGCCCATCGCGCGCTGGTCCGTGCGGACGTTGAGCCCGCCCTTGTCGCCCTGGAGGAGTTGCCGGACTGCGCGCCCGCGTTGACGTCAGCGCTCCGTGAGGTCCGTCGTCGTCGCACCCGCGCCGATCGCCTGTCTGAGGACTTCGTACGGCGGCTATCAGAGGTCCAGACGATCGCGTCAGCGACGTGGATCGAGGCGCGCCCGGCAAACGACTTCGCTGGATACGCAGCGGCCCTGACGCCCCTCGTGGCACTTAAACGCGAAGAGGCCGAACGGCTTGAGGTCGGCGACGAACCGTACGACGGGCTGTTGGATGACTACGAGCCCGGAGCCCGGGCCGCGTGGGTCGAGCCGGTGCTGTCCGACCTGCGCAGTCGATTGGTGCCCCTCCTCGGCGAAATCCCTCAGACCGACCGGACCCAGATCCCCGGGGAGTGGCCTGCTGAGGGCCAGATCGCGCTCGCCCACGCCATTGCGGGGGCAGTCGGGTTCAACATCGACCGCGGCGTCATCGCGATCTCTGCGCACCCGTTCTCCTCGCGGGTTCACGCGCTCGACGTGCGGCTGACGACCCGAGCAAGCGACGACAGTCCGCTTGAGTGTGTCCTTGCGACGCTGCACGAATGCGGCCATGCCCTGTACGACCAGAGCATCCCACCGGACTTTGAGGGTCTCCCAATTGAGGAGCCCCCGTCGATGGGCGCCCATGAGTCGCAGGCACGGTTTTGGGAGAACCACGTTGGGCGGACCCGCGCGTTTTGGAGCTGGGTGATGCCACTCGTCGAGCAGCATTTGCCCGCAGGCGCGGCGCATGTCGATGCGGACGTCCTCTTCCGGGCAGTGACCCAGGTGCGTTCGTCGCCGATCCGCACGGAGTCGGACGAGGTGACCTACAACCTCCACATCCTGCTGCGCTTTGAGCTTGAGCTTGCACTGATCAGGGGAACCTTGTCCGTTAAGGACCTTCCCGAGGCGTGGTCCGCGGGCATGTCGGACCTTCTCGGCATCACCCCGCCGAGTGACACCAACGGCGTCATGCAAGACATTCATTGGCCGGAGGGCCTGTTCGGGTACTTCCCCACGTACACGCTCGGCAATCTGTACGCGGCACAACTGGCCGACGCGTTTGAGCGGGAGCACGGGCCGTTGGAAACCAAAATCGCGGCAGGCGACTTTGCACGCATTCTTGGATTTCTCCGGGAACGGGTTCACATCCACGGCGGTGCCCTCCCGACGGCGGAGCTGATGCACCTGGCGACGGGCTCACCGCTGACGAGCGATGCCTTCATTGGGCACGTCCGTCGGCGCTACCTTCCCGGAACCTAAGCCGCCAGGGCGCGCCTGCCGATAGGCATGGGGTGAAACGCACCCGACTGTTCGCCACCCTTGCCGCCCTCCTCGTCGTCGCCGCCCCGGCCTCGGCGACGAACGCCAAGCGCCGCGCCCATCTCACGACCGCCATCCGCGCGCTCGTCGCCGAACGGGCAGGCGTCGAACGGGAGCTGAATCGGCAGCACGTGGCGCTCGCTGCGGTCCGAACGCGGCGCGACGAGGCCGAGGTGCAGTTCCAGGCGGCAGCCCAGGCCCTGAATAGCCGCCTCGTCTCTCTGTACCGCGACCCGCCGACGAGCGGCATCGCGCAGGTCCTCGTCAACCAAGTGGGCGACGCGGACACCAAACTCGCCGTCCAGCAGACCGTGATTGTCCGCGACCAGCGACTGATCGCGCGATATCGCGCCGCGATGGCGACTCGTGCCGCGACTGAACATGACCTGGTGGTACGCGGTGGCGAGTTGCAGGCAGCCGCGAATACCCTGGACGTCCGTCGTCTGGATCTCACCGCTCGTCTTCGCGCAATCCCGAAGCCCGCGGCACCGCCCGCGCCACCATCGGTGTCTCAGCTGCCGGGCAGCTACGCCCCGCAGTCGACCCCTGGCCCGAACAGCCGTGGCCTTCCGACTGAGGTCCTCACCGGACGCCTGCTCCCTGGTGCCCTCGCGGTCGACCCATTGACCGGCCGTCCGATCCTTATCGCGCCGTCGACCCGCTCGCCACAAGGCGCCTGAGGACCGACACCAGCGTGAGATGTCTGAGCTGCGAGGCAAGGGCAGCGAGGGTCTCCAAATCGTTGACCGCTTCACGGCGACGCTCCGGATTTCGCGAGCGAAGCCCCGCGGACAGCACCTGCTCCAAGAGACCAGCCTCCCGATCGGAGCTGACGCGAAACAGGCGCAGGTGCCGGGGTTCCACTCCGAATGCCGCAAGTTCCATCGCGGTCGTGATGATCTCGCGGTCAGTCTCGTCGTAGCCTGAGGTGTTCGGGGTAATCAGACCATAGGACTCAAGCTCAGCGAGCATCGCCGGACTTGCCCCAGTGGCCGAGGTCACCTCGCTCCTACTGTGGCGCCGGGTCGGTGCGGGCTCACCAAGTTGCGCGCGTTTCAGTTGGCGCGCCTGGTTAACGGCACTGAACGAACCGCCCGTGGTTGCCGATTCAAGCTCCTGCCTGATCACCCGAAGCGGAAGGAACTCGTCGCGTTGCAGCCGCAAGATCGTCCGCAAACGCTCGACCTCCGGTGGCGTGTAGAGGCGGTACCCGCTTGGAGTGCGTTGTGGAGTGACGAGCTTTTGGTCCTCCAAATAGCGAATCTTGGAGATCGAGATGCTCGGGAACTCAATTCGCAGCAGATCGCAGACCGCTCCGATCGACAAACGCCCCTCGCGCGGCGGGTCCGGGGCGTCGTCCTCGGGCCAGAGCGTGCCCGGTTC
This sequence comes from Thermoleophilia bacterium, assembly GCA_043746815.1. Lineage (GTDB taxonomy): Bacteria > Actinomycetota > Thermoleophilia > Miltoncostaeales > Miltoncostaeaceae > JAYTQG01. The sequence goes on along the minus strand of JAYTQG010000181.1, from coordinate 10,465 downwards.
GCCCGTCACCCGTCGATGAAGACGAGTCGGAACTTGCCAATTTGCAGCTCGTCACCGTCGGTAAGGGCCTGGTCAGCCAAGATCCGGTGGCGATTCACATAGGTGCCATTCAGGCTGGCAAGGTCCGAAAGCACCAACTCGCCGCTCCGCCGACTGACCGAGGCATGACGCCGCGAGACCGTCACGTCGTCGAGGAAAATCGCATTCGACGGGTCGCGACCGATCGTTGTCCGCTCATCAGTGATCGGGAAGTGCTCGCCCGACAGGCCACCGCCCCAGCGCATCGCGAGCATCGGGCCGCGCCCGCGCAGTCCCGCGGCAACCTCAGCACCGCGGTCACTCTCGGGCAGCGCGAGTGGCCCAGTGCTCTCCATGGTCTGCCCTTCGGTGATGAGCAGGGCTCCACACCGCCCGCAGTAGGTGTGGGCATCGCTTTGGTGAAAGCCACACTGTCCGCAGTACATGGCAGTGCCCGCCCGCTACTCGGCGGGTCCCTCTAGCCGGGAAAGATCCGACAACTTTCCGGCCAGGATCCGGGTCAACTCGTCCAAGTCAACGCTTGCGAGTTCCGCCGGGTTCTGCTGCTTGCGCCGCTGAACCAACTCATTTCGGGCGAGATCCAGACGGCCATGCATCATCCGACGACGGTATGAGAGGTCGCGCTCCTCAACCTGGAGGCCGTCAATCAGTGTCTTCAACTCCGCGTTACTGAGCCCCGAAAGATCGGTCAACTCGTCCATGTCGATTTCGCCTTACCGGGTCGATAGCTGTCGCCCGGAAGTTTACTGCACCGCCCGCGCGTCCGGCGATTGACGAGGTTCGCGGCCAGCCGCAAGCAGTTGGCGCGTGTAGTTCGCAAGCGTCGCCACCGAGAGGGCAACCGCGAACCACATGAACGCGGGGAGCCACGGCCAGTGGTAGCCCATCGACAGCGGAATTGCCGTCATGACGACCCACGAGCTGACCTTACCTGCGAGGTCGATTCTCGGCCGGTAGCCCGCACGCACAAGGAGCGGGAACGCAACCAGGGCAAGACCATCGCGGGCAAGTTGGATGATGGGCGCGGCGGGATTGACGCGACCCAGCGCAAGCAGGCCGACAAGCCCAACGATGATGAGGAGGCGGTCGGCCAGCGGGTCGGCGATCTTGCCGAACGCGCTTTCCACACCAAGCCGACGCGCCAGCGCCCCGTCAAGGAAGTCGGTGATTGCAACCGCGGCAAAAATCCAACCGGCCGTCTGGCTGGTGTCCCCCCTCGCAGTGAACGCGAAGAAGGCAATGAAGGGGATTGCGAGCAACCGAGTCGCGGTGAGCGCATTCGGCACATTTCGGACCCAAACGGGCCGAACCGGGTCAGTCAATCGGGGCGAGAGGATTTGAACCTCCGACCGCCCGGCCCCCAGCCGGGTGCGCTACCAGGCTGCGCCACGCCCCGTCTCAACGCCGCGGAGATTACCACAGCCCCTTCAATGGACCCTCTGGAGCAAGCGCGCCGAGGTGTGCGGCGAGGCGCATCAGCCCGGCGAGACTCTTCGCGTCGGAGAGTGTCTCGCCAACAATCTCTCCCAGCCGGTTCATGGGCCACCAAATCCGCTCGATTTCCTCTTCCGCACCCGCTTCCACCGAGACCGCAGTGATCTCGGTAGCGAGGAAGATATGGATGATCTCGGTACTGATGGCCGGTGAGGTGACAATCGTGCCGAGGTCCACCCAACCTTGAGCCCGTACGCCCATCTCCTCACCGAGTTCGCGTTTGGCACACGCCAAGGGTGGCTCGCCGTCGACGTCCAGCTTTCCGGCGGGAAGCTCCAACAGCATCTGGCCGATGGCCTCGCGCGGCTGCCGCACGAAACCAAGACACCCATCGCGGACGGCGAGGATCGTGACCCCACCGGGATGCTCAACCACCTCCCGACGGACGAGGGCACCGTGGGGGCGCTGGTAGTGCGACACACGCAGCGAGACGATTTCGCCATCAAAGATCGACTCACTTGAGACGGCGGGTGCCAGCGCGTCGGGATCCGTCATCCGGTCGCGACCGCCTCCGCGATGATCGCCAGGGTCACGTCAACCATGAGGTCGATGTCGGCAACCCGGACACGCTCCTCGGAGGTATGCGGCGCGACAATCCCGTTGCACAGATTGACCGCGGACATGCCGTTCGCGAGGAACGCGTTCGCATCCGACCCGCCGCCCGAGGCGACGTACTCCGGGGCGCGTCCGCAGGCCGTCAGCGCGCGGGCGGCCATCGCCACCTGCGGATCACGCTCGCGCAAGCGGTACCCCGTGAACTCCGGACGGACCGAGAGTGCCAGGTCCACCTCGTGGCACGTGGCCGCCCAGGTCATCGCGTCGATCATGGCGTCCAGCTGACGCGACAGCGTCACCTCATCGCGACTGCGAGCCTCCGCCAGCAGTTCGCAGCGTTCAGCAACCACGTTCGTCGCCGTGCCGCCGCCAATCGTGCCGATGTTGGCGGTCGTGGCATCGTCAATGCGCCCCAATTGGCAGCGATCGATCGCCGCAGCGGCCGCATTGATCGCACTGCGCCCAGCCTCCGGGCTAATCCCGGCATGCGCCGCGGTGCCCACGAACGTGGCCTGAATCTTTGTCAGCGACGGCGCCGACGTGACGATACCGCCAACCTCGCCCGTGTGGTCGTAGACGAAAATGTGCGTCGCAAGCAGGCTCGTGAAGTCGACGTGAGCGGCGCCGAGCAGGCCAATCTCTTCACACGGTGTGAACAGGAGTTCAATTCCTGCGTGAGGAGTCCCGTCACGGACGATACGTCGCAGCGCCACGAGCATCGCGGCAACCGCGCACTTGTCGTCGCTACCAAGAATCGTTTCGTGTCGGTTCGTCAGGAAACCGTCGCGCTCGATGACCTCAATAGGGCCGTTTTGCGGAACCGTGTCCATGTGGGCACAGAAGGCGACGGGTATTCCAGGAGCGGTCGCCGGAAACCGGGCAAGGATGTTTCCGGCCCCGCAGCCAACGACGGTGGCGGCGTCATCCTCCGTGACATCCGCGCCGAGGGCGGCGAGTTCCGTGCGGAGCGCCTCGGCCATCGCCCCCTCCTGCCGAGATGGAGACGGGATCTCGCAGAGGCGAGCCGTCAGCGCCGCAGCCTCTGAGAGGCCGCTCACCGAACCGCCGCTGCGGCGGGTGCCTCCGGCGCATCACCCGCGCGAGATCGTGCGACCACCGCTCCGATGAAGTCGCGGAACAGTGGCTGTGGCCGCGTTGGCCGGCTTTTGAACTCTGGGTGGAACTGACTGGCGCAAAACCACGGATGATCGGGCAGCTCGATGCACTCCACCAGGCGCCCATCGGGGTTCGTCCCGCTGACCACCAGCCCGCCCGCCTCAAGCCGATCTCTCAGCGACGGGTTGACCTCGTAGCGGTGACGGTGGCGCTCGTAGATCACTTCTTTGTCGCCGTACGTCGCGCGAACCTGTGTGCCCTCAACCAGGCGCACGGGGTCGGCTCCGAGGCGCATGGTGCCCCCGCGTTCCTCGATCTGGCGCTGCTCGGCAAGGAGGTCGATCACGGCAAACGGCGTCTCACGGTCGAACTCGCTGGAGTGGGCACCTGGCATGGCGCAGACATTTCGTGCGAATTCGATCACGGCCACCTGCATCCCCAGGCAGATCCCAAGAAACGGAACCCGCTCCTCACGGGCGTAGCGTGTCGCGGCGATCTTGCCGTCAATTCCGCGTCCCCCGAATCCACCGGGAACGAGGATCCCATCCGCCTCGGCAAGCCGTTTCGCGAGGCCGGGTCCGTCCGAGTCGATCCAGTCCACCTCGAGCTTGACGCCGTGGTGGATGCAGGCGTGTTTCAAGGCCTCGTAAACCGAGAGGTAGGCGTCGTGCAGACGGACGTACTTGCCGACCAGCGCGATCTTGACCACTCCTGAGCACCGGTGCAGATTGTCGACAAGGGTGTGCCAGTCGGTCAGGTCGGCCCGAGGTGCTGGCAGTCCGAGACGGTGCAGCACGGCAGTGTCGAAGCCCTCGACCTCCATCCGCAGCGGTACCTCGTAGATGTCGGGGGCGTCCACCGCGGAGATCACGGCATGGGCGGGAATGCCACCGTAGAGCGCGATCTTGTCGCGAATATCCTGGGTCAGCTCGCGGTCGGAGCGCAACACAACGACGTCCGGCTCGATACCGATGCGGCGAAGTTCGTTGACCGAGTGCTGGGTGGCCTTCGTCTTCAACTCACCTGCCGCGTCCAGATATGGGACGAGGGTGACATGAACGAAGCAGACCTTGTCGCGGCCAATGTCGTTGCGCAGTTGCCGAATGGCTTCAAGGAACGGCAGCGACTCGATGTCACCAACCGTGCCGCCGATCTCAACGATCACGACGTCCGCGCCGGAGGACGATGCGGCCTCGCGGATCCGCGACTTGATCTCGTTCGTGACATGCGGGATGACCTGAACCGTCGCCCCATCGAAATCGCCGCGACGCTCGTGCTTGATCACGGCCTCGTAGACCGCGCCGGTGGTCACGTTCGACGTGCGGGTCAGGTTCTCGTCAATGAAACGCTCGTAGTGACCGAGGTCCAGGTCGGTCTCGGCGCCGTCTTCGGTGACGTACACCTCGCCGTGCTGGTACGGGCTCATGGTGCCAGGGTCCACGTTCAGGTACGGGTCGCACTTCATCAGCCAGACCTTGTACCCACGAGCCTTCAGCAGGGTCCCGAGCGACGCGGCGGTGATTCCCTTGCCGAGCCCGGAGACGACGCCCCCGGACACGAACACGAAGCGAACGCCTCGACTTTCCACCGCATCTCCTCTCGCCTGACTCAGCGGTGAACACTAGCGGGATCGTCAGACTACGATTACGCCATGAACACACCCCGCGCGCTTCTCATCACGGCAGTCACCGCAAGCTCCGCGTTTGCGGTTCCAGGAATCACGGCAATGGGTCCGACCAAAAGCACCGTCAACGTGCCGAAGGCACTCGCAACGGTGATCGCCGCTAATCGGCCCAAAACGCAGGTGCCGATTCGCCTTCCGAACCGCTTCGTGAACGACATCGCGTTGACTGACCCAGGGATCACTGGCGAAGCGACCACGACGAGCTACGGCTTCGAGATCGACGCCGCCCCGGACTGCGGCGGAGCGAACGCCTGCTTTGTGGCACTTTTTGAGGGGCGGAAGGGTTCGAAAATCTTGGCGAAGGTCAACGTCACCCTCGCCCGGGGTATCCGGGGGCGCTACGACGCTTTCACCTGCGGCGCGTCATGTGGCCCGAACTCCATCTCCTGGGTTCAGACGGGTTTCGTTTACACCGTCCAGATGAAGGGAATTGCCGGAAAGCGGGCGTCGATGATTGCCATGGCGAATCAGGCGATCACGGCCGGTCCGCGCTAGTGGTCTGACACGGGGGGCCGTCGATACCTCGCAGGGAAGCCAACGTGTCCCGGAGGGTCCCGGTCGTGTCACCCGAGGGCGGCGCGACCGGGACCCGTGCTCGTCGTCGGGCTACCGGATCGTGACCTTCGTGACCGCGGCACGGGTTTGGCCGAAGGGACGAAGGATCACCCGGTAGGTGCCCTTCGGGGCGCGTCTACCGTTCAGGAGGCCGTTCCAGGTGATCGTGTTGCGACCCGTTCGACCGTTCGCGATACCCACCAGCGTCGTCCGACCGTGCTTGTCTTTCACGGTGAGCGTCACCATCGTCGACTCCGGAAGGGTGAACGTGAACCGACCCCCCTGGGAAGACGCAATAGGTGCCAGGTGAAGCGCGTCCGGTGCGATCGCGTCCTGAGGGGCCCGCGGCGCGAAACCCGCCGGGCCAGCAGCACCAGGCTCCCCAACAGGACCAGCCACACCCGCCGGTCCAACAGACCCATTCGCACCAGGCGCTCCACTCGCACCAGTAGGCCCGGTGGAACCAGCGGCCGCTGCCGTAGCCGTCCCGGTCAGGGTCACCGTCGTCGGTGTGTCGCCATCGATCGTGAGCGTTGCGTTACGGGTGCCGGTCACCGTTGGCGCCATACGCACCGTCACCGAACACGTCTGGTTCGCGAGAACCCGGACGGTGCACGTATCACCCGCCAGGAAAAAATCACCAGCATCCGCACCAGTGATCGAACGAACACCAACCGGTGACCCACCCGTATTGGTAACCGTCACAACCTGCCCCGCACTCACAAACCCGACGGTACCCGCAAACGAACGGCCCGCAGCCGACGTCGCGTCAACCAAGGCAGAGCTCCCCCACCAAAAATTCGCTACCGGCCCGCCGCCAGCAACCCCGAGAACCGGACCAGAAACAACCGGTGACGCGAAACTCGACCCACCGCCACCACCATCGGGACCGCCGGATGAGCCAGCGCCGCCACGGAAACCACCTCCACCACCACCATTGCCGTAGAAACTTGGTGCCGCGTTTCCGCCGAGGCCAAGCGTCCCGACCGTGAGGGTCCCCGCCGCCCCACCCCCATCGGGACCCGCAGTGCCAGCCGCGCCACCAGGACGGATGTCCCCGCCGCCGCCGCCGCCGCCACCGGCGACAAGGACCCGGGAATCTGTCACCGACAACGCCGTCGCGAGCGGCAACGTCCGGACGTCAGTCCCTCCACCTCCACCACCACCGGCTGTGCCGACGAAAGTGCTGAAACCGGAGCCTCCGCCGTTCCATCCGCCTGAGGTGCCGCTACCGGTACCACCAATCTCAATGTAGAGAACCTGGCCCGGCAAAACCGGAACCCGGCCACGTGCAGCCCCCCCAGCCCCCCCGGTTCCCCCAGCGGCCGGAAATGAGCCGTCGCCGCCGTTGCCGCCCGCTAACTGAGCGTCGATCTCATACACACCCGCAGGGACCGTGAACACCTGCTCCGCCCCAGTCGAGGAAAACGACTGGGTCGCAGCGCTCGCGACACCAGGAACCCCAACAACAACACCCGCCACCACTGAACCCACCCGCAACAAGCGCCTCGAACTCGACGACACGGCATCTCCAATAGCGTAGACGTAGCAGCCCACATCGGGATGCCCTACCCGCGGTATCGGCGACCCCGAAACCAACCTGAGCCACGCGGCAACCAACCCCGCTGTCCCGCGACCAAAACCAATCTGGCAGACCCCAATGAGGTGACAGGACCTGGGAAGACCGTCTAGAGGCCAGCAGGGAAGCCAACTGAGGGTCAGCGTCCCGAGCCCGGATCTATGGAGAACGGATCGGTGCAGTACGCGATGCCAGCCTGTACCGAGGGCAATTGAACGTACCTCCGTTGGGTCCCCGGTCGTGCCACCCGGAGGGCGGCGCGACCGGGACTCCTGCTCGTCGCGTTGCTACCGGATGGTGACCTTCGTGACCGCGGCACGCGTCTGTCCGAACGGACGAAGGATCACACGGTAGATGCCCTTCGGGGCGCGCCTACCGTTTAGGAGGCCATTCCAACTGATCGTGTTGCGACCAGCTAGACCATTCGCGAAACCCACCAGCGTCGTTCGACCATACTTGTCCTTCACAGTGAGCGTCACCGTCATCGACTCAGGAAGGGTGAACGTGAACCGGCCCCCCTGGGAAGACGCGATAGGTGCCAGGTGAAGCGCGTCCGGTGCGATCGCGTCCTGAGGGGCCCGCGGCGCGAGACCCCCAGGGCCAGCAGCACCAGGCTCCCCAACAGGTCCAGCCACACCAGCCGGTCCAGCCACACCAGGAACACCATTCACTCCATTCGATCCATTCGCCCCCGCAGGGCCAGCAGCAGCCGCGGACGCCGTCCCGGTCAGCGTCACCGTCGTCGGTGTGTCGCCATCGATCGTGAGGGTTGCAGTACGAGTGCCGGTCGCCGTTGGCGCCATACGCACCGTCACCGAACACCTCTGATCCGCGAGAACCCGACTCGTACACGTATCACCCGCCAGGAAGAAATCACCAGCATCCGCGCCAGTGATGGAACGAACACCAACCGGCGACCCACCCGTGTTCGTCACCGTCACAACCTGCCCAGGACTCACAAACCCAAGGGTACCCGCAAACGAGCGGCCCGCAGCAGACGTCGTGTCAACCAACACCGAGCTCCCCCACCAAAAATTCGCTACCGGCCCGCTGCCAGACACCCCGAGAACGGGACCAGATACGACCGGTGACGCGAAACTCGACCCACCACCACCACCGGTCTGAAAAACGGGAGATTCAGCGCCGCCACGGAAACCGCCACCACCACCACTACCATCGAAGGTGGAGTTTTCGCCGAGGCCGAGTGCCCCGACCGTGAGGGTTCCCGCCGCCCCACCCTCATCGGGCCCCGCATTGCCAGCCGAGCCACCAGCATTGCCGTACCCACCGCCGCCGCCGCCACCGGCGACAAGGACCCGGGAATCTGTCGCCGACAACGCCGTCGCGAGCGGCAACGTCCGGACATCAGTCCCACCACCACCACCACCACCGGAATAGGCGAAGAAGGTGCGACCGGAGCCTCCGCCGTTCCATCCGCCTGACGTGCCGCTACCGTTACCACCAACCTCAACGTAGAGAACCTGCCCCGGCAAAACCGGAACCCGGCCACGCGCAGCACCCCCAGCACCCCCACCGCCCGAATACGAGCTATTGGCGCCGTTGCCGCCCGCTAGCTGAGCGTCGATCTCGTACACACCGGCAGGGACCGTAAACACCTGCTCCGCGCCCGTCGAGGCAAACGACTGCGTCGCAGCGCTCGCGACAGCAGGAACCCCAACAACAACACCCGCCACCACTGAGCCCACACGCAACAAACGCCTCGAACTCGACGACACGGCATCTCCAATAACGTAGACGTAGCAGCCCACGATCGGGATGCCCTACCCGCGGTATCGGCGACCCCGAAACCAACCTGAGCCACGCGGCAACCCTGCGCGAGGAAGGAACTCCTATGGCCAAGCTCGTTTTTGGAATGAACCAGTCACTGGACGGCTACGTCGACCACACAGCATTTGGGCCAAGCCCCACGCTCTTCCGCCACTTCATCGAGGAGGCTCAGGGGCTCACGGGCAGTGTCTACGGTCGCCGAATGTACGAGACCATGCGCTACTGGGACGACGATCATCCTGAATGGGATGCAGAGCGGCAGGCCTTCGCGGCGGCCTGGCGGACGCAGCCGAAATGGGTGGTCTCGCGCTCGTTGACGTCGGTCGGCCCCAACGCCAGCCTTGTCGGGGGTGATCTTGAGGGCGCGATCCGCGAGCTGAAGGCCGAGCGCGAGGGGGAGATCGAAGTTGCTGGCCCGGACTTGGCGCACAGCCTCACCGAACTTGGCCTCATCGACGAGTATCGGATCTACCTCCACCCCGTCGTGCTTGGTCACGGCAAACCCTATTTCGCCGGACCCCGTCCGCCGCTTCGCCTTGTGACGAGTGACCGGATTGGCGAGGAAGTGATCCGGTTGACCTACGTTCCCGCCTAACCTCGCGGCTCGGGATCTACGACGCCGCCTTGGCCGTTCGGCGCTTCTTCGCGGGTGGCTTCACGGGCTTCGCGACGCCCCGGTCCAGCAGTTCTGCGGCGTGACGGCGGGCGCCGTCATCGGTCGGTTGGGAGCCGAGCATCCGGCACAGTTCGTCGATCAGGGCGTCGCCTTCGACCGGTTCGATTGCCGTCCGCGCCATGCCCCCCTCCCCGACGCCCTTGACCAGGCGATAGTGACGGTCTGCCACGGCCGCGATCTGCGGAAGGTGCGTGATCACGATGACCTGGCGCGTCCGCGCCAACTCGGCGAGCTTCGCTGCAACGCTGGTGGCGGTGACCCCGCCGATCCCCGCATCCACCTCGTCAAAGACCCAAGTCGCATCCGGCTCCGCGGCTGCGGCGATTGACTGGAGCGCGAGGAGCACTCGGGAGAGTTCACCGCCGGATGCACTGTCGGCGAGGGGTGATTCCGGCAGACCCGGATTCGGCTGCAGGAACATCGTGACCCGGTCGTTCGGGGGCGATGCCCCATCACGCTCAATCGCGACACGCAGGGCGGCGTCGCCCATGGCAAGGTCCGCCAGCTGGGCGGCGGCAGCAGCGGAGAGTGCCGTCGCGGCTCCCGCACGGGCCTTGTGCAATGCGTCGGCAGCCGTCGCGGTCGCGGCGAGCAGCGCTCCGCGCTCGGCGTCCAAATGCGCGTCGCGCTCCTCTCCATCGACCAAGGACGCAAGGGCGACACGCGCCTCGTCTGCGACTTGGAGCACTCGCTCGGTCCCGGGCCCGTAGCGCCGATCGAGGCGCTGATATTCGCCGAGACGCTCTTCCAATGCGTCCAGGCGCCCTGGGTCAGCGTCCAAGGTGCCGAGCTCGCCGCGCAGCTCCAGCAATGCCTCCTGCAGGGTCTCCTGAGCCACGCCAAGGCGTGTCCCGAGATCGCCAAGCGCCGGAACGATTACGCCGAGCGGAAGGAGCGCGGAAGATGCCGTTCCCGCCCGCCCGATGGCTCCCCCGGCGTCCCCATCGCCAAGCGCGGCGCAGGCGTCCTCGATCCCCTC